>JANXZZ010000180.1 GCA_025355245.1 Pseudomonadota bacterium | reverse complement strand
CGGGGTGCGTCGAGTCGTATCGGGGCGGGGAAGTAGCGCGCTTGGCGCGGCGAACCGGCGTCGGGCCCGGGTCCGGGCAACGGATCGCGATGAATTGGCTCCCCGGGTAGGACTCGAACCTACGACCCAGCGATTAACAGTCGCTTGCTCTACCGACTGAGCTACCGGGGAACGGTCGACAAAAAGTGATCGGCGGAAGGCCGCGCATTGTCCAGAGCGACCCCCCCGAAGTCAAGGCAACCGGCCGGATTTACTGGAAAAACCGCCGATTCGGGCCTCAGCCGGTGAGCTGCCTCATGCGCTCGAGCGCGGTCTCGAGCGTCTGCATGGAGCAGGCGAAGGAAAGGCGCACGTGCCCCGGCGCTCCGAACCCCGAGCCCGGGACCACCGCCACGAGGGACTCGGTGATCAGGCGCTCGGCGAAGGCATCGTCATCGGCGAGCCCGAGGTTCGCCATTGCTCTCTCGACGTTGGCGAACGCGTAAAACGTCCCGAAGCCCGGCAGGCACGACACGCCCTTGAGCGTATTGAGGCCGCTGACGATGAAGTCGTGCCGCTCCTTGAACGCCCGGTTCATGTCGGCGACGCAGCCCTGGGCGCCATTCAACGCAGCGGTCGCCGCCCGCTGGCTGATCGAGGTCGGGTTCGAGGTCGACTGCCCCTGGATCGTGCCCATGGCCTGGACGAGCTCCTGGGGACCGCCGCAGTAGCCGATGCGCCAGCCCGTCATCGCGTAGCTCTTCGAGACCCCGTTGATCGTGACGGTGCGGTCGTAGAGGTCGGGGCAGGCGGTCACGAGGCTGCAGAACGGCTCCGGCCCCCACCAAATGTGCTCGTACATGTCGTCCGTGCCGATCACGATGCCGGGGTGGCGCGACAGGACCGCGCCAAGACCCACCAGCTCGGCGCGGGTGTAGGCCGCGCCCGTCGGGTTCGAGGGGCTGTTGAGGATCACGAGGCGCGTCTTCGACGTGATCGCGGCTTCGAGCTGGGCGGGCGTGATCTTGTAGCCCTGCGCGGGGCCCGCCGCGACGATGACCGGGGCCCCGTCGGCCAGCAGCACCATGTCGGGGTAGGACACCCAATAGGGTGCCGGGATGATGACCTCGTCACCCGGGTCGAGGAGGGCGAGGACGAGGTTGAAAATCGTGTGCTTGGCCCCCGCCGAGACCAATACTTGGGAGCGGTTGTAGGTGAGGCCGTTGTCGCGCCGGAACTTGGCGATAATGGCGTCCTTGAGCTCCGGGATCCCGTCTACGTTCGTGTAGCGGGTGAAGCCGCTGGTGATCGCCTTCATGCCGGCATCGGCGATGTGCCCCGGCGTGTCGAAATCGGGCTCGCCGGCGCCGAGACCGATGACGTCCTTGCCTTCGGCCTTGAGCTTCGCCGCCCGCGCGGTCACGGCCAGGGTCGGGGAGGGCTTGATGCGGCGGACGCGCTTCGAGACGGCGAGGGTCACAGGGGTTCCGTTGCAGTGCAAAAGACGGCGAATTCTCCAGTAAATTGCTACCGGGTTCAATGCGCATGAGTTCCGCCAAAGCCGGCCTGCCCGATCGCGACGCGCGTGCGTTTCGACTGTCCGCGGAATACTCCCCCGCGGGTGACCAGCCGCAGGCGATCGAGAAGCTCCTCGAGAACCTCGCCGCGGGCCTGCGCTTCCAGACGCTGCTCGGCGTGACGGGCTCGGGCAAGACCTACACGATCGCGAGCGTGATCGAGCGCATCCAGCGCCCGACCATCGTGCTCGCGCACAACAAGACTCTTGCCGCGCAGCTCTACGGCGAGTTCAAGGAGTTCTTCCCGGGTAACGCGGTCGAGTACTTCGTTTCCTACTACGACTACTACCAGCCCGAGGCCTACGTGCCCTCGTCCGACACCTACATCGAGAAGGACGCCTCGATCAACGAGCACATCGAGCAGATGCGCCTGTCGGCGACCAAGGCGCTGCTCGAGCGCCGCGACTCGATCATCGTGGCGACGGTGTCGGCGATCTACGGACTCGGTGACCCGGCCGCCTACCTGTCGATGGTGCTGCACCTCGTGCGCGGCGAGCCGATGGACCAGCGCAAGCTCCTGCACCGCCTCACCGACATGCAATACACCCGCAACGACATCGACCTCTCGCAGGGCACCTATCGCGTGCGCGGCGACGTGGTCGACATCTTCCCGGCGGAGTCCGAGCGCGAGGCGGTGCGGGTGCAGCTCTTCGATGATGAGATCGAATCGCTGCGCTACTTCGACCCGCTGACGGGCGAGGTGCTGCGCACGGTGCCGCGCACGACGGTGTTCCCCTCGAGTCACTACGTGACGCCGAAGGAGCGCCTGGTCGGGGCGCTCGATTTCATCAAGGACGAGCTGCGCGAGCGCCTCGCGGTGTTGCGGGCGGACTCGAAGCTCGTCGAGGCGCAGCGCCTCGAGCAGCGCACGATGTTCGACCTCGAGATGATGAACGAGGTCGGCTACTGCGCCGGCATCGAGAACTACTCGCGCTACCTGTCCGGGCGCGCGCCCGGCGAGCCGCCGCCGTGCCTGTTCGACTACCTGCCGGACGGCGCGCTGCTGATCGTCGACGAGAGCCACGTGACGATCCCGCAGCTCGGCGCCATGTACAAGGGCGACCGCTCGCGTAAGGAAACGCTGGTCGAGTACGGGTTCCGGCTGCCGTCCGCGCTCGACAACCGCCCGCTGCGCTTCGATGAGTGGGAGCACTTGGCCCCGCAGATGATCTTCGTGTCGGCGACACCGGGGCCGTACGAGTTCAAGAACTCCCCGGGCGCGGTCGTCGAGCAGGTCGTGCGGCCGACCGGCCTCATCGACCCCGTCGTCGACGTGCGCCCGGTCCGCACCCAGGTGGATGACGTCCTCTCCGAGATCCAAACCGTGGTCGCGCGCGGCGAGCGCGTGCTGATCACGACGCTGACGAAGCGCATGTCCGAGGACCTGACCGACTACCTGCACGAGCACGGCGTGAAGGTGCGCTACCTGCACTCCGACATCGAGACCGTTGAGCGGGTCGAGATCCTGCGGGACCTCAGGCTCGGCAAGTTCGATGTGCTGGTCGGCATCAACCTGCTGCGCGAGGGGCTCGATCTGCCGGAGGTGTCGCTGGTCGCGATACTCGATGCCGACAAGGAAGGGTTCCTGCGCTCGGAGGGCTCGCTGGTGCAGACAATCGGGCGCGCCGCGCGCAACGTGAACGGCCGCGCGATCCTGTACGCGGATGCGATCACGGGCTCGATGCAACGCGCGATGGACGAAACCGGCCGGCGCCGCACCCGGCAGATCGCCTACAACGAGGCGCACGGCATCACGCCGATCGGCATCAAGAAGGCGGTGCAGGACGTCATGGAGGGCGCGCGCTCGACGGAAGAGCGCGGCCGCCTCATCGACGGCGGCGTGCTCGCGAGCTTGTCGCCCGAGCAGGTCGTGAAGCGCATCAAGAAGCTCGAGGGCGAGATGCTGAAGCTCGCGCGCAACCTCGAGTTCGAGGCCGCGGCCCGCGTCAGGGACGAACTCGCCGAGCTGCGGCAGGTGGGACTCGGGCTCGGCGGACGCCGCGCCGGATAATTTTTCGGACCGGACTCAAGCTTTCCGAGTGCCTGCCGACACTCCGGCCAAGGATGCGCCGCACAGCGGCCAGGCTTAGGGAGACGAGGATGAGCACGGTTTCGACTGTGGGCGGCACGCCGTCCATTTTTGTTTCATTGGCGCTGCATACGCGCGTTCGGACCTCGGACGGGTCCTTGTCTCCGGTCGCGGGCCCGACGCCGGTGTCGCCGACCCTGTCCGACGCAAGCTCCGCACAGGACCAGGCCTTCGCCGCGTTCGCGCGGGCAATCCTCGCGGTGCTGCCGGCGGCGAGCGCCAGCGGCTCGACCACGACCGGCACGTCGACCGGCACGTCGACCGGCGGCACAGCGGCGGTCGGCGGCGCGACGTCCCCGTCCAGCAGCTCGTCCGCGACCCCGAGCCCGGCGGATCTCGCCCAGGCGATCGCCGCCGCACTCGGCAGCGCTGGCACCGCGGACGGCGGCCCCGATGCGCTCCTCAAGCAGATCGAGGGCGCAATCAACAGCGCGAGCGCCGCGCTCGTGAGCTCCGGCGCCAGCGCCACGGCGGTTCAGGGTTTCGCGAGTAACTTCCGCACTCAGCTCGCCCATCAGATCGATGTGATCGCCGCCTCGCTCGCCG
>JANXZZ010000165.1 GCA_025355245.1 Pseudomonadota bacterium | reverse complement strand
AGCCCGCCCAGCAGGTGGGCGCCCAGCGGCTCGCATTTGTCGATCGCAAGACGCGTGTTGCCGCCGCCGAACTGCTTGACCAGCGAGGCGATCTCGCCGGCCCACGCCACGGCGCGCTCTTCGGTCCGCGGTCCCGAGCAGAGGTAGAACCAGATCGTCGCCGGGCGAATCTCGTCGATCGTGTCGAGCCCCTCCAGGAGATGCTCGCAGCCCATGAACTCGAACATGATGACCGGCCCGCCGGTCATGACGAGGCAGTAGCGCCCGGCATTGTGCATGGTCCAGATCTGCTGGTTCGAGCTGCCAGTGGCGTAGCGGATGTTGAGCGGGTCGTAGAGCAGGATGCCGGCGACGTCGTGCTTCGCGATCTGCTCACGCAGGCGGGCCAGCCGGTAGCGACGGGCCCTCGGCTCGACATCCGGAGCGACCGGGTTTGGCAGCGGACGCCCGGCGGCGACCGAGTTCAAATAGGCGGTCTTGCGTGGGTTCCCGACGACCTCGACCATTGCGATCTCCTCCTCTGAGCGGGTGAAAGAATTCCCTATGCTCGAGTCTTGGCCCCGATCCTTCGACTGCGTTGCTTCGCAACGCGCTCAGGATGAGGGTCATTATTGATTTATATCAATGTATTACTCACATTTACCCTCATCCTGCGCCGGGCCGCAGGCCCGAGTCGAAGGATCACCCGCGCAATCGAGCACCCGTGGGATCGAAAGGCGAGGGCGCGATGACCGCGCAAGAGCGCTTCTCGCCGACGATATGGACGTCGAAGCGCGCGCCCTCGGCGACGACGGCCTTGTCGAGATAGGCCAAGGCGAGGCTCTTGCCGAGGCAATGGCCATAGCCGCCCGAGGTGACGAAGCCGACGCGCCGCGCGCCCTGCCAGACCGGCTCGAAGCCCGAGGCATCGGCGTCGGCGGCGTCGACCGCGAGGGTGACCAGCCGGCGCGGTGCCGTGCCGCCGTCGCGCTCGGCGAGCGCCGCGTCGCGGCCGATGAAGTCGCCCTTGTCGAAGGCGACGAAGCGGTCGAGGCCGCTCATCCCAGGCGTATAGGCCCAGGTGAATTCGCGCGACCAGATGCCGAAGCTCTTCTCGAGGCGGAGGCTGAGGAGCGCGTTGTAGCCGATCTGCACGAGGCCAAGATCGCGCCCGGCCTCGAGCAGCGCGTGGTAAAGCGTCAGATGCTCGGCCGCCGGCACGTTGATCTCGTAGCCGAGCTCGCCGGCGACCGAGAGCCGCCCGAGCTTGGCCTGGAGGAGGCCGACATCGACCGCGCGGCAGGCGAGGAAGGGGAACGCCGCGTTGGAGACGTCGGCCGGCGTCAGGCGCTGCAGCAGCTCGCGCGAGCCCGGCCCTGCGATGCTGAACCCGACCGTCGCGTCCGAGATGTCGCGGAGCGCGACGCCGCGCGGCGGCAGCTGCGCCTGGAACCAGCGCATATGCCACCGGCGCAGGTAGTAGGAGCCCATGATCCAGAATGTCTCGTCGTCCCAGTTGAGGAGCGTGAGGTCGCCCATCAGCCGGCCCGACGGGCTCAGCATCGGCGCGAGGCGCGCCCGGCCGCGCGGCGGGATGCGGCAGGCGAGCAGCCGGTCGAGGAAGGCGTGCGCGTCGGGACCGGTCACCGCGTAGCGCGAGAAGGCCGAGGTGTCGAGGAGGCCGATCCCGGCACGCGTCGCCAGGCACTCGGCACCGACGATGTCATGCGCGTTGGAGCGGCGCTGCGTCGGCGTCTCGACGAAGCCCTCGGGCGCGAAATAGAGCGGCACCTCGAGGCCCCAGCTGACGCCCCAGCGCGCCCCGGCTTCGGTCATCGCGTCATAGGCGGGGGCGCGGCGCAGCGGCCGGCCCGCCGGCAGCTGCTCGTTCGGATAGGTCAGCACGAAGCGGCGCTTGTAGAACTGCGCCGTCATCGCCTTGAGATAGCCTCGGTTCGAGGCGAATGCGCCGTAGCGCGCGACGTCCATGCCGTAGATGTCGGCGCCCGGCTCGCCGTGGATCATCCATTGCGCCAGCGAGAGGCCGACGCCGCCGCCCTGGCTGAACCCGGCCATCACGCCGCACGCGACCCAGAAGTTGGTGAGACCGCGCACCGGTCCGACCAGCGGATTGCCGTCCGGCGCACAGGTGAACGGCCCGTTGACGATCTTCTTGATGCCGGCGCTCGCGAGGCGCGGAAAGTGCTCGAAGCCGACCTCCAGGCTCGGCGCGATGCGCTCGAGGTCGTTCGGCAGCAGGTCCTGGCCGAAGTCCCACGGCGTGGTGCGCGGCGACCAGGGTACGCCCGCGCGCTCGTAGGTGCCGATCAGCATGCCGCCGCGTTCCTGGCGCTGGTAGATCTCGCCCTCGAAATCGATGCAGTGGATCTGTTCCTTCTGGCCCTTGAACTCGGGCAGGTCCTCGGTAATTAGGTACTGGTGTTCCATCGCGAGGATCGGCAGCTCGAGCCCGACGAAGCGCCCGACCTCGCGTGCCCAGAGGCCGCCCGCGTTGACGACGTGCTCGGCGTGCACGTTGCCGCGCTCGGTGATCACGTCCCAGCTGCCGTCGGTGCGCTGTCTAAGGTCGGTGACCCGCGTCTGGCGCACGATCTCGGCGCCGCCGATCTGTGCGGCCTTCGCGTAGGCGTGAGTCACGCCGTAGGGGTCGACGTGGCCCTCGATCGCATCGTACATGGCGCCCACGAAGTGCTTCTCGTCCATGAGCGGGTAGATCTTCTTCGCCTCCGCGGGCGAGAGGATCTCGAGGTCCATGCCGAGGTAGCGGCCGCGCGCCTTGGCCATCTTGAGCCAGTCGAGCCGTTCGGGCGTGCCGGCCAAGAGGATGCCACCGGTGATGTGCATGCCGCAGGACTGCCCGGAGATCGCCTCGAGTTCCTTGTACAGGTTGATCGTGTACTGCTGCAGCTTGGCGACGTTCGGGTCGCCGTTCACCGTGTGCATGCCGCCCGCCGCGTGCCAGGTGGAGCCCGAGGTGAGTTCCGCGCGCTCGATCAGGAGCACGTCCTTCCAGCCGGCCTTGGTGAGGTGATAGAGCACGCTCGCGCCGACGACGCCGCCGCCGATGACCGCTACCTGCACGTGATTCCGCATACCCGTCCCCGTCTCTGTGCCTGGATTTTGAATGGCCCGGCCGCACCGCGCCGTGCCGTCAGCCGTCGGATCGAGCAGATTTCAGCTCACCGGCGGCGCGCCGCCCTCGGCCGTGCGGCGCGCGACGAAGGCATCGATCGCCTCGACGACGGCAGGGTCGCGCGCCGGCGGTACGTAGCGCGCCAGCGTGTCCTGCCAGATCTGCGTTGCCCGTTCGGTCGCGGTGCGGCCACCGGCCTCGCTCCACTGGCCGTAGTTGCTCCAGTCGGACACGAGCGGCGCGTAGAACGCGGTGCGATACCGTTCCATCGTGTGCGCGCAGCCGAAGAAGTGCCCGCTCGGACCGACCTCGGCCACCGCATCGAGCGCAAGGTCCGCCGTCGTCGCGCCGACCGGCTGGAAGGTCTCGGCGAACATCTGCAGCATCTCGACGTCGAGGATGAACTTCTCGTAGGAGGTCGTGAGCCCGCTCTCGAGCCAGCCCGCCGCGTGCAGGATGAAGTTGCAACCGCCGAACAGTGCGCCCCACAGGCTCATCTGCGATTCGTAGGCGGCCTGCGCATCGGGCGTGTTTGACGCGGTCGCGTTCGAGGAGCGCCACGGCACCCCGAGAAAACGCGCGAGCTGCCCGGCGCCGAACGAGGACTTCACGTATTCGGGCGTGCCGAACGCGGGGGACCCCGACTTCATGTCGACGTTGGAGGTGAAGCTGCCGTAGATGATGGGCGCGCCCGCGCGCACGATCTGCGCGAGCGTGATGCCGGCCAGGGCCTCGGCGTGCGCGAGGGTGAGGGCCCCCGCGATCGTCACCGGCGCCATCGCGCCCGCGAGCGTGAACGGCGTGATGATGAGCGGCTGGCCCTCGGCGGCGTAGTCGAGGATGCCGCCCGCCATTGGGATGTCGAGCTGCAGCGGCGAGTTCGTGTTGATGACCGTGCAGGTGTAGGCCCGCGAGCGGAACTCCTCCCTGCTCAATCCGTAGGCGATGCGGATCAGCTCGAAGTTGTCGGCGTTCTGCCCCGGCCCGCGCGCGTAGATGAGGGGGATCTTGTCGGTCAGCGTCAGCATCGCCCGCGTCGTCTCGAGATGGCGGATCTCGACCGGCACGTCCTGCGGCTCGACCGAGCCGCCGAGCAGGTGAAGTACCTCGAAGCTCTGCGTGAGCTTGAGGATGTTGCAGAAGTCCTCGAAGGTACCGGCGCGGCGGCCGCGCTTGGTGTCCATGATGTTCGGCGGCCCGGAGGTCGGACAGAACACCACGTGGCGATCCGAGAGCGACATGCTGCGTGCCGGGTCCTTGGCGTGCAGCGTGAGCTCCTTCGGCGTGGTCGCGATCGAGGCCGTGACGAGGCCGCGGTCGAGTCGCACCATCTGCGTCGATTCATCGACCGTGGCGCCGCCCCGCGCATACACACGCCTGGCTTCCGCGTGCAGCACGCGCATGCCCTGCGTCTCGAGGATCGTGAGCGCGGCGTTGTGGATCGCCGCGACCTCGTCGTCCGAGAACACCTTCATCGGCTCGAAGGGATTGCGCAGGTGGCGGTAGGCGCCGGTGCGGTCGTGGATCGCGTGGCTCGCCTCGCCCGCCGTCGGTCGGCGGCGCGTGCGCCGGCCGGCCTGCTCGTCGCGTTCTTTCATCCAGTTACTGCTCCAGGGTCGTCCGACGCCGGGATCGGCGCGGGCTGCGTCGGCGCCGATCGGCGCCGTCACGCTCATTCATTCGAGACTGCGAGGCGCATGCGTGCCTCGTCGCCGTTCTTGCGCTGCCCGAAGTGCTCGATCAGCCACGAACGGAACAGCGCGATGGCAGTGTCGCTCAGCGCCTCCGGGTCCGTGATCAGGTAGTAGCCGAAGCCATCGTCGAGCGTCTCGGAGAAGGGGCGCACCAGGCGGCCGGCTTCGATGTCGTCGCGGAACAGGTTGAGATCGACGAGCGCGAGTCCCTCGCCGCTCAGCGCGTACTGCACGGCGAGGAGCGCGGTGTCGAACACGAGACCGCGCTCGTAGGCGACCGCCCCCAGGTTCGCCTGGCGCACGAACTGAGCCCACACGTAGTGGCGCGGCAGGTCCGCGATGCGCACGTGGATGAGTTCGTTGTCGCGCATGAAGGTCGCGAGATCCTTGCCGGCGTGGCGCGCAGCGAGATCCGGGTGGCAGAGGATCCCGAGCCGCACCGGCCACAAGAGGTCGCTCACCGAACCCGTGACGGTCGGCTTCGCGTAGACGACCGCGACGTCGACGTCGCTCGGCGGCGGGCCGACGCCGTAGGGACTGACGAGATCGATCTCCACCTCGCGATTCGCACGACGGAAGTCGCGCAAAATCGGTACCGCGAGGTGCACGGCGAAGCTCGGCGGCATCTGCACGCGCAGCGTCCTCAACGTCGGCGCAGCCGAGCTCTTGATCTCGTCGAGCGAGTACTCGAGGCGGTCGAAGGACTTGGCGACCGCGGGCAGCAGATGCTGTCCTGCCTTCGTCAGCACGAGCGCATGGGGGCGTCGCTCGAAGAGCTGCACGCCAATCAGCTTCTCGAGGGAAATCACGTGGCGCGACAGCGCGCTCTGCGAAATCAGGAGCGCATTCGCCGCGCCCGTGAAACTGCCGTGCTTGGCGACCGCCTCGAATGCCCTGAGGGCATTGAGTGGCAGCCAGCGTCGGTCGATTCGCACCTTGTCCATGACCCTCTCCCGCAGCGCGCCGATGGGGCGGGCCGGCGGACATTCTACGTCGCGCGCAGCGCCGCCGCGGCGCACCATTCGCGCGATTCCAGGGTGTTGAGCGTGGCCCAATGCGGCGTCGCCGGCCAATGCCTTTTTCCGGGGCCCCGATCCAATTTCTCGGCTTCTACGGCCGCGCCAACTGTGAAAGTCTGCTCACCGGCGCCGGTGCCGCGAGCATCCGGGCAGCGGCATCGCCGCCCGCTCGACGGGCTTGCCGGCGCACCGCACCCGGGTCCACTCAAGGGGTTCGAATGACCACGATTCAGCTGGCGCGCGTTCCCGAGATTGGGCAGGGGCCGGGCTGCCTCGAGAACCTCGGCGAGGCGCTCGGCGGACGCGTGCCGGCGGGGAGCGCCGTGCTCCTGGTTGCGGATCCGGGCCTGCGCGCGTTCGGGGCGATCGACATCGCCAGCGCTGCGCTCGGCCGCGCGGGATTCGGGATCGTCGAGTTCTCCGACCTCAAGAGTGACCCGACCATGGCGCAGGTCGATGCCGCCGTGGCCCGCGCACGCCACGAGCGCGTGGTCGCGGTCGTCGCCCTCGGCGGCGGTTCGGCGATGGATGTCGGCAAGGCCATCGCGGCGATTGCGGCGGGCGACGCGAGCGCGAGCCACTACGGTCTCTGTGCAAATCCCTTCCCGGCGAGCCGCCTCGTCTGCGTTTGCGTACCCACGACTTCCGGTACCGGCTCGGAGTCGACGCGCACCGCGGTGCTCGCGGCCGCCGACGGCGCCAAGGTGTGGTTGTGGGGCGATGAGCTCAAGCCCGCGCTCATCCTGCTCGACCCGACGCTCACGACCGGACTCCCGGCCGCCCTGACGGCGGCGACCGGCATCGATGCGCTCGTGCACGCGATCGAGGCCTCCACCAACGCAAACGCCAACGAGGCGAACGACCTCTACTGCCACCGCGCGATCGCGCTGGTGGTCAAGCACCTGCGTCGCGCGGTTGAGCAGCCGGGCGATCTCCTCGCCCGCGCGGGCCTGCAGTGGGCGGCGACCCTCGCCGGCATCGGCATCGACAACTGCGGCACGGCGATCGCCCACAACATCGGACACGCGCTCGCCTCGCTGCGCCCCGTGCACCACGGGCGGGCGGTGGGGATTGCGCTGCGCGCGACGCTGGCCTGGAACGCCGCGGAAGATCCCGACGGTCGCTTCGCCGCAGCGGCGATCGCGATGGGCGAGCCGGGCGATGCCCGGCGCCTGCCGATGGCCTTCGAGCGATTGCTCCGCGAGTCCGGCGTCAAGGTGTCGCTCGCCGGGGAAGGGCACGACCAGGTGACGCCCACGGCGCTCGCGGCGCAGATGGCGCGCCCGGAGAACGCGGCGATGCGCCTTTCGAACCGGCGAACGGTCGGCGACGCGGATCTGCTGCGGTTCGCGACCGCCGTGTTGACGGAGCATTAGACCCATGAGCGCCCGACCCAAGCCGACGACGGAGAAAGCCTGCGAGCATCGCATCAGCGCGATCGACGTGACGCAGCACCGGCTCAAGCTCGTGACGCCCTTCCACGCGAGCTGGGATACCAAGCCGCGCGTGCATTTCGACGCGACGATCGTCCGGGTCACCACCGACAGCGGCCTCGTCGGCGTCGGCTCCGGCGACCTGATGCTGGGATTTGCGGGCCACGAGCACCTGTTCCTCGGCCAGGACCCGATGCTGCTCGAGCGGCACTACCGGGTGCTCTCGCACATCGACTTCCACTACGGACGCTGCTGGCCGCTCGACCTCGCACTCTGGGACCTGGCCGGGAAGATCACCGCGCAACCCTGCTGGAAACTGCTCGGCGGCCTCGCGAGCCGCGTGCGCGCCTACGCCTCGAGCGGCACGCTCAGGGATCCCGCGGCGCTCGCCGACTGCGCCGAGCGCATGCTCGAGCAGGGATTTCCCGCGCTCAAGCTGCGCTTCCATCGCGGCCACTGGCGCGACGACATTCGTGCCCTCGAGGCGGTGCGCGCGCGCGTCGGCAATCGCCTCGAGCTCATGGTCGACTGCAACCAGGGCTGGCGGCTGCCGTGGGACACCGAGGCGCCGTGGACGTACAAGGACGCGCTCACCGTCGCCCGCGAGCTCGAGCGGCTCGGCATCTACTGGATGGAGGAGCCCTTGCACCGTGCCGATCGCCCAGGGATGCGGGCGCTGCGCGACGCAACCGACGTTCGCATCGCGGGGGGGGAGATGACCCGCGAACTGCAGGAATTCCGCGACCTGATCGCCGACCGCTGCCTCGACGTGCTGCAGCCGGACGCGGCACTGGTCGGCGGCATCACGGGCCTACGGCGCGTGGCGGTCATGGCGCAGGAGCACAACCTGACGTTCACGCCACACACCTGGACCAATGGCATGGGCGTCACCGCGAATGCGCACCTGACGGCAGGGCTCTGCGACGCGCCGTTCATCGAATATCCCTACGATCCGCCGGAGTGGAGCGTCGATCGGCGCGACTTCATGATGGCCGAGCCGCTGCGCGTGAGTGCGGACGGCTGGATCGAGCTTGGCGATGCGCCCGGACTCGGCTACGCGCTCGACGAGGCGATGCTCGCGCGCACACGGACGAACTGAGGGGCGTGCCCCGCCATATGCCTCAGAAGCGCAGCGACAGGCAGCTGAGGCCGCCGTCCATCTTGCGGAACTCCGACATCTCGAGCGGCAGCGGGTCGTAGCCGAGACCCTGGAGCCGCTCCGCAAAGCGCGGGAAGCCCGCCGCGACCAGCACGCGGTCGTTCACGCGGATGCAGTTCGCGGCGTAGCCCTCACCCGGATCGACCCCGACGCGTTCGAGGGGCCCGAGATCCGCGCCCTCGGGCAGGTCGCCCGCGACGACCAGGCGCCCCTCGCCCAAGTAGCTGAGGCCCGTTTTGAGGTGCAGCAAGGACTTCGAGGTGCGGATGTCGATCAGGGTCGCGCGGTAACCGAGATCGCCCAGGATTCCCGCGAGCTCCTTGGCGCCGGCGACGCTGGTGCGCTCCGAGACGCCGATCAGGAAATGGTCCTCGCACTGGCACACGTCACCGCCGTCGACGGTTGCTGGCGCCACGAGCTTGAGCACCGTCGTGTAGAAGCCGTCGAGCGTGCGCTCGATGGAGTCCGCCTCGCCGAGTCGACTCGGGGCCCCCGGCCGCGTCACGATCGCCGCGCGCGGCGTCAATACCGCGGTGTCCTCGACGAAGGTTCCGTCCGGGAAGCGCTCGTCAGCCGGCAGCACCGTGAGAACCAGGCCGCAGCCCTCGAGTGCGCGCTCGTAGGCGGCGTGCTGCACGAGGGCGCGCTTCAGGTCGGGCGAGCCACCGCCGCTGGCGGTCAGCCCCGCGGCGAACGTGGGGCCTGGGCGGCGCAGGATCGCGCGATTGAAACGATCGGGCACCTCAGCGGCCTTTCCACGCGGGTTTGCGCTTCTCGGCAAACGCGCGCGCGCCCTCGATGAGGTCCTCCGAACGCGCCACCGCCTGCACGGCCGCGAGCGAATCGTGCAGCTCGAACGCGGGATGCTCGGCGACGACCTCGGTGTGGCGCAACAGCTGCTTCAGGGCCGGGTACAGCAGCGGCGGGCCGTCGGCGAGTTGCCTCGCGACCTCGCGCGCCTTGGCCATGGCCCCGCCCTTCGCGACCAGGTAGTTGCACAGGCCCCAGTGCTTGGCCTCCGCCGCGTCCATCCAGCGACCGGTCATCAGCAGCTCGACCGCGATGTGGTAGGGGATGCGCCGGCGCAGCTTGATGCTGGCGGCATCGGGCACGACGCCGACGTTGATCTCCGGCAGCGCGAAACGCGCCTGTTCTTCCATGACGATCAGATCGCAGCCGAGCACGAGCTCGAAGCCGCCGCCGCAGGCGATGCCGTTGACCGCCGCGATGAGCGGTTTGTCGAGGTTCCGCGGGTGGTTGAGGCCGCCGAAGCCGCCGACGCCCCAGTCGGAGTCCGTCGCCTCGCCCGTGGCCGCGTTCTTGAGGTCCCAGCCGGGCGAAAAGAACTTCTCGCCCGCGCCGGTCACGATCGCGACGCGAAGCGCAGGATCGGCCGAAAACTCCGTCCAGACGGCGTTCAGCCGCCGGCTCATCGCGAGGTCGATCGCGTTGGCCTTCGGGCGGTCGAGGGTCACCTCGAAGATGCCGCCGTCGCGATGGGTCCGTACTCCGTCCGACATGTCAGCGATCCTCCACGAGACGAATGAGCGCATCGACCGCGACGACGCCCTTGCCGCGCGGTCGCACGATGATCGGGTTCACGTCGAGCTCGGCGAGCGAATCGATCCTGGCGTGAGCGTACCGCGTCACGCTGCCGATCGCCTCAACAAGCGCCGGCACGTCGCCCGCGGGCTTGCCGCGGTAACCGACGAGCAGCCGCGCGGCGACCAAGCGCCCGAGCGCGGCTTCGATGCGTACCGGCGTGAACGGCGGCAGCAGGCTCGTGCTGTCGTGCCACAGCTCCGTCATCACGCCGCCGCTGCCGAGCACGAGCACCTGCCCGAACTGCGGATCGACCGTGATGCCGACCAGTACTTCGACGACGCCATCGGCGACCATCTCCTCGACGAGCAGCGTCGCGGAGAGCGCGCTCAGGCGCTGCGCGGCCTCGGTCGCCGCGGCGGCCGAGCGGATGTTGAGCACGACGCCGCCGACGTCCGACTTGTGGGCAAGGTGCGCGCTCACGGCCTTCATGACGACCGGGAAGCCGATCGCGGTCGCGGCCGCCGCGGCCTCGGCGGGCGCAACCAGGCGCGCGCGCGGGACCGGCAGGCCGAAGGCGGCGAGCGCGGCCTTGCCCTCGTCCTCGGCGAGCGTGCGGATCGTCCCCGACACCGGGCGCGGGCGCAGCAGTTCGACGGGATAGGCCGCACCCGGGGCGCTGCCGGCCGCGGCGAGGTCGAGCGCCTCGAGCGCCTCGCGCTGTCCCTGGAACGGCACGACGCCGCCGGCGAGGCAGCGCCGGCGTGCGGCTTCGTTCAACGTCTCCGGGAGCGACGCGAGCATCGCGGCGCGCGTCGGGCTGCCCTGCGATGCGCGGATGAACTCGTCGATCGGCATGTCGTAGGCGGAGGTGTCCGCTTTGCCCGCCGGCGGGCAGTCGAGCATGAACGCGACCGCGTCGTAGTCGGCGCGGAACAGCGTGGTGAACAGGGCGCGGAGCTTCGGCTGGTCGAACCAGATGTAGGTGTGGAAATCGAAGGGATTGGCGATCGTCACGCGCTGACCCACCACGGCCTGCAGCGCATCGCGCGTCGCCGCCGGCACCGGCGTGAACTCGAGCGCGAGGTTGCGCGACACGTCGGACGTCATCGCCATGTCGCCGCCCGAAGCGCCGACCACCATCACGCGTCGACCGCGCAGCGGGCCGCCGCAATGCAGCACCTTCAGGGTCTCAACCAGCGTCGCGAGCGTCTCGCAGCGCGCGACGCCGGCGTCGCGGCAGAATGCATCGAACACGGCGTCCGCTCCCGCGAGCGCACCGGTGTGAGTGGCCGCCGCCTGCACCGCCGCGGCGGTGCGGCCGGCCTTGACGAGCGCGACGGGCTTGCCGGCGGCGCGCGCGCGGGCCACCGCGTGCGCAAAGCGTCCGGCATCCTTGATGCCCTCGAGGTAGAGGCCGAAGGCGGTCACGCGCTCGTCGTCGATGAGCGTCTCGATCAGGTCCTCGACCGCGAGCCGGGTCTGGTTGCCGACACTGATCACGTAGCCGATCGGCAGCGAGCGCTCGTTGAACATCAGGGTCAAAGCGATCGTGCCGCTCTGTGTCAGGATCGCGACGCCACGCTTGAGCGGCGCGCCCACGACCTGGTCGGGCCAGAGCGCGACCCGGTCGAAGAAGTTGACGAGGCCGTAGCAGTTGGGACCGGTGAACGGCAGCGGGCCCGCGGCCTCGGTGAGCGCGCGCGTCAGCGCGCGTCCCTGGTCGGTCGCGGTCTCGTCAAACCCGGCCGCGAAGCACACGAAGCCGCCGGCGCCGCGCCGGGCGAGCGCAGCCGCGATCGCCGGCACTTCGCTGCTCGGTGCCGCGATGAAAGAGGCGTCGGGCGCCCCCGGCAGCTCATCGACCGAGCGGTAGTAGCGGGTCGTCGCGTCGGACTCGCGCGTCGGGTGCACGCGCCAGGTCTCGCCGGTGTAGCCGATCGTGCGGCCGGAGGCCGCGACCGCATCGGTCCACGCGCCGCCGCCGATCAGAGCGACGGTGCGCGGCGCCAGCAGGCGCGCGAGCGGCTGTGCGGCCATGTCAGCGGCGCCCGAGCGCCATCGCGCGCGAGCCGGGCCCCGCCCACGGTGGGCTGCCGGGCGGCGCCGCGAGCGCGGCGATCGCCGCTGCGACGGCGGGAGGAAACGCGGCGGCGCCGGTCTTTTCGCCCTGCTGCACGTGCAGGAACATGAATTCCCCGGTCGCGACGACCGCGCTCTGGCCGGCGACGCGCACGTCGTAGCCGACGTGCAGGCGCTTCTTGTCGGCGCCGAGCAGGTTGGCGTCGATCTCGATGAGGTCGGTGCCCTTCACCTCGTGCAGCCAGTGCAGGTGCATCTCGAGCGAGAACAGCGTGCACGCCGTGCGGGCGCGATAGGCGGCGTCGAGGCCGATGCGGTCCATGAGCTCGTCCGTCGCAAGGCTGAGCGCAAGCACGTAGTAGGCGTCGCGCAGGTGGCCGTTGTAGTCGACCCAGTCCGGCAGGACCTTCGTGCGGTAGACCGTCGTGCCCGCCATGCTCGCGCTCTTCAGCGCAGCTTCAGGCGTGCGCGCACATCGGCGGGGGAGATCACGCGGGCGCCCAGCGCCTCGATGATGCCGCGCGCCTTGGTCACGAGCTGCGCGTTGCTCGCATACACGCCCTTCGACAGGTACAGGTTGTCCTCGAGGCCGACACGGACGTTGCCGCCGTTCAGGACCGAATTCGCGACCCACGGCATCTGCATGCGGCTGATCCCGAAGGAACTCCACACCGCGTCCGCCGGCATCGTGTTCACCATCGCGAGCAGGTGCGCCGTGTCCGCGGGCACGCCCCAGGCAATGCCCATGCACAGCTGGATCAGCGGCGGGGACTCGACCAGGCCTTCCTTGACCATCTGCTTCACGAACCAGAGGTTGCCGGTGTCGAAGATCTCGAACTCGGGTTTGACGCCCAGGTCCTTGCAGATCTGCGCACCCTTGCGCAGGTAGCCCGGCGTCGACACGTAGGCGCGGTTGCCGTCGCCGAAGTTGAGGCTGCCGCAGTCGAGCGTGCAGATGTCGGGGCGGTACTTGCCCTCCTGGCAGAGGTCGATAACGTGCCGCATCCGGTCTTCCTGGCTGCAGAAGTCGCTGCCCGGTCCCGGCGTGTCCTTGAGCCCGTTGTCGCCGATGACGATGTAGCCACCCATGCCGCAGGTCAGGTTGACGATCACGTCGACCTTGCTCTCGCGGATCAGCCGCACGACCTCGCGGTAGTGCTTGGTCTCCATGCTGAAGGTGCCGGTTTCCGGCTCGCGCACGTGGATGTGGACAATGGCGGCCCCAGCCTCGGCCGCCGCGATGGCGGAGGCGGCGATCTCGGCCGGGGTGACCGCGCAGTGCGGGCTTTTCGTCACCTTGGTGTCGTCGCCGGTCACGGCGCAGGTGATCATCACGTCATGGTTCATGGGGGTCCCCTCCGGAGCAGCCGATCATCATATTATCGCGCCCATAATATTTACGCCAGCCGCGCCCGGCGGCGTTGCGGGTGGTTCGGGATGCCGGGATTCTGGGATACTTGGGCGAGAGGGGATTGTCCATGAAAAAGCTGGGTCTTTACCTGGTCGAGGCGCTGGCGGCCCAAGGGGTTCGCCACGTCTTCGGTATTCCGGGGGTACACAACCTCGAGCTCTATCGCGGCCTCGCCAAGGGGCCCATCCGCCACGTGACCGGTCGCCACGAGCAGGGCCTCGGGTTCATGGCCGACGGCTACGCGCGCCTCTCGGGTCGGCCCGGCGTGTGCTTCACGATCACCGGACCCGGGCTCACCAACATCACGACGGCGATGGGCCAGGCCTACGGCGACTCCATACCGATCCTCGTGATATCCAGCGAAAACCGCCGCGGCGAGGGCGGCAGCGGCCGGGGCTTCCTGCACGAGCTGCCAAACCAGCATGCGCTCGCGAGTGGCGTTGCGAGCGCGAGCTTCTCCGTGATGAGCCCGGAGGCGCTGCCGGCGGCGCTCGCGCAGGCGTTCGCGATCTTCGCCTCCGCGCGCCCGCGCCCCGTCTATATAGAGATACCGCTCGACGTGCTGGCGGCCGACGCGACCGGCCTGCCGCTCCCCGGCGCAGCGCCCGCGCCGCCGCGTGCAACGGCGGCGCTGATCGCGGATGCGGCCGCGCGGCTGCGTGCGGCCAAGCGCCCCGTGCTCCTCGCGGGAGGCGGCGCGATTCGGGCCGCCGCGGAGCTCAAGCGCCTCGCCGAGCGCCTCGATGCACCGGTTGTGATGACGACCAACGGCCGCGGGCTGCTGCCGTCCGGGCATCCACTTGCGGTACCGATGAGCCCCTCGCTCACGCCCGTGCGCGCGCTCGTCGGCGCTGCCGATGCGGTGCTCGCCGTCGGCACCGAGATCGGCCCGACCGACTACGACATGTACGCGCAGAGCGACTTTCCAAATCCGCCGCAACTGATCCGCATCGACATCGACGCGGCACAGTTGAATCGCAGCGCAACGCCGGTCGTGGGGCTGCTCGGCGATGCCGCCGAAACCCTCGCCGCCCTCGAGCTCGCCGATCTCGGTCCCCCGCGCCGGGCCGACGGTGCCGCGCGTGCCGGGGCGACGCGAACGGCGGCACTCAAGTCGATCGCCGCGATCTCGCCTGCTCTGCTCGAGTACATCGGGCTCCTCGACCTCGTGCGCGACACGCTGCCGGCGGCCGTGTTGGTCGGCGACTCGACGCAGCTCGTTTACGGCGGCAACCTCGGCTTCAATGCCGCCACGCCGGGATCCTGGTTCAACTCGGCGACCGGCTACGGCACGCTCGGCTACGCGTTGCCGGCCTCCACGGGCGCGGGCCTTGCCGCGCCCGAGCGGCCGGTCGTGTGCCTGGTGGGCGACGGCGGGCTGCAGTTCTCGATGAGCGAGCTCGCGGTGCTCGGCGCGGTCGACGCCTGGAGCGCGATCGTGATCTGGAACAACCACGGCTACGGCGAGATCCGGACGTCGATGATCGCGGTCGGTATCGAGCCCGAGGGCGTCGACGTGCAGCCACCCGATTTCTCATACGTGGCCAAGGCCTACGGCTACCCCTACCGCAAGATCGCGACGCGGAGCGCGCTGGTCGCAGCGCTCAAGGACTTCGGCAGCCGCCGGCAGATCGTGGTGCTCGAGATCGCGGCCGCGGATTTTGCGTGAGCCCGCGCTTTTCGCCGCTAATCAAGCGGATCGCGCACGACGGCTCCGACCCGTGGGCGCTGCACTGGCGTGCGCGCGCCGCGCACGCGGCGGGCGAGGACGTCATCGTGCTCAGCGTCGGCGACCCCGACCTCGACACGCCGCGAGCCGTCGTCGAGAAGGCCGTCGAGCGCCTGCGCGCGCACGACACCCACTACACCGAGAGCGGCGGACGGGCGCCGCTCAGAGAGGCGATCGCCGCGGCGCACATCGAGCGCACCGGTCAGCCGGTCACGGCCGACAACGTTATTTTCCTGAACGGCGCGCAGAACGGCCTCTTCGTCTCATCGCTGGTCGTCGCGGCGCCGGGCGATGAGGTCATCACCTTCGACCCGATGTACGCGACCTACCCCGCGACGCTGAGGGCCTCGGGCGCAACCATGGTGCGGGTCGCCGCCCCCGCGAGCCAGGGATTTCATCCCGATCTCGACGCTTTCGAGAGGGCGATCACGGCGCGGACGCGGGCGGTATTCCTCGCGACGCCGAGCAATCCGAGCGGTGCGGTGCTGACCGAGCGCGAGGTCGACCGCCTCGCCACGCTCGCCGAGCGCCACTCGCTATGGATCGTCTCCGACGAGGTCTATTCGGGTACCGCGCCCGAGGGTCGCGTGCCGAGCCTCGGCGCGCGCCTGCCGACGCACGTGCTGACGGTGTCGAGCCTCTCCAAGACGCACGCGATGACGGGCTGGCGCTGTGGCTGGATCATCGGACCCGCCGACTTCGTCGCGCACGCGGACCTGCTCGCGCAATGCATGATCTACGGCCTGCCGGGGTTCATCCAGGAGGCGGCGCTGGTCGCCGTTGGCATGCGCCACGAGGCTGAGGCCGACGTGCGCGCCTACTGCCGGGCGCGCCGCGACACGTTTTTCGGTGCGCTCGACGGGCTCGCCGCGGCCCAGCCGCTACTGCCCGACGCCGGCATGTTCATGCTGCTCGACGTACGCGCCTCGGGGCTCGCAGCGGCCGAGTTCGTCGCGGGGCTCTACGAAGCCGAGCGCGTCTCGGTGCTCGACGGCGCGGTCTTCGGTCGCGAGACGGCAGGGTTCGTGCGTGTGTGCTACGCGACGGAAGAAACCACGCTCGTGGAGGCGGCGCGACGCATTCGGCGCTTCTGCGCGGGCCTCAAGACTCCCGGCTGAGCTCGCGCCCAGCCGGGAGTACCCGGTCTTAGTTGCGGTAGGTCGCGGTTATTCCGATCGTGCGCGGCCGGAACGTGTAGGCGTTTTGCTGCACCGAGGCGCTCCCAGTCGGACTGTTCGCATCGTTCTGCGAGAGCTGGTAGTTCGTGATCGTCCGTGCATCGAACAGGTTGTCGACGAACAGCGCCAGCTGCAGGTTGCCGAGGTTGAGGCCACCGCGCAGCGAGGCGAACGTGGTCGACGACAGCGGGTAGGTGAACGGCGAGAACTGCGTCGTCTGCGGGTCCTGCACGGTCGCCAGCCAGTTGTTGCGGCCCGTGTACTCCCAGTCGAAGCGCACGAAGGCATCGTGTTGCGCGGCAGTGAAGTTGTACTGCGTGCCGACCGACACGGTCCACTGCGGATTCGTGCCCGGGCCACCGTCGATCGCCGCCTCGCCCGAGATCGCATCGCCGTTCCCCGCAAGAATCGCCTGCGTGGGTACGCCGGCGACGACGCCCTGCAGGATCGTCGATTTCGTGTACCGGGCGCTCGTGTAGCCGAGCGCAGCGTCAAGCGAGAAGCCGCCGCCTAGAACCATCTCCGCCTGGACGTCGAATCCCTTCGCGGCGGCAGTGCCGAGGTTGTCGGTGAACTGCAATCCGCAGTTGAAGGGAACGTAGACGCTTTGCTGGATGTCATTCCACTTGATGTAGTAGACGCTGCTCGCGAACTTCATGCGCCCGCCGATGTTGTTCTTGGCACCGACCTCGAAGCTCTGCGTGGTGTCGGACTTGAATTGCAGCGGCGCCCCGTTCGGGTAGCCGGTCTGCGCAAGGCCGCCCTGGCCGTCGCAGTAGCTCGGCAGCGGGGCGTTGCCGCCGCCCGGACGGAAGCCCTTGGCGTAGGTGAAGTAGTACAGATTGTTCGGGTCGGCCTGCAACGCCAGGCTGAGCTTTGGCGTGAACGCGTTTTCGGATTGCGATCCATTCGCGTACTGCGGACCGAAGTTCTCGAGGCCGTCGCCGTGATGTGACAGGTCGAACGACATCTTGGCAAAGCGTCCGCCGAGCGTGGCCTTGAACTGGTCGGTGAAGGAGTACGTCATCTCGCCGAAGCCGGCAATCTGCCGATCGTGGACGGTGTTGTCGTTGAGGTAGATGTCACAGTCCGGCAGCGACTGGCCGGGCGTGCCCATGCCGTTGCAGTTGTAGAAACTGCCGAAATAGGTCTGCGGATCGATGCCGAACAGCGCCTGCCAGAACGGGATGATCTGCGAGTCCTTGAGCTCCTCGACGCTCCTTTCGCGGGACAGCGACCAGAACGCCCCCACCGTCCAGGTGAGGGCGCTCGACGGATCGTTCGACTGCAGGCGCAGCTCCTCGGTCCACGTCGCCTGCTGGTTAGTGATCGTGTTCGGCGTCGCGTAGCCGGCGAAACCTGGCGGCAGGTGGATGCCGGTGCCGTCGATCAGCGGATACCACGAGCACGGCGGCACAGGCGTCGTCGAGGCGGATCCACACTGTCCAATGAGCCAGCTCTGGCTCTGGTAGTACGCGAAGTCGTATGCCGAGCCCTGATACGCCGTGAGTTCGTTGCGGTGGTAATAGGAAGTGTTCGAGACGAACGTCGTCTTGCCAATCTCAGCCTGGATCTTGATCGACGGCAGGTAGTACTCGTCGGGAACGGGCTGCCTTTCGGGCGTAGCATTGTTGAATACGCCGCCGCTGATATCGGAGTAGGCGGTCCAGATCGTCGATTCATCGTGCTTGCGCGCGTTCTGGTACATCACGCTCGGCGTGATCTCGACGTTCGCGCTGGGTTTGATCAGGAAGGCGAGGCGCGCCGCCATCGTGTTGGCGCGGTTCGCGTTCTTGTCGGTGACCGCAGCGGTGGTCGGGTCCACCCGATCGATCCAGCCGCCATCGTAGCGGTACCAGACGCTGGCGCGGAAGCCGAGCACGCCGTCGATCAGCGGTCCGCCGTGCGCGGCACCGATCTCGTAGCTCGGCTCGCCGCCGCGCGTGAATGCCACTTCGCTGCGGGCATAGGTGGATTCCTTGCTCACGCTCGGCTGCGTCATGATGTAGCGCACCGTTCCGCCCTCGGACCCCGAGCCGAACAGCGTGCCCTGCGGCCCGCGCAGCACCTCGACGCGGTCCAGGTCGAAGGTCTTTGGCAGCGCGTCGTCCGGATTGAAGCCGAGCGCGCGCATCTGGATCGGCGTGTCATCGATGTAGATGCCGGTCGTGCCGGCGCCGCCGGAGGAGGAGATGCCGCGAATCGAAATCGCATTGGTGCCCGAATTGTCGATGGTCACGCCCGGTGTGAAGCGCACGATGTCCTGAAAGTCCTTGATTCCCTTCAGGTCCAGCGTTTCCTGGCTGAGCGCCGTGACGCTGATGGGAACCTTGCTGATCGATTCCTCGTGCCGCGTCGCGGTCACGACGATCTCCTCGAGCACCCCGCCGGACTGCTGCTGCGCGAGCGCCAACGACGGGATGAACAGGCTGCCGGCACAGGCACTCGCGAGCAAAAGGAGCTCGGGGCTCGGTCGATTTCGGTACTTCATCGCCATGGCCATGATCCCCCAGACTTGAATTTTCGTCGATTCGGCGTCGCTGCACGGCGACGCCGGCCACTCTACAAATTCCTTAACTCAGCAGCACCGCGGCGTCGGCGTCCCAGCTCAGGTAGACCTCGTCGTTCCAGTCGATCGACCACTCGACCGTGCGCCGGTCGTTCTGGGCGAATGCGGTGACGATTTTACCGCTCGCGGTCTTCACCTGGTACGTCGAGCGATTGCCGAGGTAGCCGAGCTGCCAGACAACACCCTTCACGTGATTGGTGCGCACCGCGGTGGGCGGCAGCTTGCTGAGCCTCACCTTCTCGGGCCTGAGCGCCACGCAGACGCTCTGGCCGACGCTGAACGTGCCGCCGTCATCGACCAGGAGGCTCCCGCCGCACTCCGCGCTGTGCACGGTCACGAGGCCGGGTTCGCACGCCAGCACCGTTCCCTCAAGGAGGTTCGCGGTGCCGAAAAAGTCAGCGACGAAGCGCGTCTTCGGCGCCTCGTAGACCTCGGCCGGTGTCCCCATCTGTACGACCGAGCCGCGATCCATGACCGCGATGCGGCTCGCGAGCGACATCGCCTCGTCCTGGTCGTGGGTGACGACGATGAACGTAATGCCGACTTCGTACTGCAGATCCATGAGCTCAAACTGCGTGCTCTCGCGCAGCTTCTTGTCGAGCGCGCTCAAGGGTTCGTCGAGGAGCAGCACCTTCGGGCGCCGGATGAGCGCGCGCGCGAGCGCCACGCGCTGGCGCTGTCCGCCCGACAACTGGTGAGGCTTGCGCTTGCCAAGACCGCCGAGCTGCACCATCTCGAGGGCCTCGGCGACGCGCGTCTCGCGCGCTGGGCCGTCGAGTTTGAGGCGCCGCAGGCCGTAGCCGACGTTGTCGGCGACCGTCATGTGCGGAAAGAGCGCGTAGGACTGGAACATCATGTTGACCGGCCGCTCGTAGGGCGGAACGCTGGTCATGTCGACGTCGTCGATGGTGATGCGCCCCGAAGTCGGGGTCACGAACCCGGCGAGCATGCGCAACAGCGTCGTCTTGCCGCAGCCCGACGCGCCGACCAGCGCGAACATCTCGCCCTTGTGGATCGAGAGGCTGACGCTGCCGACCGCGGTGAACTCGCCGTAGGTCTTGCCGACGCCCTCGAGCACGATCTGCGGCTTGGCCGCGGGATCGAGC
>JANXZZ010000149.1 GCA_025355245.1 Pseudomonadota bacterium | reverse complement strand
CATCGAGCCGGATGACGGCATTCTGGCGATCGGCTCGGGTGGCTCGTACGCCCTCTCGGCCGCGCGCGCGCTGCTCGCGCACTCGAATTTGTCCGCGCGGGAAATAGTGCAGCAGTCGCTCGAGATCGCCGGCGACATCTGCATCTACACCAATAAGAACATCACAATTCTGGAGCTATAGCGGCGACTGCGAGAGCGCCGGTGCGGCACGCACCAGGCTCGCGCACGCTCGCCTCATTTGAACATGCCATCGAATCGCACGCAGCAGGCGGTAGCACGGCTGGCCGACCTCACCCCACGACAGATCGTCGGTGAGCTCGATCGCTACATCGTAGGGCAGGGGAACGCGAAGAAGGCCGTCGCAATCGCGCTCAGAAATCGGTGGCGCCGCCAGCAGGCGCCGGACGACATCCGCGACGAGATCTCGCCCAACAACATCATCCTCATCGGCCCCACGGGCGTCGGCAAGACGGAGATCGCGCGCCGTCTCGCGAAGCTCGCGGCCGCGCCGTTCATCAAGGTCGAGGCATCGAAGTTCACCGAGGTCGGCTACGTCGGCCGCGAGGTCGACTCGATCATCAAGGACCTGATCGACATCGCGGTCACGGTGACCCGCGCCGCGGAGAAGGACAAGGTACGCCACCGCGCCGCGGACGCGGCCGAGGAGCGCCTCCTCGACGTGTTGCTGCCGCGGCCGCGAACCGCCGGCTTCGACCGGCCCCAGGGCGAGGAGTCGCAGCGCGAACAGGATTCGCGGCAGAAATTCCGCAAGATGCTGCGCGAGGGCGCGCTCGACGAGCGCGAGGTCGAGATCGAGCTGAAGGCCAGCCCGCAGGGCGTCGAGATCATGGCACCGCCCGGCATGGAGGAGATGTCTCAGCAGCTGCAGTCCCTGTTCCAGAACATCGGCGGCGGCCGTACGCGCACCCGCAAGCTGAAGGTACGCGAGGCGCTCAAGTACCTCGTCGACGAGGAAGCGGGGAAGATGGTCAACGAGGAGGAGATCAGGATCCTCGCGCTCGAGAATGCCGAGCAGAACGGCATCGTGTTCATCGACGAGATCGACAAGATCGCCCGGCGCGGCGAGACGCACGGTGCCGACGTGTCCCGCGAGGGCGTGCAGCGTGACCTCTTGCCGCTCGTCGAGGGCTCGACCGTCAGCACCAAGTACGGGATGGTCAAGACCGACCACATCCTGTTCATCGCGAGCGGCGCGTTCCACATGTCCAAACCCTCGGATCTGATCCCCGAGCTGCAGGGGCGCTTTCCGATCCGGGTGGAACTTGATTCGCTGAAGGTCGAGGACTTCGTGAGGATCCTGACCGAGCCCGATGCGAGCCTGTGCCGGCAGTACCAGGCGCTGCTCGCGACCGAAGGTGTCACGGTCGAATTCGCGCCCGAGGGCGTCAGGCGCCTCGCCGAGGTCGCATTCCAGGTCAACGAGAATACCGAGAACATCGGCGCGCGCCGCCTGCACACGGTGATGGAGCGCCTCCTCGACGGCGTGTCCTTCGAGGCCTCCGATCGCAGCGGCAGCACGGTCGTCGTCGATGCCGCCTACGTCGAGGCGACGCTCGGCCCGCTCGCGCGCGACGAGGACCTGTCCCGCTACATCCTGTAGGCCGCGCGCCTCAAAAGTGGGCGCGGAACGCGAAGCCCACGAACGCGCCCTGCACCACGGTATTACCGCGCGTGAGCCCGAGCGTCACGTCGACGCCCGAGTTGTGACCGAGATCGGCGGTGCCAGTCGCGGCGATCGTGTTCGAGGCGCTGCCGCTGAAGTAGTCGGCCTGGTGCGAGAAGTCGAGGCTGACGATGAGGTCCTGGCGCCGCCAGCTCGCGCCGCCGTCGAATTCCGAGGACAGCAAGGTGTTTTCGCGGCCGATGCGCCGGACACCGATCGTCGACAGCTGGTCGACGAGGACGGCTTCCAGCTGCACGAACTCGTCCTTGGCGGGATGCTTTAGCGCGTCGAGCCCGGTCGTCTTGCCGAAGCTGCAATTGCCATTTTTGTACTGGTAGCTCATGAACGATGCGTGCGCGCCCCAGATGTCGCCGGCGAACGCACCGTGCACGCCGACACCCTCGTTGCTGAGAGTGCAGCTTGAGACCGCGGTGACGGGCAGCGCGGTGCCGTCGGTGAGCGTGATCGTCGACTTGACGTTCAGGGGCTCGAAGCCGGAGCGGCGGTACAGGCCGAGCAGCCCGATCGTCCACGGCTTGAATCGAAAATCTGCGTCGAGCTTGCCTTCCGTCGCGGTCAGGATGTCGGTGTCCTGCCAGCGGCCGATGGCGCCCGTCACCGTGAAGTGCTTGAAGTCGTGGCCGACGCCCGCTGCGACGCCGTTGGAGTGGAAGCCGTTCGACAAGGTCGGCGAGTAGGCGGTCGAGTTGCCGGCGAAGCGCAGGTTCGTCGTCGACGTCAGCAGGTAGCCGATCTCGACCTCGGCGCCACGGTTGCTCTGCTGGTCGACCTGGGTTGCCGCCGTGAGCGACCAGCGCGCGTTCCACGGCTCCTGCTCTTCCTCCTCGTCGTCGGCCGCCGCCAGTACCGGCTGGCAGGCGAGCAGCAGCAGGACCGCGACGAGCGGGTAACGGGCATTCGGGCGTCTGGTCATGGCTCTGCCTCATCCGGGCACACCGGGCCCGACCCGTTCCATTTTGCCGAGTCTGCGAGTAGCTTGTCGCGCGCTAACCCACAAAATCCCAGTAAATGCCGCAACTGACGCCATCTGGCGACAGCGCGCCGACCGAGATCCGGTTGCGCCGCGCGTCGCGACTTCTCGAGATCACCTTCGCCGACGGCAAGCGCCACGCGCTCAGCCTTGAGTACCTGCGCGCGCACTCGCCCTCGGCCGAGGTGCAGGGGCACGGCCCCGGGCAGGATGTTCTGCAGATCGCCAAGGAGCACGTCCAGGTCCTCAGGGTCGAGCCGGTCGGGCACTACGCCATCCGGCTCGTCTTCGACGACGGCCACGATACCGGTCTCTACACGTGGAAGTACCTGCGCGAGCTCGGCGAGGATTTCGAGGCGAAGTGGTCGCGCTATCTCGAGCGCCTGGATCGGATCGGCTACGCGCGCAAGCCGCCTGCCACCGGCTGAGCGGCCCGCCGCGCCGGCTTCAGGCCGAGGGGATGAACGACTCGTCGCCCTGCTGCTCGCGCTCGAACTTGAGGAACTCGTAGTAACCGCAGGTCGCGCCGCTCGGATAGCGCCGGCACACGTTCGGCCGTGCCGCGTAAACGGTGCAGCGTCGCTCGTCGCGATCGAAGAACTGGCACACCGACTTGAACACGTGATCGCGCTGGTGGCGCAGCACGCGCTCATCGACGTCCTTGGTGTGGTGGCGGTAGGTGAAGCGTTCACGCGCGCCCGTGGGGCTCAACTCGAAATGCCGGGCGAGGCGCGCGATGTCGAAGTCACTGACCGGGATGCGGTCGTAGGAGCAGCAGTAGCCGGGGCACTTCGAGCAGTCGTAGCGGACCTTCATTTTTCCTCGCGGATGAACTCGGCGGCGCGCGCCGCCACCATGATAGCCGCCGCGCCCGGACTTCCGCTCGGCACGCGCGGCATCACCGAGGCATCGATGATGCGCAGGCCCTCCACGCCATGGACCCTGAGCCTTGCATCGACCACGGCATCGGGATCGTCGGCTCGGCCCATGCGGCAGGTTCCGGCCGCATGCCCGAGCGGCCGCGCGCGTTCGCGGATGACCGCGGCGAGATCGGCATCGCCCGCCCGTTCGCTCCCGGGATCGCTCTCCGCGCCGACGAGCCCGGCCAGCGGCGGCGTCGCCAGCAGCCGGCGCGCGAGCCCGATGCCGTCGCTGAGCATGCGGATCTCGCCGGGATCGGACAGCATCAGGTGCTCCACCTTGAGGGAGTCGTCGACGCCCGCGCCCGAGGGCCTTAGGCGCCCGCGCGAGCGGGGCCGCCGGCCGTGCACGGTGATCGTGAGGCCGGGCGCGGCGGCGAGCATTGCCGCCCCGCCGCCCGGCAGCAGCGCGGCGGGCGTGAGGTCGAGCGCGAGATCGGGTTCGGTGCTGCCCGCGGCGGCGGCCCAGGCGCAGGCGACGACCGCCGGCACCGCAAACTTGCCGCGCCCGGTCGCGCGCCAGCGTAGGTAGTGCGCGAGTGCGAGCGGTGGGAACCGGTCGCGCCGGCACAGGCCCGCGAGCGTGGTGCGCGCGGCGATGCGAATGCCGACGTGATCGCTCAGGTTCGCGCCGACGCCGGCAAGCGCGTGTCGCGGTAGCACGCCGACGCTCTCGAGCAGCCCCGGTGGCCCGATTCCCGACACCATCAGCAGCTTCGGCGAACCGAACACGCCCGCCGCGAGGATGACTTCGGCGCGCGCCCGTACCTGCAGGTCCTGGCCGTTGCGGCGTGCAAACACACCGATGCAGCGTCGGCCGTCCATCTGCAGTGCGAGCACTCGCGTGTGCGCCAGCAGTGACAGCTGCCGGTCGCGCAGACGCGGCCGCAGCCACCGGTCCGCAGGACTCTCGCGACGGCCGTGATCAAGGGTGAGTCGTGCCGGCCACGCGCCCGGCAGATCAGCGCGATCGGCGGCGCCGCGCGTCGGCATCCCGTGAGCGGCGCAGGCCGCGACGAACGCACGCGCGAGCGCGTTGTCCGCGGTGCCGAGGACCAGCGCCGCCGGGATGTCTGCGCCCGGCGCCGGCTCGGCACCCGCGCCCTCGAGACGCGCGAACACGGGCGCAACGTCGGCGAAGGACCAGCCGGCCGCGCCGAGCGCGGCCCACTCGTCGTAGTCGCGGGCGAAGCCGCTCGCGTAGACGAGGCTGTCGAGCGACCGCCCCGCGCACAAGCCGCGCGGCGTGGCCCAGCGAAGCTGCCGCCCCGCGGCGGTCGGATCGCTTTCGGAGACGATGGTGTGGGTACCCGAGCGGCGTACCGGCGCGACCAGCGCGGCGGCCGGCACGCGCGCGTAGGCGTGCTCGCGCCGTTCGCCTTCTTCGATGAGCACCACGGTGCGGCCGGGCGCGGCGAGCGCGGCGGCCACGACCGATCCCGCGGGTCCCGCGCCGACGACGACGAAATCGGCCTCCATGCGTACATTGAGCCGCGCAAGCGTCCATCTGACAAGCGCTACTTTCTGGACGTGGCACTCTTCGCGGGTGCTCCGCTGTGTCCCAGAAAATCCGGCCCGCCGCACTCTTATCGTGCGCGCAGTGGCCTCGGGAGTCGTTGCGGCTCTGCTCGGCGCCTGCGCTGCGCCGCGCGCGCGCCCGGTTGCCGACTTACCCGCGCGCGTTCATCCGGCGCAGGCGGATGGCGGCCGCGCCATTGCGATCCAGCTGACCAGTGATTCGGGGGGAGGCCGCATCGACAGGCAGGTCACCGCGCTCCTCGGGCGCAGCGGCATCCCGGTGACGCGCCTCAACAGCCTTCGCTACTTCTGGAGCGAGAAGGCGCCCGAGCGTCTGGGTGCGGATCTCGCCGCCCTGATCGCCGCCGCCGCGCCGCCCGGAACGAGCGCCCGCGTGCTGGTGATCGGCTATTCGATGGGCGCCGATGCGCTGCCGTTCGCGGTCAATCGCCTGCCGGACGCGGTGCGCGCGCGGATCGCACTTCTGCTCGTGCTTAACCCGGCGGTCGATGCGGTGTTCGAGTTTCACGTGCCGCAGTGGTGGAACCACATCGTCGGGCCGACGCGCTCGACGCTACCGGAGTTCACCGCACTCGCGGCGGCGGGCGTGGCCGTCGTCTGCATCTACGGTCGCCAGGATCCGGACGCGGCCTGTCCGCGCCTCGCGGCGGGCGAGGCCGAAAGCCTCGCCCTGTCTGGCGGACATCGCTTCGGGTCGGATCCGGCTCAACTCGAGGACGCGCTCCTCGCGAGCCTGGCGGCGCACGGCCTCATGGCCGTGCCGTCGCCCTGAGGCCCGCTCAGGCGCCGGGTTCGGGGTCGGAGCCTTCGAGGACGCCCTCGAACAGCGCCGTCGACAGGTAGCGCTCGCCGGTATCCGGCAGCACCGCCAGGATCACGCTGCCCTGCGGGGCCTTCTCGGCCACCTTGAGCGCCGCCGCGAACGTAGCGCCGGAGGAAATGCCGACGAACAGCCCTTCCTTCTGTGCCAGCGACTTCGCATTCGCGATCGCCTCGTCATCGGCGACCGGGATGTTGTCGTCGAAGACGCTGCGGTCGAGCACGGCCGGCACGAAGTCGGGCGTCCAGCCCTGGATCTTGTGCGGCTTGAACTCGGCACCGGCGAGCAGGCGCGCCCCGGCAGGCTCGGTGATGATGATCTTGAGGTCGGGACGTGCGCGCTTGAGCACCTGTCCGGCACCGGTAATGGTGCCGCCCGTGCCCCAGCCCGAGACGAAGTAGTCGAGCCGCTTGCCCGCGAAGTCCGACAGGATCTCGGGGCCGGTGGTCTGGCGGTGGTAGGCGGGATTCGCCTCGTTCTCGAACTGCCGCGCGAGGAACCAGCCGTGCTTCTCGGCGAGCTCCCTGGCCTTGCGCACCATGCCGCTGCCACGCTCGGCGGCGGGAGTCAGGATCACGCGCGCGCCGAAGGCGCGCATGATCTTGCGGCGCTCGATAGAGAAGCTCTCCGCCATCGTCGCGACGAAGGGGTAGCCCTTCACGGCGCAGACCATCGCGAGCGCAATGCCGGTGTTGCCCGAGGTCGCCTCGACGACGGTCTGGCCAGGCTTCAGGAGCCCGCGGCGCTCAGCGTCCTCGATGATGCCGATGGCGAGCCGGTCCTTCACCGAGCCGCCCGGATTGAAGTACTCGACCTTCACATACATCGTGACGTGCTTCGGGGCGAGCCGGTTGATGCGCACGATGGGCGTACGGCCGATGGTCGCGAGGACGCTGTCGTAAATCATGGTCCTTCCTGACGCAATTCTGAGATGAGGCGTACATTATGCCCCGCGCCCCCGAAACGCGTCCTCCCCGTGGGCATGAAGCCATAACGATCGGTTCTTGGGGGTCGCTGGCTCGGGTCGTCCGATCGGCGGAAAATTCCTTTTGATGAGTGCTTTCCCCCCCGACTCCGCCTCCGTCGCGCGCCAGGTGCCGCTGCCGACGCCCTTCGCACTGCAGGCGGGCGGCGAGCTCCGCGGTGCCGAGGTCGCCGTCGAGAGCTACGGGCGGCTGTCACCGGCGCGGGACAACGCGATCCTGCTGTTCACCGGGCTCTCGGCCTCGGCCCACGCCGCCGCGCACCCGGGCGATACGACCCCCGGCTGGTGGGAACCGATGATCGGACCCGGGCGCGCCTTCGACACCGAGCGCTACCACGTGATCTCGGTCAACTCCCTCGGCAGCTGCTTCGGATCGACAGGCCCGGGATCGACCGACCCCGCGACCGGCAAGCCTTACGGCGAGGCCTTTCCGGAGCTTCGGGTCGAGGACATCGCGCGCGCGAGCCAGGCGGCCGTCGAGGCCTCCGGCATCGAGCGACTGCATGCGGTGGTCGGGACCTCGCTCGGCGGCATGACCGCCCTCGCGCACGCGGCGCTGTTCCCCGGCAAGGCACGCTTCCTCGTCTCGGTCTCGGGCGCGCTCAATGCCAGCGCTTACGCCGTAGCCACGCGCAGCCAGCAGCGCGAGATCGTCGGGGCGGCGTTGCGCGGTTTTCCGGGCGCACCCTCGGTCGGGCAGGCGATGCGCTGGGCCCGCAAGATCGGCGTGCTGTCCTACGTCGGCAGCTCGCTGCTTGAGCAGCGCTTCGGCCGCGACCAGACGGAGCCCTTCGCGGGACGCGCCTCCGGCACTGCCTTCGAGGTCGAGAACTGGCTCGAGCATCTCGCGCAGAAGTTCGAGCACCAGTTCGACCCCTGGTCCTACTGGCACATCTCGCGCGCGATGGATCTGTTCGATTTCGGCGAGCACGGCGGAACGGCTGATGGCGAATCGCCGGGCCGGCGCCGCACGGCGGCGAGCGCGGCTCGCGCCGCGGCACGTTTCCGCGTCGAGGAAGCCCTCGTGATCGGCGTTCACGAGGACATCCTGTTTCCACTCGTCCAGCAGCGCGCGATCGCCGACACGCTCAAGGTCGCCGGAGTGAAGACCGAGCTCGTCGAGCTCCACTCAGCCTACGGACACGACGCCTTCCTCACCGAGACCGCGCTGTTCACACCGGTCCTGCGGAACTTTCTGGGCCAAGGCCGAGAAAGCGCCACGTCTCGTCCGTCGCATCCAGCTCTCGACTCACTTTCCCAATGAGCCACTCGCGGGCGTAGCGCAGGCCACCGGGCCAGGCGTGCCCGCCACCGTCGACTTCATAGAGGCGCAGGTCCGCGCCGTCCGCGCAGTCGGTCGCGCGATGCAGCGTGAGCTGCGTGCCGTCGTCGGCCACCCGGTCGAGCGGCTCATCCTGCTGCTCGATGCCGCACTTCGCAGCGCTCATGAAGTGCGCAAAGCTCGCCTTGGCGCCGATGACCTCGCCGCGCGTGACGCCGAGCACGGACACCGTACCCCCGCCCCACGGCACGATGGGATCCGCGGTGCCGTCGATGAGCGCGAGTCGCGTGATGCCCGCGGCGTCGCAATGGGGCTTCAAGTCGGCACCGAGGCTCGCAGCCACCGCGACGAAGCCCTTGAACACGTCGCCCGCCTCGCAGGCGAGCCTGAGCGTCATCATGCCGCCGTTCGACATGCCAGTGACCATGACGCGGGCGGGATCGATCGCGTAGCGCTTCTCGAGCGCGACCACGAGCGCGCGCAGGAAGCCGACGTCGTCGACCTCGTCCTTGACCGCAAGCGACTTGAGGTCGAGGCGACCGTCGTTCCAGCCGTGGCCCACGCCGTCCGGGTAGACGATGACGGCGCCCGACTCGTCGGCGCGGCGGTTGAAGCCGTGCCGAGTGAGTGCTTCCATGCCGGCGCCACCGCCACCGCCGCCGTGCAGCACGAACAAGAGCGGCGCGGCGCTCGCCGCGCGGTGCGCCGGCACGTAGATCCGGTAGGTCCGCTCGCGGCCGCCGAATTCCATGGCTTCGCAGCGGGTTTCGCTCGTGCGGGCGCCGAGATCCTCGCAGCGGGGTCTCGCCCGGGCGGGTCCGGCCGGGCCCAGCAGCAGGCAAAGCGCGCCGAGCGCCACGCCAATAAGCGGGTGACGCGATGCAGCAAGGAGGCGTGAGCGGTACAATTCCACGGTTTCCATGACCAAAGACGAGCCGATGTCTGCCCCCTCCGAGAAGCGCGCCGCCGGCGAAACGGTTGACTTCGGCTACGAGCGTGTCGCGCCAAAGGCCAAGGCCGACCGCGTCCGCGCGGTGTTCGATTCCGTCGCCGATCGCTACGACGTCATGAACGACGTGATGTCGCTCGGCATCCACCGGCTGTGGAAGCGTTTCACGCTCGGCCAGACGGGCCTCAAGCCCGGACAACGCGCGCTCGACGTGGCCGGGGGCACCGGCGACATCGCCACCGGCCTCGCCCGCCAGGTGGGGCCGACCGGCCAGGTGGTGCTCTCCGACATCAACGCCGCGATGCTCGGCCACGGTCGCGATCGGCTCCTCGATGCGGGCTTCGCACGTTCGGTCGAATGCGTGCTTGCGAACGCCGAGCGGCTGCCGTTCGCGGACGCGAGTTTTCACTGCGTGACGATCGGCTTCGGGCTCAGGAACATCACCGACAAGGCCGCGGCGCTGCGCTCGATGTACCGGGTGCTGAAGCCCGGCGGCCAGCTGCTCATCCTCGAGTTCTCGACGCCGGTCGCTCCCGGTCTCAAACCCGTCTACGACCTCTATTCCTTCAAAGTACTGCCGATGCTCGGCCGCCTGATCGCGAGCGACGCGGACAGTTACCGCTACCTCGCCGAATCGATCCGCACGTTCCCCGACCAGGGAACGCTGAGCGGGATGATGCGCGAGGCGGGATTCGAAGGCTGCAAGCACCACAACCTCAGCGGTGGCATCGTCGCCCTGCACCAGGGCTGGCGCTACTGATGACGGGCGCATCGCTACTGGCCCCGTTCGAGTCGCTCGTCAACCGCAACATCGCCGCCTCGACGCCGGCGCGCGCGCTGCTGACGAGCCTGAGCGGCCGCGCGTTCGCGATCGAGATCGGCACGCCGCTCGGCGGCCGCCTCGTGCGGCTGCGCCTGCTCGCCGGGGACAAGGGCCTGAGCCTCGCGCGGAGCGACGAACCCGCGGATGCCTCCGTGAGCGGCACGCCGCTCGCGCTCGCATCGCTGCTGCGCGAGCGTCAGCTCGGGCGGCTCAAGAGCGCGGGTGTCGCGATCGCGGGCGATACGGAAATCGCCCAGGCGTTCGAGAAGCTGCTCGGCTACGCGCGTCCCGACCTCGAGGAGGAACTCGCGCGACTTGCGGGCGACGCGCCCGCGCACTACCTGGCCGAGGCCGCGCGCGGCGCGTTCGCCTGGGCGCGGCGCGCGCGCGATTCGCTCGCGCGCAACGTCGGCGAATACCTGACCGAGGAAGGCCGCGACGTGCTGTCCGCCGCCGAGCTCGAGGTGTTCCACGGCGAGGTTGACCGGATGCGCGAAGACGTCGATCGCGCCGAGTCGCGACTGCAGCTGCTCGAGCGCGGGCTCAAGAGGCGAGTGTCGTGATCAGCCTGCGGGTCGCGGTCCGGCTGCTCGAGATCCAGCGCGTGCTCGTGCGTCACGGGCTCGATGAATTCGTGACCGCGACACATCTCTACCGGCCGCTGCGCTTCCTGTATTTCCTGCAGCCGTCGACGTGGTTCGAGCGCCGCCGCGGCGGCTCGCGCGGCGAGCGGCTGCGCCTCGCCGCCGAGGAACTCGGACCCATTTTCATCAAGTTCGGCCAGGCCGTCTCCACACGTCGCGACCTTCTGCCCATCGACATCGCCGACGAACTTGCGAAGCTGCAGGACCGCGTGCCGCCGTTCCCGGGCGCCGAGGCGCGCGCCGCGATCGAGCGCTCGCTGGGTCACCCGGTCGGCGAGCTCTTCGGCAGCTTCGACGAGGCGCCGCTCGCCGCCGCCTCCATCGCGCAGGTGCACACCGCGACGCTCAAGGACGGGCGCGAGGTCATCGTCAAGGTGCTGCGCCCCGGCATGCGCGAGGTTATCCGCCGCGACCTCGAGGTGCTGTACGCACTCGCCGCGCTCGCGCTGCGCTACATCCCGGAAGCTTCGCGCCTGAGGCCGCTCGACGTCGTCGCCGAGTACGACAAGACGATCATGGACGAGCTCGACCTCATGCGCGAGGCCGGCAACGCCGCGCAGCTGAAGCGCAATTTCGCGGGCTCCCCGCTCCTCTACGTTCCCGAAGTGCACTTCACGCTGTGCACGAACGACGTACTTGTCATGGAGCGGATCCGCGGCATCCAGATCAGCGACATCGAGCGCCTCAGGGCGCTCAAGGTGAACATCCAGAAGCTCGCCGAAAACGGCGTCGAGATCTTTTTCACCCAGATGCTGCGGCATAACTTCTTTCACGCCGACATGCATCCCGGCAACATCTTCGTGCTCGCGGACGACCCCGACAATCCACGCTACGCCGCCGTCGACTTCGGCATCGTCGGCACGCTCGACCCCAGGGACCTCGAGTACCTCGCCGGCAACTTCCTCGCCTTCTTCGATCGTGACTACCGGCGGGTCGCGGAACTGCACGTCGAAAGTGGCTGGGTTCCCGCCGGCACGCGCGTGCAGGAACTGGAAGGCGCGGTGCGCACGGTCTGCGAGCCCATCTTCGACAAGCCGCTCGCGGAGATTTCCTTCGGCGTGGTGCTGTTGCGCCTGTTCGAGACCGCACGGCGCTTTCGCATGGAGGTCCAGCCGCAGCTGGTACTGCTGCAGAAAACGCTGCTCAACATCGAGGGCCTCGGACGCCAGCTCTACCCCGAGCTCGATTTGTGGAAGACGGCGCAGCCGCTGCTCAGGGCGTGGTCTGCGGAGCGCTCGAGCCCGCGCACGCTGCTGGCCGAGGCCCGGCGCCACCTGCCGGACTTCATCGCGACCTTGCGCGCCACGCCGCCGCTACTGAGGCGCCTGGTCCGCGAAGCGGATGCGCGCGATTCTCTGTTCGGTGTCGAGGTGGCGCGACTCGAGGCATTGCGCGGGGAAGTTCGCGAGAGTGCGCGGCGTCGCGACCGCACGATCGTTGCGAGTGCGTTCCTCCTGCTCGGCGGCCTGTGGCTCGTGTTCGAGACGGATCCGTGGTGGCTCGGCGGCCTGCTGTTCTCGGCAGCGGGTATCTATCTGTTCGCACGCCGCTAGACAAAGCGGGCCGGGACCGCCCCTACCCAGGCGCGCGCATTGCGCGTCGCGCAGCAGCGGCCGCCGACCCGCGCGCACAGTAGCCGCAGCCCGCGGGTCGATGGAAGGGTCTTTACAATAAATTTCGCAATTTTGATCGCGTGCATGCCGCCACTGCGCGCCGGCCTTAGGCGAGTCGCGGTGGCTCGGCCAATCGCTTAGGAGCGCGTTCGTTCAGGCCGGCTTGAGCGCGATCCAGGTCGCGATCGCGCGCGCGGCGCAGCTGCCGTCGGCGCCGTAGATCGCCGTCGCAGCGCGCCATTTGCGCCCGGAACCGCCGAGGCTCCACGCCGCGATCACGCACGGCTCGCCAACCGCGACAGTCCGCTCGATGCGCAGCGCCAGGCTCCCCAGCAGCATTGGCCGGCCGGGCTCGGCCACCGTGAAATAGCCCGGGCAGTCGAGCGCGGCGGCCATGAACTCGGGACGGATCGAATTGCGTGTGCCGGCGAGTGTGGCATCGGGCTGCCACGGTGCCGCGTAAAGCGTCGACTCCCCCGGCGCGACGGGTCCGGTAAAGATCCTGAGGCCATCACCCGGCGTCCGCGCCGGGCCGCAGACGAAGCAGCCCGGAAAGGGGTTCGTCGTGAAGCCGACGTAGCGGGCGCTCGCCGCCTCCGCCTGGCTCCACGTCGGCGCCGGCGGTACCTCGATGTCGACCGCGGCGGGACTCGCCGTCGCAAGTACGGTCGACCCGGCGAGCAGCTCCAGGCTGTCGCTGTCTGGGGCGACCACCTCGAGCGGCACGTTGAGGGGCGGCGGCTGCCGCAGGCGCACCTCCATGGGCTCGGGCGCGAAGCGCGCCAGCAGACCCACGACGTAGCCGCCGTTGCCGGACCCCGGGGGACCGCGAAACCGGTCGGCGATTGTGACGGTGGCGAGTTTCAGCGAGCGGCTCCCCCGCGGCCTGCCGGCATCATAGCCCGCGGCCGAGTTGACGCGAGCCGACGCCGGGTGCAGCCTGCCTCCCCCCGATTGCCGGCAGGAAGCCTCCTTGAACGCGCCGTTCGTCGACACGGTCGTCCTGCGCGAGTTCGAGAACCGGGCTCGCTGGTCGCTCAGTTTTCCGCCGCAGCTCGAGGCGGAATACTTCGAATCGATCGCCCCCGCGACGCGTCGCTGGGTGCGCATGAGCGTGTTCCTGGCGCTCTCGACCGTGCTCGGTTTCGCCGTCATCGATCACTGGGTGCTGGCGCGCCCGGCCTCACCGGTCGCCGACAGCGTGCGCTTCGGCCTGCAGCTGCCGATCGTGTTGATGGCGCTGTTCCTGACGACGGAGAACCGCTTCCGGCGCTGGTACCTGCCGGCGATCACGGTCGGCGGCCCGCTGTTCGGCATCGGCACGGTGATCCTCGCGGCGACGGCTCCCGCGGCGCAGGTGTCGTTGATCACCGGGCGCGTCCTGCTCGCCGCCTTCTACATCTACTTCATGCTCGGTCTCGGCTACCGGCGCGCGCTCGCCATGAACTGCGTGCTGTTCGGCGCATATGCGACCGCGGCGTTCGCCGGCTACATCGAGCCGCGCGCGGCGACCTACAACCTGTTCGTGATCCTGTGCGCCAACCTGATCGGCGGCGCCGGCGCGTTCGCGCTCGAGCGCGCCAACCGCTCGACCTTCCTCGAGAAGCGCCGCCTCGCCGAAACCGCGCGCCGCGACGGCCTGACCGGGCTCCTCAATCGCGCGGCTTTCGACGACCGCCTCGAAGTGCTGCACGCGCAGGCAGTGCGCGAGGCGGGCACGCTCGCGATCGTGCTCGTCGACATCGATCAGTTCAAGTCGTACAACGACCACTACGGCCACCCGGCCGGCGACCAGTGCATCCGGGTCATCGCCTCGACGGTTCGCCACGCGGCGCGACGCCGCCCGCTCGACATCGTCGGTCGCTACGGCGGCGAGGAACTCGTCGCGGTGCTCTACGGCGCCAATCGCGAGCACGCCGAGAGTGTTGCTCGCGCGCTGGTGAGCTCGGTCGAGCTGCTGCGCGTGCCGCACGTGACGACAGCCCGCGGCATCGTCACGATCAGCGTGGGCGCCGCTATCGAG
>JANXZZ010000134.1 GCA_025355245.1 Pseudomonadota bacterium | reverse complement strand
TCGAGTCGACCTCGCGGCCGACGTAGCCGACCTCGGTGAACTTCGATGCCTCGACCTTGATGAACGGCGCGCGCGCGAGGCGCGCGAGCCGCCGCGCAATCTCGGTCTTGCCGACGCCGGTCGGTCCGATCATCAGGATGTTCTTGGGCGTGATCTCGGCGCGCAGCGGCCCGTCGACCTGCATGCGGCGCAGCGATTCCTGAGCGCGATCGCAACCGCGCGCTTCGCCGCGGCCTGGCCGACGATGTGCTTGTCCAGTTCCTGGACGATCTCACGCGGGGTCATCTGCGACATGCGCTTCCTGGACTGCGGGTAGCTGTTCGATCGTGAACGCGCGATTGGTGTAGATGCAGATGTCGGCGGCGATGCCGAGCGACATCTCGACGATCGCGCTCGCGCCGAGCTCGGTGTTGTCGAGGAGCGCACGTGCCGCGGCCAGCGCATAGGGCCCGCCGGAACCGATCGCCATCAGCGAATTCTCGGGTTCGATGACATCGCCGTTGCCGGAGATGACCAGCGAGGCGCTTAGGTCCGCGACGCAGAGCAGCGCCTCGAGGCGCCTGAGGCTCCGGTCCGTGCGCCAGTCCTTGGCGAGCTCCACCGCCGCGCGCGCGAGGTTGCCGTATTTCTCGAGCTTGCCCTCGAAGCGCTCGAAGAGCGTGAACGCATCCGCGGTGCCGCCCGCGAAGCCCGCAAGCACGTTGCCGCCGTGCAGGCGCCGGACCTTGCGGGCGTTCGACTTCATCACCGTGGTGCCGAAGGTCACCTGGCCGTCGCCGCCCATGGCGACGACGCCATTGCGGCGCACCGACAGGATCGTCGTGCCGTGCGGGTCGAATGCTTGGCTCATCGCGGAGCGTCCTTAGGGTGTCTTGCGGCGCGCGCGCGGATGCGACTGGTCGTAGACGCGCGCGAGGTGCTGGAAGTCGAGGTGCGTGTAGATCTGGGTCGTCGATATGTTGGCGTGGCCGAGCAGTTCCTGCACGCCGCGCAAGTCCTGGCTCGATTCGAGCAGGTGGGTCGCGAAGGAATGCCGGAACAGGTGGGGGTAGGCCTTCACGTCGAGGCCCTGGCGCCGCGCCCAGGCCGCGACCCGCAGCTCGACCGCGCGCGGGCCGATGCGCCGGCCCTTGCGGCCGGTAAAGACCGCGGGATTTCCGGCGTCGAGGACGCCGGCACGCGCCTGGAGCCAGGCGCGCAGCGCCGTCACGGCCTGCGCGCCGACCGGCACGATTCGCGTCTTCGATCCCTTGCCGAGTACCCGCACGGTTCGGTCGTTGAGGTCGATATCCTTAAGATCAAGGCCTACGAGCTCGGCGAGGCGCAAGCCGCTCGAATAGAAGAGTTCCATGATTGCGCGGTCGCGGATCTCGAGCACCGCGGCCTCGGCGGCGAGCGCCTTCGGCGCGGCGCCGGCGGTCTTGGGACCCTCGAGCAAGCGCGTCATCCGGTCGACGTCGAGGGCCGGCGGCAGGCGCTTGGCTGCCTTGGGCGCGCGGACGCCGGCGGCGGGGTTGCGCTTCAGGACCGCCTCGCGGATCAGGTAGCCGAAGAACCCGCGCAGCGCCGAGAGCCGGCGCTGGATGGAGCGCGGATCGAGGCCGTCGCGGTGCGAAACGGCGGCGAAGGTGCGGATGTGCGGCTCGCCGAGTTCCTCCCAGCGGACGATGCCGGCGGAGCGACACCACGCGGTGAATGCCGCGAGGTCGCGCCGGTAGGCGAGGTCAGTATGCCGGCTGAGGCGCCGCTCGACGGCGAGCATCTCGAGCCAGCGCCCGATCAGCGCCTGCTGTTCCGCGTGCTCGGCAGGCGGGTCGGCGGCCGCACCCGCGGCCGCCTCAGGCGGCTGGTTCCGCCGCGGCATCGAGGGCGGCGGTGATGAGCTCGCCAATGCGCGCGAGGTAATCCGTGCTCATCGTCGGATTGAAGTGATCGACGTCGGGCGAGCCGATCGCCATGATCCCGAGAACGCCGCCGGCACCGAGCGGCACGAGCGCCACGGAGCCGATGGTCGTATCGGCCGACGGGAACAGGTATTCGCGCTGCTGGTCGCGCACGCGGCCGCAACGCGGCTTGCCGGAAGCGAACAGTGACTCGAAGCTGCGCAGTCCGGGATCGTCCGCGCTGGTGACGCGCAGGCAACGCTGGTCGAGACTGGTCAGTTCCGCATCCGCGCGCGTGAGCACGATCACGAATTCGCGCACGCCGAAATCCTCGCGCAGGCTCGACTCGATCGTCGCGAGTTGCCGGGCCGCCGCGCGCGCGCGGATCAGACGCTTCGCGAGCACCTGGATCTTTTCGGCGAGCGCGTCGTTGGCGCGGCCGTTCTCGACCAGGGTCTTCAGGCGCAGCTCGAACTCGCGCGTCTTCTCGCGCAGCACGTCAACCTGGCGCTCGACCAGCGACACCGTCGAGCCGTCGCCGCGCGCGTGCGGAAGTCGCAGCTGGGCAAGCAGCGCCGCGTGCCGGTCGAAGAAATCGCCGTGGCTCGCGAGGACCGCGGCGACCGTCGCCTCGTCCGTGCGGGCGGGCTTCGCGACACTGGCCTTCGGGTCGAGCTTCGGCTGCGGATTGGTCATAGATCGGTGTGTCCTTCGAAGGCGGTAGCGGTAGGGCCAGTGAGCCAGATCGGCGCGTCGGGGCGTTGCCATTCGACCGCGAGGCGTCCGCCCGGCACGTCGACCGCAACGTTCGGGTCGAGCCAGCCGCGCAGGCGACCGACTGCAACCGCGCCGCAGGCCCCCGTACCGCAGGCCTGCGTCTCACCGACGCCGCGCTCGTGGACTCTCAGGCGAACATGTTGGCGGTCAACGATTTCTAGGAACTCGACGTTCGTGCGATGCGGAAACCGCGGATGATTCTCTACTGCGGGGCCGAGCCTGTCCACCGCCGCCGCGGCCACCGACGCCACGCGGATCACCGCGTGCGGATTGCCGATCGAGACCGCGCCAATCTCGAGCGTTTCGCCTGCCGCTTCGAGCGTGTAGGACGGCGCCTCACCCGCGGCGACGAACGGCAGCGCGGCAGGCGCGAAGTCGGGTACGCCCATCGCCACCGAGACGAGGCCGTCTTTCTGCAACTGTGCCCGCACGAGGCCCGCGGGGCTGTCCATGACGAGCTCGCCCGGCCCGAGTCCCAGGCGGCGCGCCAGCAGTGCCGCGAGACAGCGTGCGCCGTTGCCGCACTGCTCGACCTCGCGGCCGTCGGCATTGAAGATGCGGTAGTAGGCGACGGTGCCGGGACGTCGCGCGGGGCCGAGCACGAGTGCCTGGTCGAAGCCGATGCCGGTATGGCGGTTCGCGAGCGCCGCGAGCGCGGTAGGCGAGGGCACGGACTCGGGCGTCGCGGCGTCGAAGACGATGAAATCGTTGCCGAGGCCGTGCATCTTCACGAAATCGAGTCGCATGCCGCGATGATAGCCTGCCGGGTCCGGGACTATCATGTCCCTCGGGAACCGCATCGGGCTTTCACACATGCCGTACACCACCCGCGCCGCTCTGCTCGAACGCCGCTCACGCCTAGTACCGTGCCTCGCGGTGCTGCTGGTCGCCGGCGCCTGCTCCGCAGCCGTCGCGCGCCCTGCCGCCGAACCCTACGTGTACGCGCACCACGCCGTCACGACCGAGGTCGGTTCGGCGCAGGCGGCCTTCGATCGCGGCCTCACGCTCATCTATGCCTACCAGGAGGAGGAGGCCGAGCGCGCGTTCCGCCAGGCGGCACGACTCGACCCGTCGCTTGCGATGGCGTGGTGGGGCGTCGCACTGTCGCTCGGGCCCGACATCAACACCGTCCCCGAGCCGGACAAGACCGCGAAAGCCGCAAAGGCGATCAAGCGTGCGCGGCGCCTGGCCGCCAGCCGCGGCACGGCAGCGGAGCAGGACTACATCGAGGCGCTCGCAGCGCGCTACAGCGATGCGCCAGCACCCGACTTCGATGCACTGGCGCTCGCCTATCGCGACAGCATGCGGCTGCTCACCCGCAAATACCCGCGCGACCCCGATGCCGCGGCGCTGTTCGCGGAAGCGCTGATGGACGTGCATCCGTGGCGCCTCTGGAACACCGAAGGGCAACCGACCGAGGGTACCAGCGAGCTGGTCGCGGTCATCGAGGCGGGACTTCGCGAGCACCCCGAGCACATCGGCCTCGAGCATTTCTACATCCACGCCGTCGAGGCGAGCCCGGATCCGGGCCGCGCGCTTGTCGCGGCGCGCAGGCTTGCCGCGGATCACTTCGAGGCCGCGGCCGCGCACCTCGTGCACATGCCGGCGCACACTTTCCTGCGGGTCGGTGACTGGGCGGCGGCCGAGCGTGCGAACGAGCACGCGGTCCACCACGCGCTCGACTTCCAGCTGAGCATGGATTCCGAGGCCGACCACGCCTGCGCGCACTGCCTCGGCTTCCTGGTGTACGCGTACGCGATGGAGGGAAAGTTCACGCAGGCGCGCGCGGCCGCGGAATCGGTGCGCACGACGCGAGGCGATCCCTCGATCCTGATCGAGCTGCTCGCGCGCTTCGGGCGCGACGAGGAACTCCTCGCGATCGCCGAACCCGGCACCGAGAAGCAGCCGTACGCGAGCGATCCGCACGCGATCCGCGCGACGTGGCACTACGGGCGCGCCATCGCGCGCCTCGCGGCGTTCGACGTCGTGGCGGCGGCATCGGAGCTCGAAGGACTGCGCGCGGAGGCCGCACTCGCGCCGCCGGTCCCCGTGTTTGCCGAGGATCGGCCGGACCTCGCGCACCTCTATGACAAGCTGGATGCTGCGATCCAGGGCTCGGAGCTCAGGATCGAGGAGCTCTCGCTGGTCGGGCGCATAGCGCTCGCGCGCGGCGATCTCGCCGCGGCGACGATGAGCTTTCGCAACGCCGTCGAGGTGCAGGACCACGGCCAGTATTCCGAGCCGCCGCCGTGGCTGTATCCGGTCCGCGAAACGCTCGCTGCCGCGCTTGTGCGGGCGGGCGCTAACGAGGAGGCGATCGAGGTGCTTACCGAATGCCTCAGGCGGACGCCGCACGATCCGCGCGCGACGCTGGCGCTCCATCAGCTACTGCTTGCGACCGGACGGACGCACGAGGCGCGCTCGCTCGAGCCGGAGATCGCCGCCGCACAGGCGCGCGCCGAGCAGCCGCTCGCGGCACTCGAATTCTGAACGAGGTCGTCAGGCGACTTCGGGCAGCGCCAGCAGCGGTGGCAGCGGACAGCGCACCAGTGCAGCGACCGCGCGTAGCATCTCCGCTTCCTCGTCCCCGACGAGCCCGTCGTGGAGCACGGTGTGGCCGAGCGCATCGACCAGCAGATCCTTGCCGGCGGGCGCCAGGTCCCTGAGGCGCGCGAGCGCGTGATCGAGCTGCGCCGGCCACACGCCCTCCGCGGGTTCCTCGTAGTCGGGGCGCTCGCGAGGCAACAGTGTCGCGAGGCCGCGCTCGTAGGCGCGTCGCGCACCCACCGTATCGGTCGCGCCGCTCCGGGCGACGACCGCGAAGAGCACGCCGAGCTCCGCTGCGCACGCATCGAGCGTCAGGGTCCCGGGCTTCGCGACCGGTTCCACCTGGTCCTTGAGGTAGCGCGTGGCGAGCGCGCCGAGCAGGTACTCGAGCGCGTACACGTGGCCGACCACCTTGCCGAGATCCGCCGTCAGCTGCACGAGCGCCCGGCGGCGCTCGTCCGGCAGTGACTTGAGCGCGGGCAGTGCGCGCTGCAGCAACGGCAGGTACTGGACGACCGGCAGGGAACGAACGCGCGTGCCGAGCGCGGTCACCGCGGCGGCGACGGGCGCGCCGAATGCGGTGCCGACGAGTTCGAGCTGCCGGATGCGCACCGCGGGGTCGGCGGCGAGCGCGACCGCAAGCCACAGGCACGCCGCCGTCGAGCCACGCGCGAGCGAGACTTCGAGGTCGGCAGGCAGCGCCGTCCGCAGTGCCGCAGCGTAGTGAACCGCGTCCAGGCCGGGGTTGCCGACGTGGTCGCTGAGCGGAGGCCGCGTGCCGCCGGCCGCGACCGCGGCGAGCCCGGCGCTCGCCGTCGCGCGCGGCGCGGGCGCAGGGTCCGGCGCGGCGTCGATCTCGGCCGCGCCGTGCGGTGGCTCATCGAGTATGCCCACGTCGAAGTGCGGGTCGAGCGCGCGCAAGCGTGCCGCGAACGGCGGATGCGTGGCGAAGAGCCGATCGCCGGCCGGTGCGACGAAGAGGTGGGCGAGGTCTTCACCTTCCGGAGCGACTATGTGGGAGCCGGCGGGCGCGCGGCCGATCCGCACGAGCGCGTCGCGAAGACCGTCGGTGTCGCGCGTGAACTGCACGCTCGATGCATCCGCCAGGAATTCGCGCTGCCGGCAGATCGCCGACTGCAAGAGGCGTCCCAGCAGCACGCCGATGTAGCCGAGCGCCATGATGACCAGCGCGCCGCCGATCAGCGGGCCCGCGCGCCGTCCGAACTGGAAGCCGCGCATGCTGTAGCGCGCGATGATCGCGATCACCAGCAGGCCGAACAACGGCCCGACCAGGCGCGTATTGAGGCGCATGTCGCCGTTCAGGATGTGGCTGAACTCGTGGCCGATCACTCCCTGCAGCTGCGCGCGGTTCAGCTGTTCGAGCGCGCCGCGCGTGACGCTGATCGCGGCATCGGCGGGTCCGAACCCGGCGGCGAAGGAGTTGATGCCGGGTTCCTGCTCGAGCACGTACACCTCGGGCACCGGCACGCCAGCGGCGATCGCGAGTTCCTCGACCACGTTGAGAAGCCGCTGGCGCTTCGGATCCTGCGTCTCGCGGGTTACCCGCACGCCGCCCAAGGATGTCGCAACGCTGCCGCCGCCACCGCGCAGCTGCGCCATCCGGTGCAGTGCCGCCACCGTGATCACCGCAAGGACCGCGAGCGCGGTGACCGACAGCACGCCCGGGTGCGAGACGATCCTCGAGGAGTAGGGCTCGGCCGACCAGAAGTTGGTACTGAACAGCGTGTAGACCGACACCACCACCCAGGTGATCCCGAATACGACCGTCGCTACCGCGATCGCGTAGGCGACCAGCAGGCGCTGCGTCCTCGAGTGCGCTGCCGCCTCTGCCGCGAAGAAATCCACGTCAGCTGAACTTCACCGCCGGCGCCTCGCGCTTGGCCGCCGACTCGATCTCGAGCATCGTCGCCGCGGTGAAGCCGAAGCTGCCCGCGACCATGTTGTTCGGGAACACCTCGCGGGCGTTGTTGTAGCCGAGCACGGCGTCGTTGTAGGCCTGGCGCGCGAACGACACTCGGTTTTCGGTCGAGGTGAGTTCCTCCATCAGCTGCGACATCGTCTGGTTGCCCTTGAGGTCGGGGTAGGACTCGACCACGGCCATCAGACGGCCGAGCGCACCGCCGAGGACGCCATCGGCGCTCGACAGCTGTTTGATCGCATCCGCGTTGCCGGGATCGGCGGCGGCACTCTTGAGCCCGGCGAAGGCGGCGTTGCGGGCGGCGATGACGGCCTCGAGCGTGCCGCGCTCGTGCGCAAGGTAGCCCTTGGCGGTCTCGACGAGATTCGGAATGAGGTCGTAGCGACGCGTCAGCTGCACGTCGATCTGCGCAAAGGCGTTCTTGTAGCCGTTGCGCGCCGACACCAGCCGGTTGTAGATCCCGATCGGGATGCCGACCAGCAGCGCGACGACGACGAGGAGGATCAGAATCGCCATGCGGTTCTCCCGCCGGCGGTGGCCGGCACTCCCCGGATTATCACCGCCCCGGCGCCGGCGTCGAGAGCAGCGGCGCCGCAGAACGCAATTTCGGCGTGGCAGAGTCCGTCCGCGGCCGCCTGGACCCGGCCCACGCGGACATAAGTCGCGGCGCTGCCTGGGGTTGCTGGAACGCCGGTGGCCGCGCCGACCCCGTGCGGGTACGATGTCGCCCCCTTCGAGACTGCGCGCCCATGAAATCCGCCCCCCGTATCGGCTTCGTCAGCCTCGGCTGCCCCAAGGCACTCGTGGATTCCGAACGGATCCTCACGCAGCTGCGCGCCGAGGGCTACGAGGTGGCGCCAACCTACGAGCAGGCGGATCTCGTGGTCGTGAATACCTGCGGGTTCATCGACGAGGCGGTCCACGAATCGCTCGAGACGATCGGCGATGCGCTCGACCGCAACGGCAAGGTGGTGGTGACCGGCTGCCTCGGCGCGAAACCGGAAACGATCCGCGCGCGTCACCCGCGCGTGCTCGGTATCACCGGCCCGCATGCCTACGAGGAGGTCCTCGGCCACGTGCACGCGCACCTGCCGCGGCCGCACGACCCCTTCATGGACCTCGTGCCGCCGCAGGGCATCCGCCTGACGCCGCGGCACTTCGCATATCTAAAGATTTCCGAGGGCTGCAACCACCGCTGCAGCTTCTGCATTATTCCGTCGATGCGCGGCGACCTGGTGAGCCGGCCTATCAGCCACGTGCTCAACGAGTCGATCCGGCTCCTGAACGCCGGTGTGCGCGAGCTGCTGGTGATCTCGCAGGACACCAGCGCCTACGGCGTTGACGTGCGCTACCGCGCCGAGCAGTGGGGATCGCGCGAGATCCGCACGCGCTTCTTCGATCTCGCTCGTGAACTCGGCGAGCTCGCGAGCGAGCGCGGCGCGTGGGTCCGGCTCCACTACGTCTATCCGTACCCTCACGTCGATGAGGTATTGCCGCTGATGGCGGACGGCAAGATCCTCCCGTACCTCGACATTCCGTTCCAGCACGGCAGCCCGCGCGTCTTGAAGCTCATGAAGCGTCCGGCGCACGCCGAGAACACGCTCAACAGGATTCACTCGTGGCGGAAGGACCTGCCGCACATCGCGATCCGCAGCACCTTCATCGTCGGCTTTCCGGGCGAAACGGAAGCAGACTTCCAGGTCCTGCTCGACTGGCTGCAGGAGGCGCAACTCGATCGCGTCGGCTGTTTCAAGTACTCACCCGTCGACGGTGCCAGCGCGAACGCGCTGCCGGGTGCCGTTGCCGACGAGGTCAAGGAGGAGCGCTGGACGCGCTTCATGGAGGCGGCGGCGCGCATCAGTTTCGCGCGCCTCGCGGCCCGGGTCGGTACCCGGACGCGGGTCCTCATCGACTCGGTCGAGGGAGAAGGCCGCGCGCGCACGGCCATCGGTCGCAGCTATGCCGATGCCCCCGAGATCGACGGCACGGTCAGGGTCAAGGGCACTGCAGCGCGCCTCGCGATCGGCGAGTTTGCCGACGTCGAGATCACCGGCGCCGACACTTACGACCTCAAGGCGCGGCTCGCCCGCTAGCCGCGCCGCCTGCGCTCATCGCGCCGGGTTGAGTGCCTCGAAGGCGAGCTCGCACTTGCTGCTCACGTCCCACGCCTGGATGAACACGAAGTTGCGCGCCGGCACCTCGAGCGTGGCTTCGAGTTCGAAGTCCCCGTAGGCGACGGTCACGTCGCCGAATTCGGAACCCATGCGCCGCGCCACGTGGGCCGTCGAGATGTGGGCCTTGGCGAGCGGATCCGCAGCCGGCACGATGCCCTTGCCATCGCGCGGCGGCGCGCCGGCATACAGCAGCCGTGCGTCCTTGGCGAGGTAGGACTTGAGGGCCTTCGCGCGACCCTTGTCGCGCCACTCGGCCACGAAGTCGAGCGTGCAGTCCTTGCTGAGGTTGCCCGTGCCCTTCGAGTTGCGCAGCCGCGGCGTCACTTCGAGATGGTGGGGAAGATCGGTCTCCGCAACCGGATAGGGCGCACCACCGTCGAGGATGACCCGCCACTCGTGGTCGTCCTCTATCCACCACACCGTGAAGTAGTGACCGGACTGCTCGGGGCGGTCGTTGGTCGTGCGCGCCCACTGCGTGAACGGGCCGCTGGCCCAGCCGAAGTCCCCCTGCCGCGACATCGTCGCGAGGTCGGCGCGCCAGCGCAGCGGCCCGCCCGGCGAGGGGCCCGAGAGGATCGTCGAGCGGCCCGGCATGGGACCGGGGCCCATGATGACCGCGCTTTCGGCGAGGAACTCGAGGAATGCCGCGCGCGTGCCGTGATCGATAGCGGCCTGCGCAAACGCTGCCTCGCGATCGATCAGCGTCTGCGCGGTTGCCTTGTCCGCGGCCTGTGCCGGCGCGAGCGCGCCGGCCACTGCCACGGCGACGAGGGCGGCCGGGAAAAAACCAAGGCTGAAACGTTCGGTCACTGCAATCCCCTAAGGCGCTGGCAAGCTCGAAAGAATACCGAGTCGAAGGTCCTTGAAGCGCGGCGCGAATCCGAGCTCCTCGCGGATCCGGCTTGAATCGATGCGCCGCGATTCGGCGAGGTAGGACCAGAGGCCAGGCGAGATGGCCTTCTCCGCCTCCGCGCGCGACACGAGCGCGGGCGCCGGCAGTCCCGTCAGCGTCGCGACTCGCTCGAAGTACTCGGTCATTGTCGTCGAATTTCCGTCCGACACATTGTAGATACGCTCGACGGCGCGCGGTGCGCTGCTCGCGAGCAGCAGTGCCCCGACCAGATCATCCACGTGAATGCGGCTTGAGAATCCCGCCTCCGAGTGCTTGATCATCGGCTCGCCGCGCTTGAGGCGTTCGATCGGCAGGCGGCCGGGGCCGTAGATGCCGGGCGTGCGGATGACCGTCCAGCCGACGCCCTGGCGCTCGCACCATTGCACTAGGCTCCGCTCGGCATCGACCCGGCGTCGCGCGCGGTCGGTCGATGGGTTCACCGGTGTCGACTCGTCGATGAGCTCGGCACCGGTGTCGCCGTAGACCCCCGTGGTGCTCACGTACACGATGCGGGCGGGCGGCGCCGGCAGGAGCGCAAGGAATCGCTTGAGGCGCGGATCGAGGACGCCGGTCGCCGGCGGCGGCACCAGGTAGAAAACGACCGACGGCGTGCCGAAGCCGCGCGGCAGCGCGCTCTCGGCGACATCGAGGTCCCAAACCACGGCGTCGATTCCCTGCGCGTCGAGCTGCTCGGCACTCGCCTCGGAACGCGTGAGTCCGACGAGCGGACCGCGCGGCAAGAGGCCTCGCGCCAGGCGCACGCCCACGTATCCGCATCCCGCCACCAAGTACCGCGCCGTCGTCGCCATGGGCAGCATTCTAGGCCGAATGCAGGCACACTGGGTCCGGATGCGCATCACACTCAGGCCGCAAAACCGTGTCCTGGAACTCGCACCCGGGGAGTCCGTCCTCGCGGCAGTGCTCGCCGCCCGAGTCAATCTGCCGCACAGCTGCAAGGGCGGAAATTGCGGCTCCTGCCGCGCACTCCTCGTCGCGGGAACGATCGACTACCCGCGGGGCCGGCCGCTCGGACTCACCGATGAGGAAGTCGAGTCGGGCTACGTGCTCCTGTGCCAGGCGGTGCCGCGGAGTGATCTCGTCGTCGAGGCCCGCGAGATCCGCCGCGTCACTGATGTCGAAATAAAAAGCCTGCCGTGTCGCGTCGAGCGGCTCGCGCGGCTCGCGCCGGACGTCATGGGCGTGTTCCTGCGCCTGCCGGTCATTGAGGACTTTCGCTTTCGCGCCGGGCAATACCTCGACGTGATGCTGCCGGGCGGGCGCCGCCGCAGTTTTTCGATCGCCTCGCCGCCGCACGATGCCGGGCTCATCGAGCTGCACGTGCGCCGGGTGACCGAAGGCGAGTTCACGGTGCAGGTGTTCGAGACCCTGAGCACGGGCTCGCTGCTGCGCATCGAAGGCCCGATGGGCCAGTTCGTATATCGCGACGTCGCGGATGCGGACGTGGAGGGGCCGGCGATTCTGGTGGCCGGCGGGACCGGCTTCGCGCCCGCCAAGGCGATCCTGCGCCACGTACTCGAGAGCGGCAGCCACCGTCCGCTCTACTTATATTGGGGCGCGCGCCACGAGGTGGATTTGTACGAGGACACGTGGATTCGCGAACGCGTGGCGCGTTTCCCGTGGTTCAGCTACGTCCCGGTACTGTCGGCGCCGGCGGGCGGCGAGGCGGCGCGTTACCGCACCGGGCTCGTGCACGAGGCCGTGCTCGAGGATTTCCCGGACCTTGCCCGGGCGGAAGTCTACGCGGCAGGACCGCCGGCGTTGATTGCGGCGTTGCGCGCGACTCTGCCCCGGCGCGGGCTGCCGGCGTCCCACCTCTACTTCGATTCCTTCGAATACGCGCCCGATACGCTCGCCAAGCTCCCGCGGCAGTAAGCGGCGCTCAGCGGCGCGGCACGCCGAAGCGGCGCGGTCGGACGCGCGGCAGTTCCGCGCGCTTGCCGGTCGCGAGCGCGAGGCCGTTGCGCAGGAGCTGCATCGCGTGCTCGGGCTCGCCGAGTTCGGTCACGAGATCGGCGAGCAGCTGCGCCGTCTCGGCGCGCGGGCGCAGCGCCATGCTGTGCTCGAGGTAACTGCGTGCCTTGCCGTAGAGTTCGGCGCGCAGGCACAGGCGCGCGCAGCACACGAGCAGCGCCGGATCCTCGCGCCGCGCGCGCAACCAGCCTTCAGCGACGCGCAGGCGCTCGAGCGGCTCACCGCCCGGCAGCTCGCCGTAGAGGACCACCGCCGACTCGTTCCAGTCGGAATCAAGCAGCTCGCGCAGCGCGAGCGCCGCGCGCTGCGCCTGCTCGAAGCGCAAGAGCCCGCGCGCATAGCTGACGACGACGCCGGGCCGGCGCCGGGCGGCGCGCGTGGCCTCGCCCCATACCGACTCGAGCGCCGCGAGCCCGCCCGTGTCGGTCGCGGCCTTCAGCATGTCGCCGTAGAGCGTGTCCATGATCTCGTCGACCGCGCTCGCGGGCACGCCGCGTGCGGCGCGCAGCCGTGGCTCCAGCTGCTTCAGGCGCTCGAAGTCGCCGCGCAGGCGATAGACGCGCGCGAGCAGCAGGAGGCCCCGCGGATTTAGCTCGCCCAGGTGCTCGAGCGAGGACAGGGCCTCGAGCGCAGCGTCGGTATTGCCGTCCTTGATGCTCATCTCGGCGACCGTGATCAGCGCCGGCGCCGGACTCTCCGCCGATGCCTCGCGCGCGAGTTCGAGCCAGGCGTCGCGGCGATCGCGGCTACCGAGGAGGTTGGCGGCGCGCGCGGCGGCGAGATAGTGCACCGCCGGCGAGCTCGCATCACGCGCGGCGCGCGCGAGCGTCACCTCCGATTCGTTCCAGCGACCGGCGGACATCTCGAGAAGGCCGCGATCGAGGTCCGCGCGCGCCCGCGCCCGCTTCTTCTCGAGGCGTTGCGCGCGCAGGCGACCCGGCAGTCGTACGAGCCCCTGCAGCACGTGCAGGCCGAGCAGCGCGAGCAGCAGGCACAGCGCCAGGGTTGGCACCGACATTTCGACGAGGTAGCCGCGAAAGGAAATCGCGACGTAGCCGTTCTCCGGTACCAGCGCGTTCGCGAGCACCGTGCCGAGCACGAGCGCGAGGACGAGGATGAGGCTGCGCTTCATGCGGGCGCGCGGCGCAGCAGCTTGAGCGACCCGGATACGTCCGGTATGTCGGGGCTCACCCGGCTGCGCGCGAGCGCGGCAAGCTCGGTCTCGAGCGCCTGGCCGCGGCTGTCGTGTGTGTCGAAGTACCGCGCCAGCCAGTCACGCGCGTCGGAGACGTTTGCCGCGTAGTCGGGATCGTCGCCGCGCAACGCCGCGAGTCGCGCCGCGAACAGCAGCGTCTCGAGGTGATGGCGGCGCACGCCGATCTCTTCCATCGAGACGAGCTGGACCGCCGCGTCGCTGACCCGCCGCACGGTGACCAGGTCGCTGAGTACGCGCAGTTGCTGCCACGCGCGGGCGAGGCCCGGAGCCGCCGTCGGCTCCTCGCCGGGAGGCACGTACTGGCTCTTGATCATGCCGAGCATGGGCAGGTCGCGGACCGCGGCGCCGGCGGCCGCGAGGCGCGTGCCGAGCGCGCTCACGTTCGGCTCCGGCACGCCGCGCAGCAGCGCGAGATCGCGCTCGAGCTGCGCGCGAATCCTGAGCGTCATCGCATCGCTGAACCCGGCCAGGCGCTCGCCCGCGGCCTCGTAGAGGCGCGCGGCGCCCGCGACGTCGTGCTCGAGCGAGAGGCGGTGGCTTGCGAGCTCGACGAAATTGGCGGCCTCGATGCGCGCCACGGCGCGCTGCGGCGCCTCGATGCGACCCTCGATCGTGCCGAGGCGGTCACCGAGCAAATCGATCTCGTGGGGCAATGGTTCGATGCGCTCGAGTGCGGCGCGGCTCTGGGCGCCTTGCGCCTCGAGCTTGCCGATCGCCGCGCGGATCGTCTCGAGATCACGACCGGCGACCTGGTCTTCCGAGCGGTCGCGCTCCACGGTGCGTTCGAGCGCGAGCAGGCGCCAGCCGAGGAAGGTTGCGATGCCTATTGCGATGACGGCGAACAGGAGCGCGGTGGCGCCCTGCCACAGCGCGCGCGCGATCCGGCGCTGTTCACCGCGGCGGCGCTCCGCGTAGCGGTGCTCCTCGGTCGCGACGGCGACGGGCGGCGGCGTTTCGTTGGGTTCGGACATGGGTCATCGCCGCGGGCGGCGTCAGGGGTCGTTAGTATGCCGGCGCCATGTGAGGAGCGCATCCACGAGCGCCTCGTCATCGGGCGACGCCGCAACCACGATCAACCCCTCGAGTCCGATCTGCCGGGCGGTCTCGGCGATCCGCGAGCCGCCGGCGAGCAGCGCGGTGCGCGCCAGCAGCTGGCGCCCCGCCGGGCTGAGGATTTCGTAGAGCGAGCGCAGCAATTCGGGGCTCGTCGCCGTGACCACGTCGATGAGCCCGCGCCCCCATTCGTCCTCGACTGCGGCGACGGCGCCCGGAACCGGGCGCGCACTGCGCCGCTCGTAGACCTCGGCATAGCTCACCTCCGCACCCCGCGCCCGCAGCTGCTCCGCGAGCAGCTCGCGGCCACCGTCGCCGCGCACGATCAGGATGCGCTGCCCCTCGACATGGCCGAATTCGGGGCTGCCGAGCAGGCTCTCGCTGTCGTAGCCCGCGGCGGGAACGAGCGCGACGCGAAAGCCTGCGTGATTGAGCGCCGCCGCCGTCGCCGGCCCCACCGCCGCGAGCTTGAGGTCGCGTCGTTCCTCGAGGAAGGTGACGCCAAAGCGCACCGCGTTCGCACTCACGAACACGATCCAGTGGAAGCGATCGAGCGGCCCGAGCGAGGCGCGCTGCGCAGCGCGATCCTCGCGCGCCCGCAGTTCGAGCGCGGGCAGCCGGTAGACGCGCGCGCCGAGGTCGGCGAGGCGTCGCGCCAGGGGGCCCGCCTGCGGCTCGGGGCGCGTCACGAGCACGCCCATGCCCAGGAGCTCGGCCATCGCTAGCCGCCCGCGCCCTTGAGCGAGGCGAGCAGGTCCGCGGCGCCGGCGGCGAGGAGACGCTCGGCGAGCACGCGCCCGAGTCCGGCGGCATCCGTCGCTGCGCCCTCAATGCGATCGCGATAGAGCTTCGAGCCGTCGGGTGCACCGACGAGACCCGTCAGCGTGAGCCGTCGTCCCGCGCACGTCGCGAAGCCCGCGATCGGTGACTGGCAGCTGCCCTCGAGGCGCTTCGCGAAGGCGCGCTCCGCGTTCAGGCACTCACGGGTCGGTGCGTGCTCGAGTGCGCGCGCGAGCTCGAGCACCGCGGGCTCGCTGCGGCATTCGATGCCGACGATTCCCTGGCCGACCGCGGGCAGGAAGCTCTCGGGGTCCAGGTATTCGGTGATGCGCGCGGCGAGACCCAGACGCGTGAGACCGGCCGCGGCCAGGATGATGGCATCGAGCTCGCCGTCGGCGAGCCGCGACAGCCGCGTCTCGACGTTGCCGCGCAGCTGAGTGATGCGGAGGTCCGGCCGCGCCGCCTTCAGGATGCATTGCCGGCGCGGGCTCGAGGTACCGACGTGTGCGCCCGGTGGCAGCAGCGCGAGGCGCGCATGGCGCCGCGACACGAAGGCATCGCGTGGGTCGCCGCGCTCGAGCGCGGCGGCGATCACGAAGCCTTCCGGCAGGTCCGCCGGCACGTCCTTCATGGAGTGAACCGCAAGGTCCGCCTCGCCATGGGCGATCGCGACTTCGAGTTCCTTGATGAAGAGTCCCTTGCCACCGACCTCGGCGAGCGGCCGGTCGAGGATCCGGTCACCCTGCGTCACGACCTTCACGAGCGTGACCTCGAGGCCGGCGTGGCGCGCGCGCAGCGCGCTCGCCACGTGCTCGGCCTGCCACAGCGCCAGGGGGCTGCGTCGGGTGGCGATCCGGAGTTGATGCATAGCGGCATTCTGCCATGCAGCGCCGCGGTCGCGCCGGACGACCGGTCGGCATGCGGCGCCGCAATAATCCCCGAACCCGGCCCCGGAACCGCGGGCGAAGGCGCCGAAATGCCCGCGTCGCGCCTGCCCTCAGGAAGGCTCGCCCAGCTTGAGGCGCCGCAGCAGATCGCCGGCGAGGCGCCGGCTCACCTCGAGGGTGAGCTCGCTGCCGCGCAGGCGTATCTGGTAGCGGCCGTCCGCATCGCGCTCGACCGTCTCGATGTGCCGCACGGCGGCCAGCGCACTGCGATGCGCACGTACGAATTCGGTGCCGAACTCCTCCTCGATGGAGCGCAGCGACTCCTCGATCAGGTCCGAGCCCTGCCGATGGTGCAGCGTCACGTACTTCTGGTCGGCGACGCAGGCGAGTACCTCGGCGACCGGGATCAGCTTCAGCTGGTCGCGCGCCCGCGTGGCGAAGTGGCTGCGCTTGGCGGCGAGGCCGAGCGGCGTCAGCGCTGTGCGCGACAGCCGCCGCGCGGTCGCGAGCGCGCCTTCGAGCTTGTCGCGACGAATCGGCTTCAGCAGGTAGCCGATGGCCTCGGCCTCGAACGCCGCAAGGGCGTACTGGTCGTAGGCCGTCGTGAACACGATCGCCGGCGGCGGCACGAGCAGCGCCAGGTGGCGGGCGGCCTCGAGACCGTCCATCTCCGGCATGCGCACGTCGAGGAGTACCACGTCGGGCTTGAGTGCCGCCACCTGCTCGAGTGCCGCGCGGCCGTTCGCGGCTTCACCGAGCAGGCGGGCGCCGGGGATCTCCGCGAGCAGGCTTGCGAGCCGCTCGCGCGCCGGCGCCTCGTCATCGACGATGAGCACCGACACCGTTGCTGGCGCTTCGGTCACGGCCGCGGCTCGGGTGCCGCCGAGGGGAAGCGCAGGCAGGCGATGAACTTCTCCGGCAGCTCGTCGGTCTCGAGGGAAGCCCCCGGGCCGTACAGCAGCGCGAGCCGTTCACGCAGGTTCGCGAGCGCGATGCGGTTGCCGGCGCGGTTGCCGGTCGTGATCGCGAACGGCAACGGATTCTCGATGCGGATCTCCGTGTGCGTGCCGTCGCGGTGCGCGACGACCGTCACGGTACCGCCCGCCGGCAGGCGCTCGATGCCGTGGTAGATCGCGTTCTCGAGGAGCGGCTGCAGGAACATTCCGGGAACCGCCACGTCGGCGGGAAGGCCGTCGAGCTGCCAGTCGATCTTGAGACGGCTGCCGAGCCTCAGTTGCTCGATGCGCTCGTAGGTGCGCGCAATCTCGAGCTCCTCGGAGAGCTTCACGACGTTGCGCGTCTCGGAGAGGCTTGCCCGGAACAGGTCCGCGAGGTCCTCGACCGCACGCTCGGCCTGCGCCGGGTTCGAACGCGTGAGCGCCGCGATCGTGTTCATGCTGTTGTAGAGGAAGTGCGGGCGGATGCGCGCCTGCAGCGCATCGATGCGCGCGCGGGCCTCGCCCTCGACGTTGCGGCGCCATTGGTCCGTGACGTAGAAGTAGCGCAGCAGGATGCCGCCGACGATCAGGCAGATCGCGAGGTTGCCGAGCAGGAACGCGATGCCACCGTCGGCGCGCGGCGGCGGGCCGAAGCGCAGGTCGAGGCGGTTGATCGCCGCCCACCAGGCCGCCTGCGAGACGATGCCGGTCACGAGCAGGATCACGAGGAGCGCAAGCGCCGAGCCGCGCTCGACACCGAGTCGGGCGAGCCTGGGTCGCAGGCGACAGAGGGCGCCGGCGCTGCAGAGCGCGATCCACAGCAGCAGGAATGAGGTCCGCGCGATGTCGTCCCAGAAGCCCCCGGACACGCCGACGCGTGCAGTCGAAAGCAGCAGCGCAATCAGCTCCGCCGTCAGCACGATGCCGAGCACCATGCGCGACGCGCACAGGTCCGGCAGATAGAACGACGGTGTGTTCTCCTTGGCGGCGGCGGGGGACTCGGCCATGCGGCTCAGGTGGGAGCGCCGCCGCCGTCGCTGAAAAGCGCGTCCTTCAGGCGGAAGATCGTGGAGATGTCCTCATCGCCGAAGCCCGCCTCGATCAGGCGCGCGTAGTGCACCAGCGTCATTTCGATGACCGGCAGGTGCACGCCGCGCGCGGCGGCCATGTCGCGGCAGATCTTGAGATCCTTGTCGTGGAGCCGGACGCGAAAGCCGGCCGGGAAGCTGCCGCGCGCCATGAACGGCGCGCGATTGACGAAATACCAGGAGGAGCCCGCGCCCTTGCCGAGTGTCTCGATGACCTTGTCGAGGGGCAGGCCTTCCGCCTTCGCGAAGGCCATCGCCTCCGAAACCGCCTGGATCACGCCCGCGCACATGATCTGGTTCGTCGCCTTGGTCGACTGGCCGAAGCCGGTCGGCCCCACGTGCGTGACGGTGCGCCCCATCTTCGCGAGCACGGGTTGCGCGCGAGCGAAGGTCGCCTCGGTGCCGCCGCACATGATCGCGAGCGTAGCCTCGCGGGCGCCTTCGACGCCGCCGCTGACCGGGCAGTCGAGAAAGTCGGCACCGAGCTTTGCGAGGCGCGCGGCCGCCTCGCGTGCGGTCGCGGCCGAGACGGTCGAGCAGTCGATCACGATGAGTCCCGGGTGCACGCCGGGCGCGAGCGCAGCGACGACGCCGAGCACGTCCGCATCGGCCGAGACGCAGATGACGATGACCTCCGAGGCACGCGCGAGAGCGGCCGGGTCGGTTGCGGCCTGACAACCCGTCTCGGCGGCGAGCGCGGCGGACTTGGGTTGGCTGCGGTTCCAGCAGCCACCGAGCAGGCCTGCGCGGTGGAGGTTGCGGGCCATGTGCATGCCCATGGCGCCGAGCCCGATGAATCCCGTGTTCAAGTGTGCTCCGGAGGTGAGGTGCTCGCCGACCGACCCTGGGCGCCGGTAGTGAAACGGCCAGCGGAATCGCGCCGGCCATTATGCCAGCGCGGCGCGGTGCGAATGTTGAGGACCTCGCCGCCGCGGTGTCGCGACGGCGGTCAGGCGCTTCGCGGCAGTCGAGGTGGTGCGGGGGCGCGACGCGGTGCGATCGGCACGCGAGTCGCCGGGCGCGGACGGCCCGGTGCCGACCGCGCCGGGCAGGGTCAGGGGGTGGCGCAGGCCTCGTCGGCTTCGCGCTTGGCGTTCACGCGTTCGGTCTCGAGCTCGGCATCCGACAGGTAGATGCGCTCGCCGTTCTGTCCCTCGCGGAAGAGGTGACGCGAATTCACGTAGGTCTGGTAGCGGTCCTGCGCGGTCTTGCACTGGGTCGCGTGGGCGTTCGCCACGTCATCGGCGACCGCGGTGCGCAGCTGCGGGTTCTGGGCAGCCGGGGTCTGCGCCGGGGGGCGTGCGTTGTTCGCGACGGTGGCGGGCGGCGGCGAGGCGCCGCTCCGCGCGTGGGCGGAGGGCGTCGACTCCATCGACAGCAACTTGCCCTCGCTGGGCGGCGGCCGGTCGCTGTAGTGGATGCGACCCTGCGGATCGACCCACTTGTAGACTTCGGTGTCGGCCGAGGCGGAGAGCCAGGCACTGGCCGCGAATGCGGCGACGCCGCACACGAGCGCAATCCGCGCGGCGGTCAGTCGCTTGCCAGGGGTTCGGGTCGCATCCATTGTCGGGTCCTCGTTGCGGGTCAGGCGCCCACACACGTAACGACAGTGTGGCGCGACGGCCCCGGGAAGCCCTTGAACTCCGTCACAGTCGGGGCCAACAGGCGGCATCCTCGCACGCCGGCGGCCAGACTGTGAACCGGCGCCCCAATCCGGGGCGTGCGTGCGTCTCGACCCGGGGGAGCGAGCGCCGCTCGTCGGTGCCCGGACGACGCGCGTCCGCCATCGCGCGAGCGCCCGCGGGTTCGCCTGCAAAGACGCCCGGCGTCGCGGACGCTGCGAAATTCGGTGCTACGCTCGCCCCGATCCTGACAACCGGCCGCTGTCGTGACCGAATCCGCGCTGATCACCGACCTCTACCAGCTCACGATGCTGGAGGCCTACCGCAAGCTCGGACTCAACGAGATCGCCGTCTTCGAACTCTACGCGCGGCGACTGCCACCGGAGCGCGGCTTCCTGCTCGCGGCCGGGCTCGAGCAGGCGCTCGAGTACCTCGAGGGATTCCAGTTCGATGTGGCCGAACTCGAGTGGCTGAGGACCCTCGGGCGCTTCGCCCCCGACTTCATCGACTGGCTTGCCGAGTTGCGCTTCACGGGCGCGGTCCACGCCGTGCCGGAGGGGACGGTGGTGTTCGCTGACGAGCCGTGGCTGCGCGTCGAGGCACCGCTCGGCGAGGCGCAGTTCGTCGAGAGCCGCCTGATCAACCTGATGCACTACCAGACGCTGATCGCGAGCAAGGCGGCACGCTCGGTGCTCGCGGCGCGCGGCCGCCCGCTCGTCGACTTCGGCATGCGCCGCGCGCACGGCGCGGAGGCCGCCTGCCTCGCGGCGCGCGCCGCGGTGATCGCGGGATTCGCGGGCACCGCGACCGTCGAGGCGAGTCGCCGCTACGGACTCGCGCTCTACGGGACGATGGCGCATTCGTTCATCCAGGCGCACGAGGAGGAGAAGGCCGCTTTCGCCGGCTTCGCGCGCTGCCATCCCGGCGCAGCGACGCTCCTGATCGACACCTACGACACGCGCGCGGCGGCCCGCGAGGTCGTGGTGCTCAGCCAGAGCGGCACCAGGGTCGGCGCGGTGCGCATCGACAGCGGCGATCTCGACGTCCTGTCGCGCGACGTGCGCGCGATCCTCGACGCCGGCGGCTGCGCGGACGTGAAGATATTGGTGAGCGGCACGCTCGATGAGTACCAGGTTGAGCGCCTGGTTGCGACCGGTGCGCCGATCGATTCCTATGCGATCGGCACGCGGCTCGGCACCTCCGCGGATGCGCCTTCCATCGACTGCGCCTACAAGCTCGAGGAGTACGCCGGCCGGCCGCGGCGCAAGCGCGCCTGGGGCAAGGAGACCTGGCCCGGCCGCAAGCAGGTGTATCGCCGCTTCGACGCCGACGGTCGCATCGCCGCGGACGTCGTCGCGCTCGCGACCGAGGCGGAATCCGGCACGCCGCTGCTCGAGCCCGTGATGCGTTGCGGGAAGCGCCTCGAGCCGGCGGAGCCGCTCGAGTCGATTCGCGCGCGCGCCGCGCGCTCGCTCGCCTCGCTGCCAGCGGCGACGCTGCCGCTCGTCGATCCCGTGCCGCTCCAGCCGACCATCTCGCGCGGCGTACGCGAGCTCGCCGCGCGCGTCGACGCGGACGGGCACTAAGGCCGGGCAAAACGCAGGCAAAAAAAAGGGCGGGCCCAAAGCCCGCCCTGAGGGGGTTCGTTGCGGCGCTAGCTGTAAGCGCGCTCGCCGTGTGAGCTCGTGTCGAGGCCCTCGCGCTCCTCCTCCTCCGCGACCCTGAGTCCAACCAGCAGGTCGGCGATCTTGAAGGCAATGAACGCGGCGACGGCCGTCCACACGACCGTCAGCGCGACGGCCTTTGCCTGGATCAGCAGCTGCACCAGGATCGGATTCGAGACGACCTTGCCAGTCGCCCAGTTCTGGACGAAGCCCGGGCCACCGAGCGACTGCGAGTTGAAGACGCCGGTGAGGAGCGCACCGGTGATGCCACCGACCGCGTGCACGCCGAACACATCGAGCGAGTCGTCGACCTTGATGCGCTTCTTGAGTCCGGTCACGCCCCACAGGCACACGAGCCCCGCGGCGGTACCGATCACGAACGCACCGGGAATGCCGACGTTGCCGGCGGCCGGCGTGATCGCGACGAGGCCGGCGACGGCACCCGAGGCGGCGCCGAGCAGCGAGGGCTTGCCCTTGAGCGCCCACTCGCCGAACAGCCACGACAGCACCGCGCAGGCAGTGGCGAGGTAAGTGTTCATGAAAGCCAGCGCCGCCGAGCCGTTTGCCTCGTAGGCCGAGCCCGCGTTGAAGCCGAACCAGCCGAACCAAAGGAGCGAGGCGCCGATCATCGTCATCGTCAGGCTGTGCGGCGCCATCGATTCGCGGCCGAGGCCGACCCGCTTGCCGAGCAGGATCGCACCGACGAGTCCCGCGACACCGGCGTTGATGTGCACGACCGTGCCGCCCGCGAAGTCGAGCGCGCCCCACTGCCACAGGAGTCCGCCGCGCAGGGCGACCTCGCTGACTTTCGCGGGGTCGGTGAACTCGTCCGGGCCCGGCCAGAACCACACCATGTGCGCGATCGGCAGGTAGCTGATCGTGAACCAGATGACCGCGAAGATGAGGATGGCGGAGAACTTCACGCGCTCGACGACCGCGCCGAGGATGAGGCACACCGTGATCGCAGCGAACGTCGACTGGAAGGCGACGAACACGAGTTCGTAGAGCGGCGTGTTCTTGCTGTTCGTGCCCGCCAGCGAATAGGTCCCGGTCGCCGCATCGAAAGTGCCGTTCAGGAACACGCGGCTGAAGCCGCCGATGAACGGGTTGCCCTCCGTGAAGGCGAGCGAGTAGCCGTAGACGGCCCACAGCACCGTGATCAGCGCGAACACCACGAACACCTGGATCAGGACCGACAGCATGTTCTTCTGGCGCACCAGGCCGCCGTAGAAAAGCGCGAGCGCCGGCACCGACATGAGCAGCACGAGCGCGGTCGACATCAGCATCCACGCCGTGTCGCCCTTGTTCGGCGTCGGTGCGGGTGCCGCGGCCGGTGCGGCGGTGCCGACCGTGGCGGTGGGACCGTCCGTAGCCGGAGCCGACGTATCGGCGGCCGGAGCGGCGGCGGGCGTCTGCGCCTGGACCTCAGTTGCGCCGATGAACGTGCTGCCGGCGAGCAGGAGCCCGACGAACAGCGCGGCCACGAGGCCGATTCGTGCGGGCCGACGGCGGGCCGCGGGTTCACGTGGTACAGATTTCACGCCGTTTCCCCTGTCACTGTCTGTCTGCTTCGGGTCGGGAGATGCGAGTCTCGCCGCCCACTCAAATCGCTTCCGGGCCCATCTCGCCGGTACGAATGCGCACGGCCTGCTCGAGCGCGAGCACGAAGATCTTGCCGTCGCCGATCTTCCCCGTCCGGGCGATGTTGGTAATCGCCTCGACCACCTGGTCGCAGACCGAGTCCTCGACGGCAAGCTCGATCTTAGTCTTAGGCACGAAATCGACGCGATACTCGGCGCCGCGGTAGAGCTCGGTGTGCCCGCGCTGGCGGCCGAAGCCCTGCACCTCCGTGACGGTCACGCCCTGCACGCCGATGTCCGCGACCGCCTGGCGGACTTCATCGAGCTTGAACGGCTTGATCACGGCAACGATCAGTTTCATGGGTGCTCTGGCCCGCGGCCGGCTGCGGGCGCTCCGCCGAAAATGCAGCTTCCATGCCACGCGCGGACGCACGGCGAATCAGTCGCTTAGGCGGCCCGACGGGGGTCGGGCGGGGGGCGACTGCACTACTTTGGCGCGCCCTGGCGCTGCCCCTGCCTGAATGCGGGGCGGACGCCTTGACGGGGCGGCCCGATCGCCCGAACGTAGCAGCCGGATCCACTCCAGAGTACGAGGCGGCACAGCCATGGCGACCCACTTCGATCCGCGCTTCTTCGAGGACCTCGCGAAGCGCCTCGCGGACGCCATGCCGCCGCAGCTGGCGGCGCTGAAAGGCGACCTCGAAGGCAACTTCAAGAGCGTGCTGCAGTCGGGGCTCGCAAAGCTCGATCTGGTCACGCGGCAGGAATTCGACGTGCAGGCGGGGGTGCTCGGCCGCACGCGGGAGAAGCTCACGGTGCTCGAGGCGCGGCTCGCGGCGCTCGAGGCCGAGCTTGCCGCAAAAGGGCCGCCTCGCACCGAGCCCCGCTGATCCCGGTATCCGGCTCGGGCAGGTGCCCTGGTTGGACGCTGGTACGCCCGCGCGGGTAGAATCCGCCCCCCCGGGCGCCCGTAGCTCAGCTGGATAGAGTGGCGGCCTCCGAAGCCGTAGGTCGGGGGTTCGAATCCCTCCGGGCGCGCCACCATTGCTCGATGCGGTACCCGGAGACGATCGCGCCCGCACGAGGCGGGCGCGGATCCCCGGGGCGCTCGAGCGGCCGAGCCCGGTCAGTGACGCCGTTCTGACGCCGCCAGGTCGTTGACCAGCTGCAGCAGCTCACCTTCTCCGCCAGCGGTACCCGCGTCCGCGGTGTACTTCCCGTTCACGACCAGGAGCGGCACGCTCGTGGCGTGATAACGCCGCGTCAGGTCCTCGGCGTGCTGCAGCTTGCCCTCGACCGAGAACGAGCGATACACGCTGTCGAATTGCGCGGCCGTGACACCGTTCGCTTTGAGGAAATCGCGCTGCAGCTGCTCGGTCTTGGCGGGATCGGGGTCGGCCAGGTTGTTACCGTTGACGTGGATCTCGCGGAACACCGCGGTGTGCAGCGTCTCGAGCTTGCCGAGCGCATCGATCGCGTAGAAGAGCCGCGCGTGCGCGCGCGTCCTGTCGTTCCACATGACCGGTACGCGGATGAACTGCACGTACGCTGGCTTGCTCTTCTTGCGCCACTCCTCGAGGGCGGGATCGAGGTGCTCGCAGTGCGCGCATCCGTACCAGAACACCTCGACGACCTCGACCTTGCTCGGGTCCACCGATGTGGGTTCGGCGGGCAGCAGCGTGTTGTAGTTCTTGCCCTCGGCCCACTTCGCCGGGATCGCCGCCGCCGCGGCCGGGGTGCTCGCCGCAACCGCGGAAGCGATTGGCGAGAGGCCGGCGGCGACGTCGGCGACGCTCTCGCTTTCTTCGGTCATGCCGACCGCGCGCTCGGCGGCGGCGGCGGGGGCGGCGTTCGGTTTGACCGCGGTCGCGGCGTCGGTCGGCTTGTGCAGCGCCTGGTGGGCCGGCGGCGCCGCGTGGCGGCTGCAGCCGGCGAGTGCGACCGCCGCGAGCAGGAGTGCGCCGACGACTCTGGAAAGGCTGTTCATTCGATCTCCTCACGGCCGGCGCGGATGCAGGCGCTCACGATTGGAGCGAGCCCTCGCGCACGAGTTCGGGACATGCCCGGGATTTCTAGCGCAGGCCTTTCAGATAGGCGGCGAGCGCCGTGACGTCGGGCTCCGAGAGGCGCGCTGCGACGTCGTACATCGCCTCGGCGTAGCCCGAGGCCGCCGGCTGCCCCGTGGCGGTCGTGTAGCGGCCGTGGCCTGCATAGGCCTTCAGCTGGGCGACGACGTAGTTGGGCTGCTGCGCGCGAATCTGCGGCCAGCGGGCCGGGCCGTTGCCGCGCCCGTTCGGGCCGTGGCAGCCGATGCAAGCCGGGATCGAGCGCTTGGGGTCGCCGCCGCGATAGAGCTTCTCGCCCGCCTGCCACTGGTCGGCATCCGCCTCGAGGCCAACAAGCGTCTGCTTCTCGAAGAAGGCGCCGAGGTCGGCCATGTCCTGGGCCGAGAGGGCCGCTGCCATCGGCTGCATGGCTGGGGCCACGCGCACCCCGGCCTTGAGGAGCGTTAGCTGCTCGGCGATGTACTGGTGGTGCTGACCCGCGAGGCTCGGCCACTCCGGGTTCGCGCTGTTACCGGTCGCTCCGTGGCAGGCGCCACAGACGGCGGCCTTGGAGGCGCCCGCGCTCGCATCGCCGACGATCGGATCGGCGGCCGATGCGCTGCCGACGAAGCTGAGGCCCGCGAGCAGCGCGACAAGCGCAGGCGCGGCAATGCGACTCTTCATGTTTAGTGTTCCGAGTTTCGTGAACGCGCACGCGGCCCTGATAGACTTCAACGTCCGCGCGCATCACAGATTCTACACGATGTCGGCTTTTCCCCACGCCCGATACCTGAAGGGTGCTCACGAGCCGAATCAATTCGTTGCGGATACCGGCACCGAAGTCGCGGTCGCCGGGCGTTCCAACAGCGGCAAATCGAGTGCCATCAATGCGCTCACGCAGCGCAACTCGCTGGCCCGCACCTCGAAGACACCCGGCCAGACCCAGCTCATCAACTTCTTCGAGCTCGAGCCCGAACGGCGCCTGGTCGACCTGCCGGGCTACGGCTTCGCGAAGGTGCCGCGGCCGCTGCAGGAGCACTGGAAAGGCCTGCTCGAGGCGTACTTTCGCGACCGTGAGTCGCTGACGGCGCTGTCCATCGTGATGGATGCGCGCCGGCCGCTCGGCGACCAGGACTGGCAGATGCTCGAATTCGCGCGCGGCCGCGGCCGCGATGTCCACTTGCTGCTCACGAAGGCCGACAAGCTGAACAAGAGCGATGCGGTCACGACGCTGGCGCGGGCCCGGCGCGATACCAAGGGCAAGGCGACCGCGCAGCTCTTTTCCTCGACGGCGGGGACGGGTGTCGACGAGGCGCGCAAGCAACTTCGGCACTATCTGCGCGCAAAAAAGCCCGGCGGCGATGACTCGCCGCCGGGCGAGACTAACCCGGTATGGGGATAACCGGGAAAGGGGCCCGCTCAGGGAGGGCAGCGGGGAACGTCAGGGACGTTCGCTGAATTCGAGGCCGCGGCGGCGCGGAAGTTCCGGCGGCCACGGGTCAAGAAGAGTCAAAATTGGCGAGTGGATCGCCGGCTGCCCGGCCGAATCGGCGTCTCGCGACTAGTGCGCCTCGTCCCAGTTGGCGCCGACGCCCACCTCGACCTCGAGGGGCACGCGCAAGGTCGCGGCGCTGCACATGAGTTCGGTGACCCGCCTGCTCACCGCCTCCACCGCCCCTTCATCGACCTCGAGGACGAGCTCGTCGTGGACCTGCATGACGAGGGTCGCCGGCGCCTTTTCGGCCTCGATCCAGGCATCCACGGCGAGCATCGCGCGCTTGATGATGTCGGCGGCGGTGCCCTGCATGGGCGCGTTGATCGCGGCGCGCTCGGCGTACTGCTGCTGCTGCCTGTTGCGCGAGGTGATTTCCGGGAGGTACAGCCGCCGGCCCTCGACCGTCTCCACGTAGCCCTGCTCGCGCGCGAGCTTGCGCGTCTCGTCCATGTACCGGCGCACGCCCGGGTAGCGCTCGAAGTAGCGCGCGATGTACTGCGCTGCGGCGGAGCGGTCGATATTGAGCCGCGCGGCGAGGCCGAAGGCCGACATCCCGTACATGAGCCCGAAGTTGATCGCCTTCGCGGCGCGCCGCTGATCCCCGCTGACCTCGGCCGGGTCGAGGCCGAACATCTCGGCCGCGGTCGCCTCGTGCACATCGCGCCCCTCGGCGAAGGCCTTGAGGAGGCCCGCGTCTGCGGACAGGTGCGCCATGATCCTGAGCTCGATCTGCGAGTAGTCCGCGGCCATCAGGCGCCGCCCCGGCGGCGCGATGAACGCCTGACGGATGCGGCGTCCCTCGTGCGTACGGATCGGGATGTTCTGGAGATTGGGATCGGTCGACGACAGCCGGCCGGTCGCCGCGACCGCCTGGTGATAGGAGGTGTGGATGCGCCCGGTGCGCGCATTGACCTGCTCGGGCAGCGAATCGGTGTAGGTACCCTTCAGCTTCGCGAGGCCGCGGAAGTCGAGGATGATGCGCGGCAGCGCGTGACCCGCGGCGAGTTCCTCGAGCACGTCCTCGGCGGTCGAGGGTTGACCGGTCGGCGTGCGCCGCACGACCGGAATGCCGAGCCGCTCGAACAGGATTTGCTGCAGCTGTTTCGGCGATTCGAGATTGAAGGGCCCGCCGGCGGAGTCGTGTGCCAGTTTCTCGAGCTCGGCGAGGCGGCGCGCGAACTCGTGGCTGAGCGCGCGCAGGAACTCCCGGTCCACCAGCACGCCGTGCCGTTCCATCCGCTGCAGCACCGGCTGCAGCGGCTGCTCGAGGCTGTCGTAGAGGCGCACCAGCTTGGGCACGGCCTCGAGCTGCGCGCGCAGCACGCGGTGCAGCTGCAGCGTGACGTCGGCATCCTCGGCCGAGTACTCGGCGGCAGTCTCGATCGCGACCTGGTTGAAGGTGATCTGCTTGGCGCCTTTGCCGGCGACGTCCTCGAAGTGGATCGTCTGGACACCGAGGTAATGGGCTGCGGCCGAGTCCATGTCGTGGCGCGTCGCGACGCTGTTGAGCACGTAGGACTCCAGCATCGAGTCGAAGCGCACGCCCTTGACGTCGATGCCGTGGTTTTGGAGGATATGCGCGTCGAACTTCGCGTGGTGGCCGAGCTTCGCCTGCGCCGGGTCCTCGAGCAGCGGCTTCAGCTGCGCGAGCACCTCTGCGCGCGGCAACTGGTCGGGCGCTCCGGGATAGTCGTGCGCCAGCGGCACGTAGGCCGCCTCGCCGGGCGCGATCGCGAACGACACGCCGACGATCTCCGCGGCCATGTAGTCGAGTCCGGTCGTCTCGGTGTCGAAGGCGAAGAGCTCGGCAGCTTTCAGTCGCGCCAGCCACCCGTCGAGCTGCTTCGAATCGAGGACCGTGTCGTAGTGGCGCGGCACCGCAGGCGGAGCTTCGCCGGGGGCATCGGCGGCGGCGGGCTTGCCCGACGCCGGCGAGACGGGCGCGGCGTCGCTCGCTGCCGCACCGCCCTCGAGTGCGTTCAGCAGCGAGCGAAGTTCGAGGCGCTTGTAGAGCTCGCGCAGGCGCGCGACGTCCGGCGGGCGCTGCGCGAGCCCATCGGGTGCGATCGGCAGATCGAGATCGCAGTTGATCGTCGCCAGCTTGCGCGACAGCTCGAGCTGCGGCAGGTTCTCGCGCAGGCTCTCGCCGACCTTGCCCTCGATCTCGGCGGCGTGCGCGACGATGCCGTCGAGCGTCTGGTAGGTGCCGAGCCACTTCGCGGCCGTCTTGGGTCCCACCTTCGGTACGCCCGGAATGTTGTCGGACGTGTCACCGACGAGGGCGAGGTAGTCGATGATCTGTTCCGGGTGGACGTCGAACTTGGCCTTGACGCCTGCGCGATCGAGC
>JANXZZ010000132.1 GCA_025355245.1 Pseudomonadota bacterium | reverse complement strand
CGCCGTCAGTGCAGAGCGGCTGCGATCAGGCGGAGGCCGTGCATTCATCGTAGGGTCGTCATGATGCGCCAACGTGTGTCGAACGAGCCTCGAAACTGTACCCGAAACTGGCTGGCGCGCGTCGCGATCCGGTCGCTGCATTCGACGTGTGCGGGGTGGCCTACAGGGTGACGCGGCGCCCACCGGGCGCGCAACGCCGGCCAGTGGCGGCCTAATCGGCCACGTCCTGCCACTCCGCCTCGGCGAACAGACATGCATTGGCGGGGAGTGGAATGACGGCTCGAAAGCAACGAGCGATCAAGCAAACTGAAGGAATTCGCAAATGACTACACGTAACAAGTGGCTCGCGACGCTGTGCGTCACGGCCGCTGTGAGTCTCGCTCCCGCCGTCAGCTCGGCCGGCGTCAACATCGATGTCGACATCGCCCCGCCCGCGCCGCGCGTTGAGGTTGTGCCGCCGAATCGTGCCGGCTACGTGTGGGCGCCCGGCTACTGGGATTATCGCGGTCATGACCACGTCTGGGTGGAGGGGCGCTTGCTGCGGGAACATCGCGGACAGCATTGGGTGCCGGAACGCTGGGAGCAGCACGGCTCGAAATGGCACATGGAGCGCGGTCGCTGGGAGCGCTGAACGGGCCAGGGGGCTTCCGAAGCGCGTGGCTGACGCGTCTCTGCGCACAGTGTTGAACGACGCGTCGGAAGCGACCGCTTGACGGGTCTTTGCTTTGAGCGCAATCCGCGCGGCGCCGAGCAGAGCCGCAGCCGGCTCGTCGAGATCGCCGTCGCCGCGCTCATTGCCGGCGATGGCAGCTTCGAGATCACCGACATCGCGAAGCGCGCCGACGTCTAGGTGGGTTTCGCGTACTTCCGGTTCGACTCGAAGGCGGGAGTCATCACCGCCGTCGTCGACGCGTTCTACGACCGCTCCGCGCGCGTGCGGCGGCTCGTCGAGTTGCTGCTCAGCGCCGATCTCGGACCGATAGTCATTTCGACGCCGGCGGCCGCGACTACACGGGGGCACCGGCGGATCGACGCCTTGCACGACCGAGCGCGGCCGATGCAAAACACCTGGATCCGCCCCGGAAGCCGCGTTGCGGCCGGCACACGGCGGCGCGTATCGTGCTGAGGCGTAAATTGCGGTTCGTCGCGTTGATCCAATCTTTCGCTCCTTCCACTCCGCTGGAGTTTGGCGCCATCGCCCCCAGATCATCCCCGTGACGCCGTTCTCCATCCTCGACCTGTCGCCGATCAACCAGGGTGGTAGCGCCGCCGAGTCGTTCCGGAACACCCTCGACCTCGCGCAGCACGCCGAACGCTGGGGCTACAACCGCTACTGGCTCGCCGAGCACCACGGCATGCCGGGCATCGGGAGTGCGGCGACGGCGGTCCTGATCGGGCACGTCGCGGGCGGTACGTCTACGATTCGTGTGGGCGCCGGCGGCATCATGCTGCCGAACCATTCGCCGTTGGTGATCGCCGAGCAGTTCGGCACGCTCGAGTCGCTGTACCCGGGGCGTATCGACCTCGGCCTCGGCCGCGCGCCCGGCTCGGATCAGCTGACCGCCCGCGCGCTGCGCCGCAACCTCTCGTCGGACGTCGACGAGTTTCCGCGCGAGGTGCAGGAACTCGCCGACTTCCTTTCGGTCAGTCCGCGCCAGGCAGTTCGAGCAGTACCGGGGACGGGACTCAGCGTGCCGCTCTGGATCCTCGGCTCGAGTCTCTTCGGTGCGCAGCTGGCCGCGATGCTCGGGCTTCCCTACGCATTCGCCTCACACTTTGCGCCGGCGCAGATGATGCAGGCGATCGCGGTCTACCGCGCACAGTTTCGCCCGTCGCCGCAGCTCGCGAAGCCTTACGTCATGCTGGGCTTCAATGTGTTCGCGGCCGAGACGCTTGAGGAGGCGCGCTTCCAGGCGACCTCGATGCAGCAGGCATTCGTCAACCTGCGGACCGGGCATCCCTCGCAATTGCCTCCGCCGGTCGAAGGCTATCTGCAGCGGCTCGGGCCGAGCGAGGCCGCGATCCTGAATCAGGTGCTGGCGTGCTCGGCAATCGGCCCCCCGCCCCTCGTGCGGGCGGCACTCCAGCGTTTCATCGACGAGACGCGCGCCGACGAGCTCATGATCACGTCGCAGATATTCGACCACGCGGCGCGATTGCGCTCCCACGAAATCGTCGCGCAGGCACGCGCGGACTCGGCGCAGTGAGGCGAAGCGGCCGGACGCACCGCGACACTGCTCTTGCGCGACGCCTCGCGTCCTGAAATCATCCCGGCGATGTCCGATACCGAGCCTCGTACCCACCGGTCCGTTCTTGCCGAAGCCAGGGCGCTCGCCGAGCTTCCCGTCGCTGCGGTGACATCGAAACTCGCGGTCCTCCGCTCCCACTACCGCGAAAGTCCGGCGCTATTCGGTGACGAGGCGCTGGTACTACTGCGCCAGGCCGCCGCGCGCGCGCGCCGGGAGCCGCTGCCCGACGCAGGCGACCGTGCGCTGGCTGCGCTGAAAGCAGTTTTCGGCTATCCGAATTTTCGCGCCGGCCAAGCCGAAATCATCGAGGCGGTCGTAGCGGGGCGAGACTGTCTCGGCGTCATGCCGACGGGCGCGGGGAAGTCCGTCACCTACCAGATCCCGGCGCGACTGCTGGGCGGGCTGACGCTGGTGGTCTCGCCTTTGATATCGCTGATGAAGGATCAGGTTGATGCGATGAACGAGGTCGGGATTCGTGCGACCTTCCTCAACTCCTCGCTCGATGCCGACGAGCGCTGCAGGCGGTCCGCGCAACTACGGGCCGGCGAATTCGAGCTGATTTATGCCGCTCCGGAGGGCATCGACGCGTCCGTCGGCCGACTGCTCGAGTCGCTCGATCTCAAGCTGATCGCGGTCGACGAGGCGCATTGCATAAGCGAGTGGGGCCACGACTTCCGGCCCTCGTACCGAAACCTTGCGGGTCTGAAAAAGCGTTTCCACGGTCTGCCGATTCTCGCGCTGACGGCGACGGCGACGCCGCGCGTCAAGCAGGACATCGTCGAGCAGCTCGCGCTGGAGAATCCGCTTGTGGTCCGTGGGTCGTTTTTCCGACCAAACCTGCGCCTGTTCGCGATGCGCAAGGGTCAGGGCGACGGCGTCCGCGACATGATCCTGCGCCTCGTCCGTGCGCGGCGCGGGCAGTCCGGAATCATCTATTGCCTGTCGCGAAAGGCGGCCGAGTCGACCGCCGAGTTCCTCGGTCGCAAGGGCGTTCGCGCGGCCGCGTATCACGCCGGGCGGTCGGCCGAGGAGCGCGCGAGTACGCAGGAGCGATTCAGTCGCGACGATGTGGATGTAGTCTGTGCAACCGTGGCCTTCGGGATGGGCATCGACAAGTCGAACGTTCGCTACGTCCTTCACCGCGACATGCCGCGTTCCATCGAAGGCTACTACCAGGAGATCGGACGTGCTGGACGCGACGGCGCGCCCGCCGACTGCGTCCTGTTCCATTCGTGGGCGGACGTGATGTCCCTCGACCGCCTGACCGAGCGTGCGGAGATGCCGGAGACCGAGGTCGTCGACCAGCAGCGGCGAGCCGTTCGCCAGATGTTCGGACTTGCCGACGGACCGGCGTGCATCTGGCGGAAACTCGCGGCGCACTTTTCCGAGGCGATCGAGGACTGCGGGGAGTCGTGCGGCAACTGCTCAGCCATCGACATCGTCGAGGCGGCCCGACCGCTGCATGAGCCACGGCGGCGGCCGGGTTCGGCGGCCGGAATCGCGCCGACGCGCGTGCTGTGGGCGCAACCGGGAAGCGGCACCGCGCGCGGCGCATGGACACCCACCGACGTCGCTCGCGACGAGGACACATCGGAGCTTGGGCTGTTCGAGACCCTGCGCGCACTTCGTAAACAGCTAGCCGACGACCGCGGCGTGCCCGCGTACGTCGTCTTCAGCGACAGGACACTCCAGGACATGGCCGACCGGCGGCCGCGAACGCCCGAGCAATTCCTCGAGGTCCACGGCGTCGGCCAGAAGAAGCTCGACCAGTACGGTGAGCTGTTCCTCGCCGAGCTCCGTCGCAAAGCCTGACCGCCTGCGGCAGTCGAGCGGCGGCTGGCGATTGCACCGGCCTAGGCGCGTGGCCGATTGAGTTGATGCGTCAGGTGCGACCTGACCGCCGGCCACTCGTGATTCAGGATGCTGTAGACGCAGGTATCACGCAGCGTCCCGTCGCGCGCGAACTGATGCTGGCGAAGGATCCCGTCAAGCTTCGCACCGAGCCGCTCGATGCCGGCGCGGCTCTGCTTGTTGAAGAAGTGGGTCCGGAACTCGACGGCGATGCAATCGAGCGTCTCGAAGGCGTGCGTCAACAGCAGCAGTTTGCACTCGGTGTTGAGGGCGGTACGCTGCACCCGCTGTCGATACCAGGTGGCGCCAATCTCCACTCGGCGATTTGCCGCGTCGATGTTTAGATACGTGGTCATGCCGGCGGCCTGCTGGGTTGCGGCCTCGATGACGACGAACGGCAGCATCGACCCCTGGCGCTGCAGTCCGAGGCGTCGGTCGATCTCCGCGGCAAGTCGCTCGGGCTCCGGCACCGCGGTGTACCACAGCGTCCACAAGTCGCCGTCCCGCAGCGCCTCGTCGAGATCGCGCTCGAAGGCGTGCGAAAGAGGCAGCAGCGAGACGTGTTTCCCGTGCAGTGAGACTGGCGCCGCGAAGGTGGCGCCAGTCGCTGCGGCGGGCGGGGCGGATTGCGGCATGCGTCGTCCGGACGGCTGGTTGGCGGGCTGGACCGTCCGCGCACACCGGCAATGTATCCTAGATCGAGGCGCCTGCGCCGCGCTCGTTCCGGGATGGCGGGCGGATGCGGGTTCCGAAAGCCCGTAGAATTCGACATCGCCGCGCCGAGCCCTCCCGGAGCTGCCATGCCGAACAGCCTACCGACCGACACCCCGACCGTCCGGCGCTTGCTGGCGATGAGCGACGGCGAAGCGCACGCTCTTGCGGAGCTGCTCATCGACTGCGTCGATGGCGGCGCCTCCGTAAGCTTCATGCACCCGTTGTCGATGGCCCGCGCGCTCGAATTCTGGCGCGGCATCGGCGAGGGCGTGGCGCGCGGCGCGCGCGCCTTGCTCGTCGCGGAGGACGCGGGGCGCATCGTCGGTACCGTGCACCTAGTCCTCGACTTGCCCGAGAACCAGCCGCACCGCGCCGATGTGTCCAAAATGCTCGTTCATCGGCGGGCCCGACGCAGAGGCGTGGGCGCGGCGCTGATTCGCGCAGCCGAAGCGCTCGGCCGTCAGTGTGGCCGCTCACTACTCGTCCTCGACACCGTTACCGGCAGCGATGCGGAGCGGCTCTACGTGAAAATGGGCTGGCGGCGTTGCGGCGAGATTCCAGGCTACGCGCTGCTTCCGCGCGGCGGGCTGTGCGCAACGACGTACTGCTACCGCGCGCTCGGCGACTGAACCTGGGAGTGCCGAGCGCCGCTCGGCGTCAGCGGTGAGCACGCGACGCACTTATATACACGGAGCCGCTCGCCTGGGGCGGTGACCGCTCACGTCTGCCTTGCACGCCGCGCGGCGCGTGATCAGTAGAATCAGCGAGTTGCGTCTCGCCTCGGCGTGAAGCTTGAGCGTCGCCTCCGGATCCGCAGCACGATCGGCGTATCTGCGAGCCGTGCCCGTGCTGATCGCGATTTGCCTGCCGCGACAAACTTTCGGGCCGCGCGCGGGTACTCACCGCCATGACGGCTGCGCGCCGTCAGCAGATCGTCGCGCGTTCACGCGCGGGTAACAGAAACGTAGTGAAGTCTCTTGCGCAGTCGTGCCCGAGAAACAAATTCCGAGACTCACCGGCGCGGAGAAAGCGCCGCATGGAGTGCAATATGTAAACCAAACGCACCCCTCCAGCAGTGAAAGTCACGTAATCTACAGACAAGAGCCGGGAGCGAGCGGGCACGTCCGACGATGGGACGCGCGCCCTCGGCGGTCACAAATATAAACAGGGGATTTTGCCGTCATGCACAGTTACGCACGGATGGTTACGCACGTGGCGCAGTCGCCCAAGCTCACCGGCTTGTGGCGGCTACTCGCCACCGGCACTCTCGCGACCGCGCTTGTGATGGGGTCCTCGGTGGCGCTCGCGCAGGCAGCATCGCCGAAGTCCTTCCAGCCTCTCGACCGCAGCCAGCCGGTCACCGTGCACCACATGCCGCAGGGCATGCTGAGCAAGGAGCGTGTCACGGTCGTCGTGACGATGAGCCAGGAGTCCGTCGCCGAGGTCCGCGCCCGCACAGTCGGGCACACGATGACCGCGCAGGAACACGCCTCGGTTCAGGAGCTAGTCGCCCAGCAGCACGCCTCCGTGGAGCCTGCGATTGTCGACCGCGGCGGTCGCGTCCTCGCGCACTTTCACGATGCGCTGAACGGCATCAAGGTCGAAATCGCGCGCAGCGAACTCGACGGCCTTGCAAGCCTGCCGGGTGTCGTACTGGTCGCGCCGGTACAGAAGTTCACGCGTAGCAACGCGCTCAGCGTGCCGTTCCTTGGCGCGCCGCAGGTCTGGCAGGGCACGCCGGGATTCCGCGGCGAGCACGTCAAGATCGCGATCATCGATACCGGCATTGACTACACGCACGCCAACTTCGGCGGCCCGGGCACCGTCGCCGCGTTCAAGGCCGCGGCAGCCACCAGCACCTTGCCGGCTGACCCGACGATGTTCGGTCCCAATGCGCCGAAGGTGAAGGGCGGAACCGACCTAGTCGGCGATGCCTACAATGCCGATATTGCGGGCAGCACGCCTGTCCCCGACCCGAATCCCCTCGACTGCGAAGGCCACGGCAGCCACGTCGCGGGCACCGCGGCGGGCTTCGGCGTGACGAATGACGGCAAAACGTATCACGGCCCGTACAACGCGGCCGCCTACTCGACCGGCTTCGGCATCGGACCCGGCGTCGCGCCGCTTGCCGACATCTACTCGATTCGGGTCTTCGGCTGCGCAGGCTCCACGAACGTCGTCGTCGATGCGATCGACTGGGCGATCCACAACAACATGGACGTGATCAGCATGTCGCTCGGCGGGGCCTACGGCTCGCGCACCAGCGCCGACGCGATCGCCTCCGATAACGCAGCCCGCGCCGGCATCATCGTGGTCGCAGCGGCCGGCAATGCCGGTTCGGCCCCCTACATCACCGGCGACCCGTCGACATCGACCCGCGCCGTCAGCGTCGCGGCGATCGATTCGCATCCGACGTTCCTGAACGGCGTGCATATCGCCTTCGCCTCCGGTACCTCGGTCAATGGCCTCGAGGCGGCGCCGCTGCCGCTGCCGGGCGGCCCGGTACCCGCGGTCATTTTGCTGACTTCGGCCGGCTCCCTCAGCCTCGGTTGCAACGCGACCGACTACCCCTCGACCGGCGCCGCCGGCGCGATCGTGATCGTCTCTCGCGGCACCTGCAGCTTCGTGCAGAAGGCCACCAATGCGACCGCGGCAGGCGCGGTTGCGATCGGCGTCGTCAACAACAATACGGGCTTCTTCAACCCGGCCATTCCGGGAGTGACGATTCCGTTCATCGAGCTCTTGCGGAGCGACAGCGCGGCGCTGGTCGCGGTGCCCGCACCCGCCACGGCATCGGTTGTCGCGCAGCCACTGCCGAACGCCGGTTTCCGCATGGCGGCAAGCTTCACCTCCGGCGGCCCGCGCACGGGCGACGGCGCCTTGAAGCCCAATCTGGCCGGCCCCGGTGTCAACGTCTTCTCGACGGCGATCGGCACAGGAACGGGCGGTGTGTCCTTCTCGGGCACCTCGATGGCGACGCCGCACGTTGCGGGCGTCGCGGCGCTGACGATCCAGGCGCACCGCGACTGGGAGGAACCGGCCGTGCGTGCCGCCGTCGTCCAGACGGCTTCGCCGACGGCGCTTAACGATTTCGCGCCGCGCATCGAGGGCGGTGGACTCGTGCAGCCGATCCTGTCGACGTCAACCGAGGTCACCATCCACGATACGGATGGCCACTCGATGGGGGCGCTCGCCTTCGGCGTCGCCGAGCTCACGCGTGACTACCACGAGACCCACGAGTTGATCGTGCGCAATCACGGCCACTCGACCGCGACGTTCACCGTGACTGTCACGCAGAGCGGCGGCGTGCCGCACACCGCGACCGTGTCTCACTCGACGGTAACGGTCCACGGCCACGACGAGGCGACGCTGCGAGTGTCGCTGGCGGTACCGGCGGCGACCGCCGGCGCCACTCACGACGTGAACGGCAACGACCTGTTTTCCGACGCCGCCGGTTACATCACCCTGGCGCCGACCGACCCCTCGATGAACCACGGCGTCAGCCTGAACATGCCGTACTACATCGTGCCGCGTGCGCGCTCGAACGTGGATGCGGACCTGCACGGTGGCGACGGCAGCCCGACGATTCGTCTGACGAACCACCACGGTGTGATCGCCGGTAACGGCGACTTCTACGCCTGGGGCTTGTCGAATCCGAAGACGGGCGCGATCGACGAGGCCTTCGAGCCGCGCGCGGTGGGCGTGCAGTCGAACCAGATCTCGGCCACCGACTCAATCCTGGTGTTCGCGGTCAATTCGTACGGCCGCTTCTCGAATGCGGCGATGGGCGAATACGACATCTACATCGACTCAAATGGCGACGGCATCTGGGACTACATCCTGTTCTCCGGCGACGTGGGCAACGTCGAGACCGGCAATGCGAACGGCCAGATCGCGTCCTTCCTCGTCAACCTCAACACCGGAGCGCTGATTCCGGAGTTCGCGGCGGATGCGCCGACCGACGGTTCGATCGTCGAGATGCTGGTGTTCGCTTCGGATCTCGGCTTGTCGCCGACCAATCCGCGCATGACCTACTCGGTCGTCGCGTTTGACGGCGTGAACACGACCGGCGAGCTGGTGCCGGGCACGGCCTCGTTCAACGTGTTCACTCCGGCGGTCTCGAACGCGATCTTCCTGGGTGTCGCGCCGAACACCTCGACCGACGTTCCGGTCGCGGTCGACCCCGTCGAGGTCCTGCAGACGCCGCCGCTCGGCTTCATGGTCGTGACGACGGACAACGTGTCCGGTAGCTCGGAAGCGAATCTGCTCAGGCTCCCGCGCCACTGATCGGTAACGGCCGCGCCGGAGGGCTAAACCTCCGGCGCGGCCCTCGCTTCCTGTCATTGATTGCGGCGCAGGGGTCCCCTGCTTCCGCGGCGGCACGGTCGTCGGCGCGGCCGGCCGCCCGACGCCCGTGCGCGGGCTTCAGCCCTGAATGAGGGTGTTCTGGTCGTGGACGACCAGCCATCGGCCGCGCCGTTTCACGACGACGAAAGTGCGGATGTTCCGATCGTGCGCATGAACCACGCCGTCGTCCGGGGTGGTGAACGGGGTCGAACGGCTCGTTACGGTTGCGATCGCGACGCTGCGGGTCGCGAAACGTACCGACATCGCCTCGACCGTATCGACCGCATCGCGCAGATAGGTCGAGTGCACTTCGCGCACTTTTCTGAGAACCTCGGCGTGACCGCGTGTCCATCCGCCGCTCGGGCCGATGTGATGCCAGTCCTCCGCCGCGAAATCGTTGGCACCCTCGAAGTTGCGACTGTAGGCGCTGTAGAACGCCGCCACCGCGTCCCGGATCTCCTGCTCCCGCTTCGCGTCCGAGCCAATGCGCGGGCACCCGAACGCGCGGCACGTCATCCTGGACAAAGCATTGCTCACGTCGGGACGCAGCTTAAGCGCAGCTCAATGAGCCGCGTCGCTGATCTTCGTCGCCTGCCACGCGATGACCTGCCAACGCCCGCCGCGTCGGAGGAAAGTGCCGGTGTTTCGGTATTGGGACTGCTCGACGCTCTTGTCGGCGTGCTCGGTGCGTGCTTCGAGGCGGAATGCAACGATGGCAGTGTCGCCAAACTCGTGAACCGTAATGTCCTCGGCCGAGAACGTGCTCTTCCCTTGGGCCGCGCGGATGTCAATGTTCTTGAGGATTTCGGGCTTCGTGACCACGATGCCCGAGGAGCGCGTGTAAATCACATCGTCGGCGAAGAATTTCTCGAATATGGCCCGGTCGCTGCGCCCCGCGCCGTCGAGGAACTCGCGCAGGAGGGCGGTCAGCTCCTTGGTCGTCGGCGTTGGCGCGGCGGGAGGCGCGGCGACGGCAACCGAGCCTAGCAGCGCCATGACCGCGAGAATCATCGCGTACTTCTTCACTGCAATCCCCCTTGTGATCGAACGCGTACCTGTCGCCGCGGCTGCCACGCTGCGGTCGGTGCCTCGCTCATCCTATGCGATGCGCCGTGACGGTGCCATTCAGGCGCCATGGGTCGCTGCAGCTGACGATAGGCGGACGTCTAGACCGGCAGGACCGCCGTTGCCTCGATCTCGACCTTTGCACGCGCTTCCATGAGCGCGACGACTTGGACGACAGACATTGTCGGGAAGTGCCGCCCGATGACCTCGCGGTAGGCCGCGCCGACGGCCGCGATCTCGGCCAGGTACGCATCGCGACTAGTCACGTACCAGGTCAGACGAACGAGGTGTTCGGGCCGGCCGCCAGCCTCGGCAAGCACCGCGACGATGTTCGCGAGGGCCTGGCGTACCTGGTCGGCGAATCCGTCGCTGACAAATCGTCCGTCGGCGTCCCAGCCGATCTGTCCCGACACGAAGACCTGCCGGCCCGTGGCGAGGACGCCATTGGCGTAGCCGCGCGGGCGCGCCCATCCCGCCGGCTGCAATACGGTGTATGTCATGGCCGTTCCATCCCCTCGTTCACTTGAGCAACTCCCGGGCGATGATCAGCTTCTGGACCTCGGTGGCACCTTCGTAGATGCGCAGTGCCCGGATCTCCCGATACAGCCGTTCGACGACCTCGCCGTGGACAACACCCCGGCCACCGAACATCTGCAGGGCCCGATCGATGACCGTCTGGGCAGTTTCGGTCGCGGCTAGTTTCGCCATGGCCGCCGCCTGCGTGACCGGAGCGCCGCGATCACGCAGCCATGCAGCGCGGTAGGTGAGGAGCTGCGCGCCCTCAAGACCGGTCGCCATGTCCGCGAGCGCCGCCTGCGTCAGCTGGAAATCCGCGAGAACCTTGCCAAACATCGCGCGACGCTTGGCATGAGCGATGCCTTCCTCGAGCGCACGGCGTCCGAATCCGAGCGCCGCCGCCGCCACTGAAGTGCGGAATACGTCGAGCGTGCGCATGGCAATCTTGAAGCCCTCGCCTTCCGCGCCGATGAGCCGCGCCACCGGCACGTGGCAGGCATCGAAGCGCAGCGCCGCGAGCGGGTGCGGCGCAATGACGTCGATTCTCGATTCGACGCTGAATCCGGGATCCGTGGGCTCGACCACGAACGCGCTGATGCCCTGCGCCGTCGTCGTGCCGTCGCCGCGGCGCTCGCCCGGTGCGGTGCGCGCGAAGACGCAGTAGAAGTCGGCAATGCCGCCGTTCGAGATCCAGGTTTTCGTGCCGTCGAGCACGTAGTGGGCGCCGTCGCGTCGCGCGCTGCAGCCCATGGCCGCGACGTCCGAGCCGGCGTCGGGCTCGGAGAGCGCGAACGCGGCGATCGCCTGACCGGCCGCGACGCGCGGCAGGTAGCGGGCGCGCAGCGCCGCGTCGCCGGCCAGCGACAGCGCGCCGCTGCCAAGCCCCTGCATCGCCAGCGCAAAATCAGCTAGGCCGTCCGCATGCGCGAGCGATTCGCGCAGGATGCAGATGGCACGGGCATCGAGCTCGGGAAGCACGCCGCCGTCGGCCGCCCGCACGCAGTAACGAATCAGCCCCGCCGCGCCGAGCTCGCCGACGAGCTCGCGGCAGCGGGCGTCGACGGCGGCGCGCTCATCCGGGTGCGCGCCAGACGCGAGGTTAGCGTCCGCCCACGCGCGTACCTCGCCCGCGATCCTGCGATGCACGGGCTCGAAGAACGGCCAGTCGAGGTGCTCGGGTAGCCCGCGCATCAGTCGCCCTCGAATACGGGCGACCGCTTCGCCGCAAAGGCGTCGAACGCCCGCCGAAAGTCCGCTGTCTGCATGCAGATCGCCTGCGCCTGTGCTTCTGCCTCGAGGGCCTGGTCGATGCTCATGTTCCATTCCTGGTGAAGCATCGTCTTGGTCATCGCGTGCGCGCAGGTCGGCCCCGCGGCGATCTCTGCGGCGAGCTTCCCGGCCTCCGGGAGCAGCTGCGCGGCGTCAAAGATGCTGTTGTAGAACCCCCAGCGCTCCCCCTCCTCGGCGCCGAAGGCGCGACCCGTATACAGGAGCTCGGCGGCGCGGCCCTGGCCGATCAGCCGCGGCAGCAGCGTGCAGGCCCCAATGTCGCAGCCGGCAAGTCCGACGCGGGCGAACAGGAACGCGGTGCGCGCGCTCGCCGCCGCGAGGCGAAAGTCGGATGCGAGCGCAAGAATCGCCCCGGCACCGGCGCAGACACCCTCCACCGCCGCGACGATCGGCTGCGGACAGGCGCGCATCGCTCGCACCAGGTCCCCGGTCATCCGCGTGAAGGCGAGCAGCCCGCTCATGTCCATGCGCGTCAGCGGCCCGATGATTTCGTGCACGTCGCCGCCCGAGCAAAAGTTGCCGCCGGCGCCGCTGAGAACGATCGCCCGTACCTCGCTCGCGTGCACGAGCGCGCGGAACAAGTCGCGAAGCTCGGCGTAGGACTCGAAGGTGAGCGGGTTCTTGCGCTCGGGGCGGTTCAGGATGATATGCCCGACGTGCTTCTCGACCTGCCACTTGAAGTGGCGCGCACTGTAACCGGCGAGCGCCTGCGCACCCGATGCTTCCGTCATTTGCGTTCTCCCTTCGAAAGCCTGACCTGCGCCCTGACACGGGCCAAAATTTCCGCGAGGCGCGCAAGCTCGCTCGATTCCAGCGTTCCGAAGGCTTCGATGATCCAGCGTTCGTGCGTTTCTGCCATCGCGCGGAACGCCTTGCGACCGGCCGGGGTCAGCCGGACCCGTAGCGCGCGTCGATCGTCCGGGTCGCCGGTGCGCGACACGAAGCCCTCGCGCTCCAGAAGATCAGTGATGCCCGTGACATTGCCGCCGGTTACCATCATGCGCCGCGATAGCTCGCCCATCTTGAGTCCTGCCGGGACTCGTTCGAGCTGCGCCATCAGGTCGAAACGCGGCAACGTGATTGCGAAGCGTTCCTGCAGGAGGCTGCGCACGTGCGACTCGATCAGCGTCGTCGTCGCGAGCATGCGTAGCCACACGCGCAGCCCATCGTGGTGGTCCGCGCTCGCGCGTGTCTCGGCATCGGGTGCCGCGACAGTCGCGGGGGCCGCTGCGGAGCGTGCCATCAGCCGACCTCCCCGCCGGCGACGGCGAGGCTCTGGCCCGTCATGCTTTCGGCACCCGGCAGGCACAGCCACGCCACCGCGTGGGCGACCTCGATAGGCTTTATCAGCCGCTGCTGCGGGTTGTGCGCAACCAGGGCGGCGAGTGCTTCGGCCTCGCTGCGGCCAGTCTTCTTGCGGATGTTCGCGAGCGTGTCGTGGACAAGGTCGGTGTCCGTAAAGCCCGGGCAAACCGCATTCACCGTGATGTTGTGGGCCGCAAACTCGATGGCGAGCGCGCGCGTGAGGCCAACGACGCCGTGCTTCGCTGCGCAGTAGGCGGCGCAGTAGGCATAGCCCTTGAGCCCCGCGGTGCTCGCGACGTTGACGATGCGCCCGAAGCCGCGCGCGATCATCGCAGGCGCCGCCTCGTGGATGCAGTGGTAGCTGCCGGTCAGGTTGACCGCCAGCATGCGGGCAAAGAGTGCCTCGTCGGTCCTGGCGAGAGGCGCGCTCGCCGCCTGCCCCGCGTTGTTGATGAGGATGTCGATGTCACCGTGGCGCTCGCGGGCCTCAGCGAATGCCGTCGCAACCGCCGCTCGGTCCGCGATGTCCGCGACCACCACCGCGCCCGAGCCGGCGAGGCCTCTCGAGGTTGCCTCGAGACGACTGCGCTCCCGGCCAAGCAACGTGACGTGAGCGCCGTGACCGTTGAGTTCGGCCGCGATGGCCGCGCCGATGCCCCGTCCACCGCCCGTGACGAGGGCGTGCCTGCCTTTGAGAGCATGGCTCATGCGCTTCTCCTCACACCGGGCCGACGGCGGAGGCCGCGCGCTCGAGATTTCGTTCCAGCTGCGACTTTCCCGAGAGGTAGGGATCCGGCCACCACTGTTCGTGGTAGCCCTGCGCGGCCGCGGCGTGCAGCGTCCACGCGGCCTCCGCGAGATGCGGGCGGGCGATTGCGCACAGGTCGGCCCGACCGGAGGCGATGATCGAATTGACGTGATCCGCCTCGTAGATGTTGCCGACAGCGATTGTCGGGATGCCGACCGTGTTGCGCACGAGATCCGAAAAGGGGGTCTGGTACATGCGTCCGTAGAGCGGCTTTTGCCAGGCGACCGTCTGGCCGGTGGAAACGTCGAGGGCGTCGGCGCCGGCGTCCTTGAGTGCGCGCGCAATCTCGAGGAGTTCTTGTTCCGGCAGGCCGTCCTCCGCCCAGTCGTTCGCGGAGATTCGGACCGATAGCGGTCGTGCCGCGGGCCAGGCCGCGCGCGCGGCGCGCAGCACCTCGAGCGGGAACCGCAGTCGATTACCGACGGAACCGCCGTACTCGTCGGCGCGCCGGTTTGTGAGCGGCGACAGAAAGCTCGCGAGCAGGTAGCCGTGCGCCATGTGCAGCTCCAGCATGTCGAAGCCGGCCTCGGCGCCGAGTTCGACCGAGCGGACGTACTGGTCGCGTACCTCGATCATGTCCGCCCGTGTCATCTCCCTCGGAACGGCGTTGACGCCCTCGACGTAGGGAATCGCCGAGGGGGCGAAGGTCTCCCAGTTACCCTCGGTGAGCGGGCGATCGATTTCCTGCCAGCCCAGCTGCGTCGAGCCCTTGCGTCCCGAATGACCGATCTGCAGGCAGAAGGCGGCGCGCGAATGGGCGTGCACGAAGTCGACGATGCGCCGCCACGCATCGCGCTGAACGGGATTCCAGAGCCCGGTGCAACCCGGTGTGATGCGCCCCAGTAAGGAAACGCAGGTCATCTCGGTGACCACGAGTCCGGCACCACCGGTTGCGCGCGCGCCGTAGTGGACGAGGTGCCAGTCATCGGGTACGCCGTCGCGGGCCATGTACTGGGCCATCGGCGACACGACGATGCGGTTTCTAAGCTCCAGCCCACGAAGCTTGAAGGGCAAGAACATCGGCGGTCGCGCCGACGCCGCGTTCGCCAGCCCCGACAGGCGGGCTTCCACCCCATCGACGAATGTGGCGTCACGGAGCCGCAAGTTGGCGTGCCCGATGCGCTGGCTACCCGTCAGCAGGCTGTAGGCGAATTGCCAGGGCTCGAACGAGGTGTAGCGAGCGACATTCTCGAACCACTCCATCCGGTTGCGGGCCGCGCTCTGCAGCTTGAGGGCCTCGATCGTCCGTTCCGCCTGGTAGGTCTCGAGTCCGGCCCGAACGTCGCGCGCGCGCGCGACGTGGTGCACGAGCGCAACCGCGTCCTCCATCGCGAGCTTGGTACCGGAGCCTATGCCGAAGTGCGCCGTGTGGGCGGCATCGCCGATGAGCACCAGGTTGCCGTGGTGCCAGCGCCGGCAGAGCACGCGGTTGAAGTTCAGCCACGCCGAGCCACGCAGGTGCTTGGCGTTGGTCATGAGGCGATGGCCACCGAGGTAGGCCCCGAACAGCCGCTCGCAAAAGTCGATCGACTCCGCCGCGCTGGATGCATCGAGTCCGTGCGCGCGCCAGGTTTCCTCGCGGGTTTCGACGATGACCGTCGAGAGCGAGTCACTGAACTGGTAAGCGTGGATCTGGAACAAGCCGTGCTCGGTACGCTCGAATGCGAACGTGAACGCGGAGAATTTCTGCTCGGTGCCGAGCCAGATGAATCGGCACTTGCGCACGTCGATGTCGGGCTGGAAGACGTCGACATGGCGCGCGCGCGTGCGGCTGTTAACGCCGTCGGCGGCGATCACGAGATCCGCGTCGGCCAAGCCGGCTTCGGACTCCACCTCGTGCTCGAAGACCTGGTGGACGCCGAGCGCCGCGGCACGCTCCTGGAAGATGTTGAGGAGCCGCTTGCGGGCGATGCCGCAGAAGCCGTGCCCGCCGCTGCGAACCACCTCGCCCTTGAAGTGAACGTCGACGTCGTCCCAGTGGTAGAAACTGCCGGTGATGGCATCGTGGGTTTGCGGGTCCACGTCGCGAAAGCCCTGCATCGTCTTGTCGGAGAACACCACGCCCCAGCCGAAAGTGTCATCCGCCCGATTGCGCTCGTAGACCTCCACGCGCGCGTCGGGCAGTGCCTTCTTGAAGAGGATTGCGGAGTAGAGCCCGGCCGGCCCGCCACCCACGCAGACGATTCGTTTCACCGGGGTCTCCCTCTGGTGTCGGTATTACGGACCTGAATAATTCACATGTCAAGTAAATGGACCGATAAAACGACCTCTCAGCCGCCGCGGTGGGCAGCGCCCGGACGCCGGCTGCCGACGACCTGCGCGAGCGCCTCCGCCACGAGGCGCGGCGCCGCGCTGCGATCGGACGTCAGGCGAATGACCGCATGCCAGGTCAGAAAGAGCCCGGCCGGCGTCAGCGGCACCACGCTCAGTCCGCCGCCCGCGACGAACGGGGCGGCACTGGTGCGCGTCGTCACTGTCACGCCGAGCCCCGCGCGGACCAGGGCCACGACCGCCTCCATGTGGCCGGCACGCAGGATGCGCGCCGGGCGCAGGCCCGCGGGTTCGAACAGCCGCTCGTACTCGCGACCGTGTTCGGGAGCAACAGTGTCGGCAACGTACACCTCTGCCGCAATGTCAGCCACGTCGAGGTGCCGGCGTCCGGCCTTTGGGTGGCCGATCGGCAGCAGCGCGATCATCTCGTCCTGGAATAGCCGGATCGACGTGGCGGACCGGCTTTTCACGCGTGTCGGGACCACGGCAACGTCAATGCGCCGGTCCGCGAGCGCGGCGGTCGGGTTGAGCGACACGTCCATGACGACCTCGACGTCGATGTCGGGACGCGCCCGCTCGAGATGCTGCAGGAGCCCGGGCAGCCAGTCGTAGCCGCACAACGCCGAACCGCCGAGGCGCACGACCTGCTGGGCGGCTCCGGTCGTCGCACGGGCTTCGCGCTCGGCGGCTTCGAGCTCGGCAAGACAGCGTTGGGCGGCCAGCAGCATGCGCTTGCCAGGGTCCGTAAGGCGTGCGCGACGGCCGTCGCGCGCGACGAGCGGCAGTGCTAGGCGCCGCTCGGCTTCGCGCAAACGATGTGTGAGCGCGGACGGCGTGATGTTCAGGCGCTCCGCGGCGTCGGCGAAAGTTGGTGTCGCGGCCATTGCCTCGAGCATCAACAGGTGTCGCAGATCGAGCGCCGCCATTGGCTTGAAAATCTCTCAACAATTTATTGCAAAAGTTGAATATCATTTTAGCATGGCTGCGCATTAGTCTCCCGAGACCGCCTAGGAAAATGCCCATGACGCGCGACACGCGCCCCTCCCCCGGCAGTGCCGTGGATGTCAGCGACGAAAGGATTCACTGGAATCCCGATCTCAGCTACAGCAGCTACCTCTGCCTCGAGCCGCTGCTGTCGCTGCAGCAGCCGCGCTCGCAGGCGCACGATGAACTGCTCTTCATCACGATTCACCAGGCATCGGAGCTCTGGATGAAGCTGGCGAGCTTCGAACTCGCCTCGGCCATGCAGGACGTTGGCGGCGGTGAGCTCGGCTCGGCCCTCAAGAAGCTCGCGCGGGTGTCGAGGATCCAGGTGCTGCTCACGGAGTCCTGGAACGTGCTTGCGACGATGACGCCTTCCGACTACAGCGCGTTTCGAGATTCGCTCGGCGAGAGCTCGGGCTTCCAGTCGTACCAATACCGCGCGCTCGAGTTTCGACTCGGGAACAAGAACCCGACCACGATCAATGTGCACCGCAACAATCCCGCCGTGTTCGAGATGCTGACCCGGGTGCTCGCGGAGCCCAGCCTCTACGACCTCGTGCTGCGGTGGATGCGAAATAAAGGCTTCGACATTCCTGCCGAGATCGTCGAGCGCGACTTCTCGGTCCCGTATGTCGCGCACCCGGCGGTAGAGGCGGCGTGGCTCAAGGTCTACTCCGACCCCGCGCGCTACTGGGATCTCTACGAACTCGGCGAGAAGCTCGTTGACGTCGAGCACCAGTTCCAGCTCTGGCGATTCGCCCACATGAAGACCGTCCAGAGAATCATCGGATTCAAACGCGGTACCGGTGGCACCTCCGGCGTGAGCTACCTTCTGCGCGCACTCGATCTGCAGTTCTTTCCGGAACTCTGGACCGTCCGCACCTCGCTCTGAGGACCGAGTCATGCGCCAGCCTAATGAATCGATCGCCAGTTTCTTGCCCTCGCCGGTCGGACGGCCGCCGACGAGCCGGGCCGAGTGCGAGGCGCTCGATGCGCGCGACCCGCTGGCGAAGCTTCGCGCGGAGTTTGCACTCGAGCCGGGACTTATCTATCTGGACGGCAATTCGCTCGGCCCGCTGACACATGCCGCAGCGCGGCGTGTCCATTCGATGGTCCACACCGAATGGGGCACGGACCTCATCAAGAGCTGGAACGTGCACGGCTGGATCGACCTCCCCAAGCGCCTCGGCGGTAAGATCGCGCGGCTCATCGGCGCGAGCGCGGATGAGGTGCTGGTCGCGGACTCGACTTCCATTAATTTATTCAAGCTCGCGGCAGCCGCGAGTCGCGGGCGCGGCACGCGGCGGCGCATCGTCAGCGAGTCGGGAAATTTTCCGACCGACCTGTACGTGCTGCAGGGCCTCTGCGATCTCGGTGGCGGAGCCATCGAGCTCGTCGCGGTGCCGCGCGAGCAGCTGCTCGCGGCGATCGACGAGAACACCTTCCTGGTCGTGCTCACGCACGTGCACTACAAGAGTGGCGAGCGCTTCGACATGAAGGCCATCACCGCGCACGCGCACGCCAAGGGAGCCAATATCCTCTGGGACCTGTCGCACAGCGCGGGGGCCCTGCCCGTCGACCTCGCAGCGAGCGGCGCGGATTTTGCGGTCGGATGCACCTACAAGTACTTGAATGGCGGCCCGGGCGCGCCGGCCTTCCTGTACGTGCGCCGCGACCTGCACGATTCCATCGAGCCGGTGCTGACCGGATGGATGGGCCACGATGCGCCTTTCGAATTCACCGACCAATACCGGCCGGCGCCCGGCATGACCCGGCATCGCTGCGGGACCCCTTCCCTGCTCGCATTCGCGGCGCTCGACGGGGCGCTCGACGTGTTCGCTGACGTGAGCCTCGGCGACCTCAGGTGCAAGTCGCTCGAACTCTCGGCGCTCTTCATCGCCGCGGTCGAGTCGGGCGGCGCACCCGACGGACTCGTCTTCGCATCGCCCCGCGACCCTGCTGCGCGCGGCAGCCACGTCGTGTTTGCGCACCGCGACGGCTACTCGATCATGCAGGCCCTGATTGCGCGCGGCGTGATCGGGGATTTTCGGGCGCCCGACCTGCTGCGCTTCGGCTTTGCGCCGCTCTACGTCCGCTACGTCGACGCGTGGGACGCCGCCAGTGCGCTGCGCTCGGTCGTCGAGTCCGGGACCTTCCGGACGGCCGCGGCCGGTACCCGCGCTGCCGTCACGTGAGCGAACGGCCGCCGAGCGCCCACCCCGACGCGCGGGCGTTCACGGCCCACCAGGATCCGTTCGCGCGCAACCATCTGCCGCCGGCCGCGCAGTGGCCGGATTTCCGCTTCGACGGGGCGGGAATTTCCTATCCGGCGCGCATGAACTGCGGCTGCGTGCTGCTCGACGACGCCATTGCCGACGGTCACGGCCCACGACCTGCCGTCCGCGCCGATTCCGCCAGCTGGACGTACGCGGAGCTCCTGGAACGCAGCAACCGGATCGCCAACGTGCTGGTCAGCGATCTCGGCGTCGTTCCCGGCAATCGCGTGCTGCTACGCGGCGCCAATTCACCCTACGTGCTGGCCGCGTGGCTCGCGGTCGTGCGCGCGGGCGCGATCGCGGTCACGACGATGCCGATGCTGCGCGCCAAAGAGCTCAGCCAGATCGCGGCCAAGGCGGAGGTGGAGCACGCACTCTGCGATGCGCGGCTTGTGCCCGAGCTCGAACAGGCCGCGCGCGATACCGGTCGGCTCGGCAAGATCCTGAGCTGGGGCGACGGCCGCCTCGAGGCCCTGATGCAAGCGCGGCCCGCGACCTTCCGGCCCGTCGAAACCTCCCGCGACGACACCTGCGTCATTGCGTTCACGTCAGGAACCACCGGAACGCCGAAGGCGACGATGCACTTTCACCGGGACGTCATCGCAATGGCCGATGTCGTCGGCGGCCATCTCCTCGAGACCTCCCCCGACGACGTGTTCGCGGGCAGCCCGCCGCTCGGCTTCACATTCGGGCTGGGCGCGCTCCTCGCCTTCCCGTTGCGCTTCCGTGCGTCGACGGTGCTCGTTGAGCAGCCTTCGCCCGAGAACCTGCTGGCGGCGGTCGCGAGGTACCGCGTGACCGCGCTCTTCACCGCGCCGACGATGTTTCGCGCGCTCGCTGCGCTTGCCAAAAATTTCGACGTCTCGAGCCTGCGCTGCGCGGTCTCGGCCGGTGAGCCGCTGCCGAAGGCGACGTCCGACCTCTGGCACGCTGCGACGGGCCTGCGACTCATCGATGGCATCGGCGCGACCGAGATGATGCACATATTCATCTCCGCCAAAGGCGCCGACATCCGCCCGGGCTCGAGCGGCCGGCCGCTGCCGGGCTACGAGGCCAGGGTTCTGGATGACTCAGGGCAACCGCTGCCACCCGGGAAAGTCGGCCGGCTCGCCGTCCGCGGCCCGACGGGTTGCCGCTACCTCGACGATCCCCGCCAGGCCGAGTACGTCGTCGGCGGCTGGAACATCACTGGCGATCGCTATCTCGTCGACGCCGACGGCTACTTCTGGTTCCAGAGCCGCGCGGACGACATGATCGTCTCCTCGGGCTACAACATCGCTGGCCCCGAGGTCGAGAGCGCACTTATCGGGCATCCGGCGGTTCGCGAAGTCGCGGTGATCGGTGCGCCCGACGAGCAGCGCGGACAGATCGTGAAAGCCTACGTGGTGCTGCAGCCCGGCCAGGTCGGGAGCGCAGAGTTGACGCGCGCCTTGCAGGATTTCGTCAAGGCTGCCGTCGCCCCGTACAAGTATCCGCGCGTGATCGACTTCGTCGACCAATTGCCCAAGACACCGACCGGCAAAGTTCAGCGGCACGTGCTACGCCAGCAGCTGCGGGATGCGAGTGCCCGCTAGCCGCGGGCGTGGGCGCCGGGCGTGTCAGGCCGCCTGCGGGCCGCGGCGTCGCACCATCGCGAACGCGGCCAGCAGGGCCGTGATCGCGGCGCCGTAGCCGACCGCCACGGTCAGCGAAATGGCCGGGCCGAGACCGGCCGCCGGCCCGAACACGTATTCGCTCGCCGCGGTGACCGCCGGTGCGCCGAGTCCCCCGCCCACCGCGACGTTCAGGAAGAAGCTGATCGCCATCGCGACGCCGCGGGAGCGATTGGGGACTACGTCCAGGATCGCCGAGAAGCCGCAGGCGGTGACGATTCCCGAGAGCGCGAAGTACACCGGTACCGCCAGCATGACGGCGCGGTAGTTGCCGGAGTTCATCAGCACGCATACGGGCAATATCAGGAGACTCGAGCCGAGACAGACGCCGAGCTTGTAGGACCAGCCGCCGCGCGCGCCGACACGGTCCGCCAGCCACCCGCCGACCAATACGCCACCGCCGAATGCCGCGGTCAGCAGCAGGCCGAGGGATACCCCGACGTCGGCCGCGTTGCGACTGAATTCGCGGATGACCAGCGTCGGTGCCCACGCGCCGACGGCGTTGTCGACGAACGAGGCGGCGGCCACCACGAGGTAAATCGGGGCGACCCGAACCCAGGCGGTCGAGCGCACTGGCTGGCCGTCGGCGCTGGTGGTGGCGACGGTCTTCTGGGCGCGTCGGGCCGGCTCGCGGATCAGGAGAATCGCGAGCGCCCAGACGAGGCCCGGAGCGCCGATGACGAGCAGCACCAGGCGCCAGGGCGCCTCTGCGGCGAAGCGCGTACCCACGAATGCGCCCGTTTCGACGGCGTGCAGTACGCCGCCGCCGATCAGGATCGACGCGCCGATGCCGATTGCGATACCGCTCAGGAAGCAGCCGACCGCCGTGCCGCGACGCGAGGGCGGAAAATAGTCGCTGATCAGGGAGATCGCGGCGGGCGACAACACCGCCTCGCCGAGCCCGACGACGAGGCGCGCCGCAAAGAGCTCGGCGAAGCTCTGTGAAAACGCGCACGCGAGCGTGCCCAAGCTCCAGACCACGACGCCGGCAAGGATCAGGTAGCGCCGCGACACGCGATCGGCCAGGACGCCGAGCGGGATGCCGGCGACGCCGTAGATCACGGCGAACGCGGTGCCGAGCAGCAGGCTCACCTGCGTGTCGCTGATGCCGAGATCGCGGCGCACGGGGTCGACCAGCAGGCTCAGCACCTGCCGGTCGGTATAGGAGAGGATCGCCGTACCGATCAGGATCGCAACCACGCACCACGCGTAGCCGCGGTTCGGATATCCGGAGTCGTCGTCGGTCGAGGAAAGGCCGCGCATGCGGCCCGACGCGGCGGAGTCCCCATGCGCAGCCATCGCCCGTGGCCTCAGAACTTGAACGACAGATCCGCTCCAATCGTGCGCGGCTGGTTGGTCGCGATCCGGTTGAGGATCGGGATGTTCGCCGACAGCGCCCCGGTATCGCTCAATAGCGCCATCTTGTTCGTCAGGTTGTCCGCGAACAGGAACGCCGACCAGCGGTCGCCCTCGACACCGAGTCGGAGCCCGACGATGTCGTAGGACGGCAACGTATTGCGCACAAAGGTGATGTCCTGGATCGAGTCCACGTAGCTGTTGTTGAGGCGCGCCACCAGGTTCTTGCCCTCGTCGAGCGGCCGCTTGTAGCTGACGGCCGTGTTCGCGGTGACCTTCGGAACGTCGAGCAGGCGCTCGCCCGAGGTGACGCCCGCGAGCGGCAGCGTCGTCGAGTTGGTGGCGTTGGTGTAGCCGAGGTTCTGCGAGATTACAAAGCCGGGCGCGACCGCGACGGCCACCTCGAGTTCGGCGCCGTACACCTTGGCCTTGCCCGCGTTGGCCGTGAACTTGAAGCCGCAGCCCGGAGCGACCTGTTGCTGCACGTTCGTCCAGTCTTCGTAGTAGATCGCTCCGTTGACGGTCACGCGAGCGTCGGCGAATCGCAGTTTCTCGCCAATTTCGTAGTTCCAGACGCTATCAGGGCCGAACTGGGTTGGCGCCGCTGACGGACACGGCGGCACCGGGATCGGCGAGTTCGGGCCGCCCGGCCGGAAGCCCTTGGAGATCGTCCCGTAGATCGTCGTGTTGTCATCGGGGAGGTAGGCGAGGTTCAGTTTCGGCGTCACGCCCGAGTTGGAGGCAAGGCCGTTTAGCGGAGCGCTCGTACCGTTGGCCGACACGCCGCTGACGCTCGTGACTGAATTGCTGTGGTACGTGTAGTAGCGCGCGCCCACGGTCGCTTTCACGTGGTTCGCCATCTGGTAGGACACCTCGCCGAACGCTGCATACTGGTCGATGTCGACGCTGCGATGATTGTCGGCGAGGTTGGTGGTGCCAAAGTCCCCGTTGAAGCCGTTCGCGGTGTCCGGATAGAACGAATAGACGTGGGAGGTCGCGCCGAAGGTGCTGTAGTAGCCGCCGGCCAGCCACTGCAGCGGTCCGTCGCCCGTCGAGGCCACGCGCAGTTCCTCGCTGATCTGGTGCGTGTAGTCATCCTCGCTGATCGTGCCGGCGCCGAGTCCAAACCAGGTGTTGCCGGCCTCGGTGACGGTACCCGTGCTCGAGAACGGCCACACGGCGGGGGGTCCGAAGAAGCCGCCGATGTAGAACTGCATCGCTTCGGAGATTTCCTGCGTCTGGTTCTGCTGGCGATCCCAGTCGGCAAAGGCCGATACCACCTGGAACGAATCGAAGTTCATCTTCACGTTCAACGTGTACAGGTTGAAGATGTCCTTGAACGGCTCCGCCACGTCGAACGGCTGGTAGTGGGCTTCGTTGTTCGGTGGGCTGTCGATCGTGTTCGGCGCACTCTGGCGCAGGTCCTGGTGCAGGAAGCCGAACGTCAGGCCAAATCGATCACTCGGCTGGATCAAGAGTGTGGCGCGCTCGGCCTCCAGGTCTTCCCAGTTCGAATGGGCGTACCGGGTAGTCACGGGCGCGTGTGCGACATCGCCGCGTGCGGTGCTGTTGTTGACCTCGACCGGAAACGGACTCACGACGTCGCGGTCGATCCAGCCCGAGACGTGCTTGTCAGTCCCGACCAGTCGCAACGCAATGACGTCCTGCGCGAGCGGCAGGTTCAGCATCGCGTTCTCTGTGTGGTTGAAGCCGCCGCCGTTGGTGGTATCCGAGCCCACGACCTCGACATTGGCCGCGAAGGCTTTCGGGTCGGGCTGGTTGGTGATGAGCTTGATCGTGCCGCCCATCGATCCCGCGCCGTACAGCGTGCCCTGCGGGCCGCGCAGGACCTCGATCCGGTTGAGGTCGAAGAGACTGGGGTCGATCACGGTCTTGCCGTTCTGCGCCATCGCCGCTGGCGTCAGCGCCGCATCATCAAGGTAGAAGCCGACGGTCGGCGACTCGCCGCCTGTCGAGGTCAGGCCGCGCATTTCGAATTCCGTCTGGCCGGGACCGGAAGTCTTGAACGAGATGCCGGGGACCTCCTGCGCAACCGCCATGAAGTCGGTGACGCCTTGTGCCTGCAAATCCGAGCCCTTGATCGCGGTGAGGCTGATCGGCGTCTTCTGCACCGTTGACTCGCGCTTTTCCGCGGTGACGACTACCTCTTCGAGGTCCGCCACGGGCTGCGGCCGGGCGCCGCCGGCGGCACCCGTCGCGGTCGAAGCCTGATCCGCCAAAGCGGCCCCGCTCAACGCCCAGAACCCGAGCAGGCCGGCAGCTACCGCGACACGCGGGCGACGCCCGAAGAGCGCGCGCGCCAGAGTCGCATTGTGTTCCCGAGTCATGTAACTACTCCCGATGTTTGGATGATCGTTGGCCGTCGGCCCGAATTCATTGTTCGTCCGCTTATACCGCATGGCTGCCCGCCTGCCCGCTCCCGGGCGGCGCGCCCGCCGGAACCGCATTCAGCTCGTACTTCATGATCTGGCCGTGCCGGCCCGACCGGTCGCGTTCAAGTTCGTACACATCACCCGCCGGCCCGCGACGGCGCGCGGTTACGGCCGCGACGGACGCGCAGTCTTCGGCGTCGAGGTGCAGCGCGTCAATCTGCGCGTGCGAGCGCAGGTGCGCGACACTCGTCGCGCCGACGATCGCCGCGGCGACCTGGCGGCGATCGAGAATCAGGCGGGACGCAACCGTGGCGATGTCGGACCGGCGTTTTACGGCCACGCGACCGAGCGCCGCCAGGAGCTCCTGGAACAGCTCCCACCCACCAAAGTCCTCGATGATCAGCTTGTACTTGACCAGCGAGCGATTTGTGAAGTCGCGGGCGGGCTCGGGCTTGCCGAGCCAGCCCTCCGAAAGGAATCCGCCGCTGACCGTGCCGTAGCACAGCAGCACGATTTCATGCGCCCGGCAGAATTCCACCATGCGCGCGGACGGGCGGTCATCGACCAGGGAGTACTGCAGCTGGTGCGCGACGATCGGGACGCCGGCATCGACGATTTCCTTGAGATGCACTGTGTCGAAATTCGTGACGGCGACGTGCGCGATCTTGCCCGCACGACGCAGCCTGTCGAGCTCAAGCGCCGTCTCGACGAAGCGCGGGACCCCGAAATCCCACCAGTGGAACTGGACGAGGTCCAGGCACTCCATGCCGAGGCGCTTGAGCGAACGATCGACGATCCTCTCGACGTAGCGCCGGTCCACCGACTGCAGGTCCGACAAGTCCGGGACGAACTTAGTGTGCACCTGCACCGAGCG
>JANXZZ010000120.1 GCA_025355245.1 Pseudomonadota bacterium | reverse complement strand
GCTGCACTTGATCTCTCAGGTCAATGGACAGAGGGGCGACAGGCGGCGGCCTGTCGCCCTTTTTTATGGGGCGGGTCCGCCGGGTAGCGTTGACCTGGAGACCGTATGCCCCTGCAAACCCCTCTGTACGAGCGGCACCGTGAACTCGGCGCCCGCCTCGTCGACTTCGGCGGCTGGGACATGCCGCTGCAGTACGGCTCCCAGCTCGAGGAGCACCACGCGGTGCGCCGCGACGCCGGTATGTTCGACGTCTCGCACATGCGTGTCGTCGATCTCGCGGGCGCGCGCGCGACTGACTTCCTGCGTGCCCTCCTCGCCAACGACGTCGCGCGGCTGACGGCGCCGGGCAAGGCGCTCTACAGCTGCATGCTGAACGAAAGCGGCGGCGTGATCGACGATCTCATCGTCTACTTCGGGGATCCCAGTTCCTATCGCCTCGTCGTCAACGCCGGCACCGCGGAGAAGGACCTCGCCTGGATCGAAGGCCGTGCCGCGGGTTTTGGCGTCGCGGTCGCCTCGCGCCGCGACCTCGCGATGATCGCGGTGCAGGGCCCGAACGCGCGCAGTAAGCTCGCCGGTCTCCTCGAGCCCGCCGATGCGGCGCTGGCGCTCGGCCTTGGCGTGTTCTCGGGCACACCCCTTGCTGCCACCGGCGCCCATGCGTTCCTCGCGCGCACCGGCTACACCGGCGAGGACGGTTTCGAAATCATGCTGGCGGGCGATCGCGTCGGTGCCTTCTGGGACCGGCTCTGCGACGCGGGCGTTCGCCCCTGCGGCCTCGGCGCCCGCGACACGCTCAGGCTCGAGGCGGGCATGAACCTCTACGGCAACGACATGGACGAGACGACGACGCCGCTCGAATCGGGCCTCGCCTGGACCGTCGCGCTAGATTCGGCACGTGACTTCGTCGGACGTGCGGCGCTCATCGCGCAGCGCGCCGCCGGCGTGCCGCGCAAGCAGGTGGCGCTGCTGCTCGAGGACAAGGGCGTGCTCAGGGCGCACCAGTCGCTGATCGGCGCCGCCGGCACCGGCGAGATCACGAGCGGCAGCTACTCGCCGACGCTCGAGCGCTCGGTAGCGCTCGCGCGAGTGCCGGCCGCGACCGCGGAGCCCCTCGCGGTCGACATCCGCGGCAAACTGCTGCGGGTGCGCATCGTGAAGCCGCCGTTCGTTCGTCACGGCAAGGGACTCATCGCACTGTGATCGCGGCCGTCGCGAACCGCGCATCGATTTCATTCATCGCAATTACTCGACGAGGACATTGGATATGAGCAGCAACGTTCCGGCCGGGCTTCGTTACACCAAGAGCCACGAGTGGGTGAAGAAGAACGCCGACGGTACCGTCACGATCGGTATCACCGACCACGCGCAGCACGCGCTCGGCGATCTCGTGTTTGCCGAGACCCCGGAGGCGGGGCGCGAAGTCGCGGCGGGCGAGGTCTGCGCGGTTGTCGAATCCGTGAAGGCTGCCTCCGACGTCTACAGCCCCCTCGGCGGCCTCGTGACCGCCACGAACGCCGGCCTCGCCGACGCGCCGGAGATGATCAACACCGATCCCTACGGCGAGGGCTGGCTGTTCACCCTCAAGCCGGGCGACGCGGCCGCCGTGGACGCGCTCCTCGATGCCGAGGCCTACGCGAAATTTGCGGCGGAGTCAGGGGAGTAAGGCGGTTCGCGGCGACGATCGGCTACCAGGAGTTCAGCATGGCTTTCATTCCACACACCGACGACGACGTGCGCGCGATGTTGGCGGTCATTGGCGTCGACGACGTCGACGCGCTGTTCGACGAGATACCGGCCAGCCTACGCGCCGGGGCGCTCACGCGCATACCGCCGGCCGCTTCGGAAATGGAGATCGGGCGCTTGATGAGCGCGCGCGCCGCCGCCGATAGCTGTGAACTCAACTTCATCGGCGCGGGCGCCTACGAGCACCACATTCCGGCCGCCGTGTGGGCGATCACGACCCGCGGGGAAATCTACTCGGCGTACACGCCCTACCAGGCCGAGGCGAGCCAGGGAACGCTGCAGACCATTTACGAGTTCCAGACGATGATCGCGAGCCTGACCGGCATGGCGGTCTCGAACGCCTCGATGTACGACGGCGCGTCGGCGCTCGCCGAGGCAAGCCTGATGGCCGTGCGCGCACACCGCCGCTCGAAGTCCGCGCGCATCCTGATGCCGCGCGCGGTGAACCCGACGTACCGCAAGTGCGCGCGGGTGATCGCGGGCGGCCAGAACCTCAGTTTCGAGGAAGTGCCGTTCGATGCTGCCGCCGGCCAGACGCCGGTCGCGGCGCTGGCGCGCTTCGATGGCCAGGACGTCACCGCGCTCGTGATCCAGCAGCCGAATTTCTTCGGCGTCCTCGAGGATGTCGACGCGCTGACCGACTGGGGGCACAGGAACGGCGCCCTCGTCATCGCAGTCGTGAATCCGACCTCGCTCGCGATCCTGAAACCGCCCGGCGAGTGGGGCGAGAAGGGGGTCGACATCGTGGTCGGCGATGCGCAACCCTTCGGCGTGCCGCTGTCATCCGGCGGTCCCTACGTCGGCTTCATGACGACGCGCATGGAGCACGTCAGGCAGATGCCGGGCAGGATCGTCGGGCGGACGGTCGACCTCGACGGGCGCCCCGGCTACACGCTGACCTTGCAGGCGCGCGAGCAGCACATCCGGCGCAGCAAGGCGACCTCGAATATCTGCACCAATCAGGGACTGCTGATGACGGCGGCGACGATCTACCTCGCGATCATGGGTCCGCAGGGCCTCGAACGAACGGCCTCCGCGTCAATGGCGCGCACGGCTGAACTCGTTGCGGCGCTCGGTCGCCTCAAGGGGGTCGAGCTGGCGCTCGGCGGCGCACGCTTCCACGAGGCGCTGATCCGGCTCGACCGGCCGGTCGGGCCGGTGCTGGAGGAACTCGCGCGCCGCCGCATCGCGGGCGGCTTCGATGCCTCGGCCGACTACCCCGAGCTTGGCAACGTGCTGCTGGTGTGTGCGACCGAGACCAAAACCTCCGAGGACATCGCGGCGTACGCCGCCGCGCTCGGCGAGTCGCTGCGCGTTTCGCGCGCGGCCTGAGGAGACATCACCCCATGAACAGTCCCGCATCCGCGCTCGCACCGGCCGAGGCGACGATATTCGACCAGTCCCGGCACGGCCGGCACGCCGCCGCGCAACTGCCGCCCGCACTCGGGGCCGAGGTGCCGGCGGCGCTGCGTCGCCGTACGCCGCCACTCTTGCCGGAGGTGTCCGAGCTGCAGGCCGTGCGGCACTTCACCCGGCTCTCGCAGATGAACTTCTCCATCGACACGCAGTTCTATCCGCTCGGCTCCTGCACGATGAAATACAACCCGCGCGGCTGCAACCAGTACGCGATGCTGCCGCAGTTCCTGGCGCGCCACCCGCTCGCGCCCGTGTCGCTCGGCCAGGGCTTCCTCGCCTGCATGTACGAACTGCAGGAGATGCTGACCGAAGTCACCGGCATGCAGGCCGTCTCGCTGACGCCGATGGCCGGTGCCCAGGGCGAGTTCGCGGGGGTCGCGATGATCCGCGCCTACCATCGCGCGCGCGGCGACCTCGCGCGCACCGAGATCATCGTCCCGGAGGCCGCGCACGGCACCAACCCGGCGACCGCGACGATGTGCGGCATGAAGGTGATCGAGATTCCGTGCAACGCGAGCGGCGACTGCGATCTCGAGGCGCTGCGCAAGGTCGTCGGGCCCGCGACCGCCGGCATCATGCTGACGAACCCGTCGACGCTCGGTGTGTTCGAACGGACCATCGCCGAGATCGCCGAGGTGGTGCACGCGGCGGGCGGCCTGCTCTACTACGACGGCGCCAACCTGAATGCGATCCTCGGCAAGGTACGACCGGGCGACATGGGCTTCGACGTCATCCACATGAACCTGCACAAGACCTTCTCGACGCCGCACGGCGGCGGCGGTCCCGGCGCGGGTGCGGTGGGCGTCGGTGCGCGCCTCAAGCCGTTCATGCCGGTGCCGGTGGTCGGGCGCGAGGCGGATCGCTATCGCTGGCTCGACGAGCGCGACATTCCGCAGTCGATCGGGCGGCTGTCCGGCTTCATGGGCAATGCGGGGGTGCTGCTGCGCGCCTACATCTACATGCGCATGGTCGGCCGCGACGGCATGCGCCGGATCGGCGAGTTCGCGACGCTGAATGCCAACTACCTGCTCGCACGCTTAAAGCAGGCGGGCTTCGATGCGGCCTACCCGACGCGTCGCGCCACGCACGAGTTCATCCTGACGATGAAGCGCCAGGCGCGCGATCAGGGCGTGACCGCGATGGATTTCGCGAAGCGCCTGCTCGACTACGGCTACCATGCACCGACGACCTACTTCCCGTTGCTGGTGCCGGAGTGCCTGCTCATCGAGCCGACCGAGACCGAAGCCAAGGAGGCCCTCGACGGCTTTGTCGAGGCGATGATCGCGATCCAGCGCGAAGCCGAGGAGGATCCGGCGCGCGTCAAGGGTGCGCCTTACACGCTGCCGGTGCGCCGACTCGACGACGTGCGCGCGGCGAAGCAGCTCGATCTCACCTGGAAGCCCGCCGCGTGAGCGGCGCGAACGCGGCAAGCGTCCGCCCTGGCGAGAAGCCGCGCGGCATCAAGCGCATCCTCGCGGCGTGCGCGAACAGCTGGGGCGGTTTCGTCGGTGCGTGGCGCGAGGAAGCGGCGTTCCGCCAGGAATGCCTGCTCGCCCTCGTGGTGATTCCGGCCGGAGTCTGGTTCGGCCACTCGGGCGTCGCGCGCGCGCTCCTGGTTGGGCCGATGCTGCTGATCCTGATCGTCGAGCTCCTCAACAGCGCGGTCGAGGCGGCGATCGACCGCATCGGCGCGGAGCGGCACGCGCTCTCGGGGCTTGCCAAGGACCTGGGCTCGGCGGCGGTGTTCGTTTCCTTCGCGCTCTTGGTCGCGACCTGGGGGCTGGTGCTCCTCGACCCCTAGACGGCAGCGTCGCTGCGCGGCGCACGTCACGATTCCTTGTAGGTCTGCTGGCGGCTGCGCCGCCGGCTCGGTTATGGTGGTCGTTTGCGACCTGAGGGGTTCCCCGATGACGGCGATGGTGTGCGGCTCGCTTGCCTACGACACGGTCATGGTGTTCGACGGACGGTTCAAGGACCACATCCTGGCCGATCGCGTGCACATGCTGTCGGTCTCGTTCCTCGTCCCGCAGATGCGCCGCAACTTCGGCGGCTGCGCCGGCAACATCGTTTTCAGCCTGCAGCTCCTCGGCGTCGACAGCCACGCGCTCGCGACGGTCGGCGACGATTTCGATCCATATGAAACCTGGATGCGTCGCCACGGTCTGAGTCTGGACTACGTGCGTCGGATTCCAGGAACCTACACGGCTCAGGCCTTCATCACCACCGATCTAGATGACAACCAGATCACCGCTTTCCACCCCGGTGCGATGCAGCACTCGGGACAACTGGAGGTGCCGCAGGGCGCCGGCGTCTCCGTCGGCCTTGTCGGACCCGACAGTCGCGAGGCGATGGTCCGCCACTCCGAACAATTCGCCGCTGCCGGGATTCCCTTCATTTTCGATGTCGGCCAGGGACTACCGATGTTCGCGGGCCCGGACCTCGAGACCTTCATCGACCAGGCCAGCTGGATGATCGTCAACGACTACGAGGCGCAGCTGGTGCAGGAGCGCACCGGCCTCGCCCCCGACAAGATCGCGGCGCGCTGCAAGGCCTACATCGTCACGCGCGGCGCGCAGGGCTCGACGATCTACGCCGACGGCAAGACCATCGACATCCCGCCGGCGCGGGCCGAGCGCGTGGTGGACCCGACGGGCTGCGGCGATGCCTACCGCGCGGGTCTCATCTACGGTCTCGGCCGCAGTCTCGACTGGGCGACGACCGGACGTGTCGCCTCACTGCTCGGCGCAATCAAGATCGCCCACCACGGCACGCAGACGCACGCGGCGGACCTCGCCGACGTCGGCGCTCGCTTCCACGCGGCATTCGGGTACGCATTATGAGAATGAGCTGGCCCGTGCGCGGATCCACGCTGCTAGGGGCATCGCTGGTCGCGGGACTGCTGGCCGCTGCGCTCGTCCACGGGCAGGCCGCGCCGGCCTCGGGCACCGGGCCCTCGTCGCTCCCGCCGGGCGCGCCGTCCGAGGCCGCCGCGCCCGCCGCCACTCCCGAGCTCGCGCCGCCGGTCAAGTCGGCGGGCGAGGTGCTAGACGAACGGCCCGAGTGGGCGCGCACGCTGCAGCGGATCGCCGACGGCGTCGTCACCATCCAGGTCGACCAGGCGCGGCCGTTCGACACCGAGTGGTACACCTCCGCGCAGGCGACCGGTTTCGTGGTCGACGCGAAGCGCGGGCTGATCCTGACCAACCGGCACGTCGTGACGCCGGGTCCGGTCACCGCCCAGGCCGTGTTCCAGAACCGCGAAGAGGTGCAGCTCTATCCGGTCTATCGCGATCCCGTCCACGATTTCGGCATCTACCGCTACGATCCG
>JANXZZ010000114.1 GCA_025355245.1 Pseudomonadota bacterium | reverse complement strand
GCGGGAAGTCCGGTCGGTACTTGAGGGTGCGGAACTGGGCCTCGGAGAACGGGTTGTCGTCGGAGACGTGCGGGCGGCTGTGGGTTTTGGCGACGTCGAGATCGATGAGCAGGGCAGCGACGGGTTTGGAACGCATACTGGTGCCGCGATCGGCGTGCAGGGTGAGCGTGCCCGGGGCGATCTTCTGTTTGCCGAGGGTATCGGCGATCAGCTGCCCGGCGAGTTCAGCGGTTTCGCGGTGCGCGACCATCCAGCCGACGACGTAGCGGCTGAAGATGTCGAGGATCACGTACAGGTGGAAGCAGGTCCACTTGGCCGGGCCCTTCAGCTTGGTTATATCCCAGCTCCAGACCTCGTTCGGTCGGGTCGCGAGCAGCTCGGGCTTGCTATAGGCGGGATGGATGCGCTGATTACGGCGCTCGCCAGCCTGGTTCTGGGCGGCCAGCAGCCGGTACATGGTGCGGATTGAGCCGTGGTAGCGGCCTTCATCGAGCAATGTGGCGTAAACCGCGGCCGGCGCGAGATCGGCAAAGCGTTCGCTGTCCAGGAGGCCGAGCAGGAGCTCCTGCTCGACCATCGAGAACGCCAGCGGTGGCCGGGGACGCGCCGCGGGCGTGCGTCGTGGCACCACCCCGCGACGCCGGGCACGCTCCCGGTACACGCCGGCGCGGTTCACGGCGAGCGCCGAGCACGCCGCCACGAGGCCGATCTCGGTGCCGAGAGCCTGCGCGGTGTCCATCATTCGTCCTCGTTCCGGTCGTCGGAGGTCGGCAGTCCAAGCGCTACGCACAGTTTTTTTTGGGCGTCGATGATGATCTCGGCGCGCTCGAGCTTGCGGCGCAGGCGGGCAATGTCCCGGTTCAGGTGCTTGATCTGCCGGGCGGCGGCATCCGGCTTCGGTCCGCGCTTGCGCGGCGCCAGCGCCTTGCGATCGGAGGCCACGATCTGCTGCCGCCAACTCGACAGCATCGAGGAGTAAATCCGCTTGCGACGCAAGAACGCACCGAGTTCCCCGCGTGCCTTGGCCGTGTCCGCCTCGGCCAGCAGCGCGCGCTTCTCGCCCGCCGAAAACTGGCGCCGCCGGGCGGTCTCGACCACCTCCGGGTCGGGGCGCACCGTGCCCGAGGCCGTCTCGTCAGTCGCCCTACGGGCTCCTTCCTCAACGGCCTCGGGCAAAGACAAAGAACTGTTGATCATGGAAGACTTCAGAACTGCAGCCATGCGTGGGTACTACCTGTACTCTAAATTACTGAGGGCAGGTGTCTCACGTCACATTGGCACGGGGGGCGGCGCGCGCTTCGTCATAGAGCGATCGGCGATTGCGTGTCTGCGCCCGCTCAATGGTTGGCTCGCCGTTCAGCACGCGGATCGCCGACTTCTCGTGATAGCCTGTCGTGGCGATGAACTCGTCCAGGATCTTGTGCTTGTCCTTGCCTGTCGCCGAACGATAGCGGCGACGAATAGCGTTCGCGAGCTCGGCACGTGCCGCGTGCATCATCTTGGTGTGCATACCGCCTCCCCCGTGGTGAGGGCGGCATGCTCACACAGTAGGTCGCCGGTAACATCTCAGCTGAGGCAACGACTCGATCCGGTAACATTTTTAGTGAGGCAATGCGCCGAACGGCTCGTCACGCTCGCCTCCGGGGAGGCAAGCTTCGAAGTCACCCACGAGCCCAAGCGCGCATTTCGGGTATTCGCGGGATCGGCTCAGGTCGTGGCGGTCGGAACCAGGTTCGACGTGCGCCTCGAGCATGACACGACCGTGGTAACTGTGGTCGAGGGGCGGGTCGCGGTCGGCCCGTCCTCGATGTCCGACAGTCGCGGCATGAACTCGAACGAGAGCCAGCCGACACGATTTGTCGAGCTGTACGCTGATCAGCAGCTAAGGCTCACCGCGGGAGAGTGGCCGCCCACGCTCGTCGCCGTCGATTCGCAACGCGCCACGGCATGGCTGCACCGACAAATTTCGTTCGACCACGAACCGCTGGAACGGGTGGCTGCGGAATATAATCGTTACGCTCCGAAGCCGATCGAGATCACCACGCCCGCGTTACGGACTCTACAGATCAGCGGGACCTTCGCCACCGACGACCCCGCAGAGTTCATTGCCTTCCTGCGCAGCCTCAAGGGGGTGCGGGTCGAGGTCACCACCACGCAGATCCGCGTGTCCAGGGACTAGGTATTGCTTCGCCCGGGCGGCGCGTAGCGTTTGCTGCCGCCTGCGCGCTAAGCTGCGGGTCAAGGCATGCAAAAATGCCTGTCCGGCAAAAGCGTGGGGGTTCGCTTGCCTCGCCCATCGACAAATATCGCGGCAGCGGTGTGCGGGGTGCTCCGCGGACTGTCGGTCTGCACGCCCCTTGCGGTCTTCGCTGCTCCGTCAGCGCTGGCCCAGGCCACGGTGCTCACCGCCGACATTCCTGCGCAGCCGCTTGCG
>JANXZZ010000094.1 GCA_025355245.1 Pseudomonadota bacterium | reverse complement strand
GGCCGGCGTTATTCCGGTATTTGTCACCCCAGTACGACGCATAGCTCGTACCCTCGTACTGCGTCTGGTAGTACTGGTCGTACAGGATCTGGTAGTCGGTATAATCGGAAATGCTGGTCAGGTTGCGGTGCAAGAGCCCGGCGGCATAGACAATGTCGAAGTCGGAATACTTGCCCTCCACGACCAGCGATGCTTGCCACCACCGGTCCTTGCTGTCGTCCCGGTAGTAGCGTGCAATGTTGAGGTCCCCCTCGGCCGGATTGAATCCCGGAACACCCCGCGCATCCTGTTCCTGCGCAATGCTTCCCGGCGTTACCGTCCAGTGCTCGCCGAGCGCAATCGCCGCCGCCGCACGAGCTCCCGCTGTGTCGACTGTATTAAAGTGCTGGCGCGCGAGCTGCGTGTTCGTCCGCGGAAAGCCCGACGTCGGATACGTTTCGGGTGGCCCGACGACATTGTTGATGTACCCGCCGTCGTGCTCGCCGAACGCCACGAGGCGTATCGCAACGTTGGACGACAGCGGAATGTTCACGAATCCGTCCGCGGTCGCACCCGTCGTCCCCGCGGTGTAGGTGTTCGTCGCGAGCTGGTAACCGGCCGAAAAATGGTCCGTGGTCGGCTTGTTGGTGATGATCCGGACGGTGCCAGCCATTGAACTGGCGCCAAACAGCGTGCCCTGCGGCCCGGAGAGCTGTTCGACGCGCTCAATGTCGTAGAGGTGCAGGTCGAGGCTGTTGCCGATCGTGGTGACCGGCATCTCGTCGAGGTAGAGGCCCACCAGCGGCTGGGAGCCGACGGGCAGACCGTCGGCCCCGTTCGCGACGCCGCGAACGTACAGCTGCGCGTTGCCAGGCCCGAAGTTTTGCGTCGAGACGCTGGTCAGGTATTTCGTATACCCATCGAGGCCGGTCACGCGCAGATTGGTCAGGCTCGCCTCGTCGAGCGTCTGAATGCTGATGGGTACTAGCTGCAGATTCTCGGCGCGCTTCTGTGCGGTGACGACAACCTCGGCGAGTTCCCCGAGCGCGCCAGAGCCCGCCGTTTCGCCAGCGCGGGCTGCCGCCGCCGCCAACACGGCGGACGTGACGACGGCAACCGGGCTCACACGGCGCCGACGAGTTCCGGTGGAGCTGGAGGTCGTCGGCGCGCTCGGTCGCGTAATGAGCCGCGATAGGGTGGGGCCTTGATTCATGTTATTGCTCCTCCCACACAAGTGTATCCGAACCTCTCTGCGAGGCGAGCCTCCGCCGGCTCAATCATTGCGGCGCGCGACTCGCGAGCAACGCCTGGAAGCGCCGATCGCCTTCGATATTGCGAAAGCAACCCGAGCGATTGGGGAGGTCCTCGTGAACTATGAACATCGGCCTTTTCGCGTCGGTGCGGCCGGCATGGATCTCGAGCCACGCGAGTGAATGCACCGCGTCGTGACGGCACGCGTAGAACTCCGCGAGAGTCAACGCGTCCCGCTCGGCGTATCGCTGCTCAAACACTCGCATTTCTGCCGTGGCCTCATCATGCCGTCCGAGCGCATCGAGGACCAGCGGCAACGTCATCCGCCGGAACTGGTCGTCGCCTTCCTTTTCCACCTCGACGAGCGCGTCGGCTGGCGCACCGATCGACAGCAGCGAGTTCGCGTGCAGGGCATGCAGTCCGGCCGGCATCGGGTCGATCTCGATCGCGCGGCGGTAGGACGCTTCGGCGCCCTTGAGATCGCCGTTAATGCCTTGAGCGTCGGCCAGCACGACGTACGACCACGAGTTCAGCGGGTCGCGAGACACGGTCTCTCGGGCCATTGGCAGCGCCTCGGCAAAGCGCCCCTGGAATTCTCGCAGTGTGGCGTACGCCGCCCACGTCTCGGCCCGGCCCGGGTCCAGGGCGAGCGCCCGGCGGAGTGCGGTCTCGGCTGCAGGTAAATCGTGCGCGCAGTGGATCAGTAGCTCGGCGTTGACACGGTGCGAATCGCCCAGCGTTGGATCGAGCTCGAGCGCGCGAGCCGCAGGCGCCTGCGCGGCCTCGCACGGTTTGACCGAGGTTGGCGTGTCGTGCCACCCGACGTCAGACATGATCGCGTGTGCCAGTGCAGCCCAGCCCGCCGCAAACTCGGGATCGAGCGCCAGCGCCCGCCGGAGCGTCTGCTGCGCCGCTACGTCGTCGCCTTGCCCCGCGCTGCGCGCGAGTGCGCGCGCCTGCAGGAAGAGCGAGTAGGCCTCAACGTTCTTTGTCCGCGGCGCCCGGTTCGTCGTGCCCCCGACCAGAGAACCCGTGAGGGCGAGTACGACCCGGTTCGAGATCTCGTCCTGAATCTTGAAGACGTCGCCGAGCGGCCGCTCGAAAGTGTTCGACCAGACGTGGTCGCCGGAGTCGGCGCGGACGAGCTGCGTCGTGATTCGCAGCATGTTGCCCGACTTCCGGACGCTACCCTCGAGCACATGTGTGACGACCAACGCACGGGCCATGTCGGCCAGCGACGACTGTCGATTGCGAAAGTAAAACGACGACGTCCGCGCGCGGACGTGCAGCCCAGGGACCTGGGCCAGCAACTCGATCAGCTCCTCCGAAAGGCCGTCCGCGAAATACCCCTGGTCCCGCTTCTCGCTCAAATCGATGAACGGCAGCACGGCGACGGACGGTTCGACGGTGCCCGGGACCGCGGCGGCCGGGCGCACGGTGGTCGTCTGGCGTGGCAGACGCATGAGGAAAGCGCTCCCCACGGCCGCGACGATGGCTGCCGCGACCAGCGCAAGGATGGCGCGCCGCCGCCACCGCGCTGCGGCGGGACGGGTGACGGGGACCGCGTGGACACCTCCTGCGGGGTCGGTGCCGGGGTCGCGCTGCAGCAGGCGCACGACGCGCTCGACCAGCACGTGCGACGCGCTGCCGTCGGGCACGCGCATCCATTGCACCTTCCGGAACTGGTCTGGTACACGCGTCGAGGCTGGCGCCGAGCCATCGATGACGACCGGAAGCACGAACGGCTCATCGTCGGCCATCAGTTGACAACGCTCAGCAGCGAGTCGCCATTCGAGCCGGAAATAGCCCTCCGCCCGCGCGTCGGTGTTTCGCGATACGAGCGCGATGAACAGCGCGCATTCGCGGATCTGGCGCCTTATCTTCTTGTCCCAGTCCTCGCCACCCCTCAGTCCGGTCTGGTCGAGCCAGACCTCGACGCCTGCACCGCGCATCGCCTCGGCGAGTCGTTCCGCGACGAGGCGATCCTGCGACGCGTAGCTGACGAAGACGGCGCATGGACGGTCGGACATGGCGCTGCGTCCTTGCTCGCGGTCGGCTGCAGCGGCGTCGGGCGGCGAAAGCGGGGGGAATGGCCTCGCGGCGGACCGCAGCGCAGCAACGGGCGCCACGATTCGATCCGCCGCGGATGCCAACGGCCGCTAGTGCCCGGCGCGCTTCTCGGCTTCGGCGATCGCGGCGCGCGCGGTTTGCATGGCGCTGTCAGTCGCGGTCGAAACGCACGTGGCCTGGTCGGTCATCGGCCGCAGCGGGTATTCATCCCTGATCTGCTTGCAACCCTTCGCCGCCGCGTCGTGGATCTGCTGGGTGAGCTTCTCGACGTCCGCGTGGCGAGTCAGGTCGAGCCCCGCGAGCTGGACGCGATACCGGACCGACAGCAATTCGGTTGCAACTCCGGATGAGGAATGCCCGGCTGTGGCGTGCTTTACCGGCGCCGCCGCCTCGACGATGATTTCCGGTGTTTCGGCGGAGAACGCAAGCGCGGCGACGAGCGTGAGAGCCCCTGCGGCGAAGACCGCCCGGGCGGATTTGATGGGTGTCCGAAGATGGATCTGAGTCATTTCTTGTCTCCCTCTAGATGCTGGATGGGACGGGCGGAGTGCTGGTTCCGGGGCGTCCGCTGGATCGATGGACCGGCGAGTCTGCCGTTCGTCGCGCGGAACCCCGGTTGCGTGAATGATTCCGGTAGGCGCGGCGCGTGACGCGGACTTTCCGATGAACTCGCGCGTTTCCGGCGCGAACGCCGTTCCGGACGGTGCAAGCGACCCGAATCGCGCTTCGGACGTCGTGGTTCGGGGCCATTCGGTTGGGTGGTGCTTGCTACCATTTGGCCCATCCCGCTCGAGGACGCCGTGTCGCTTTCCGATCCGCTATTGTCGAAGTCCAGGTCATGGTGGACTGCCATGCGGGCGATGGCCTATTCGGCTGCGGTGATGCTCGCCTTCACGTGCGCGCGGACCGTCACAGCCGCGTTGCAGTCGAGTTTCGCAGTTGTCGACACGCCGCCGGGCTATCCAACGCTTGCGCGAAATTCCGCGTTACTGCTGAGCGAGCTTGCTTCGTTACCGCTCTTGGCGGTAATGCTGCCGTTGACGCCACCCTCCGGGGTGCGGCGCTATGCCTGGCTCGCGAGCGTGCCACTGATCATCTGCGGGTGCCTCGCCGGCGGACTTGCGGCCACGGGGCAGTCACTCGACGTGGTTCTCGCATGCGCCTCCACGATCGTGGTCGCGGTGATCGCCTCGACGTACCGGAGCGCCGCGAGATCCGCGCGCGCGGAGCTGATCGGGCACGAGGCGCGCGCGACCCAGGTGAGCGCCGAACTGACACGCGCACGACTCCGCCTGCTTCAGTCACAGCTGGAACCGCACTTCCTGTTCAACACGCTGGCGACCATTCAGGCGCTGGGACGACGCGACCGTGCCGCGGCAGTCGCGACCCTGGACGACCTCGCGCACTACCTGGTCGATGCACTGCCTACCTTTGCGCGGGTTGACAATGCGCTTGTCGACGAAATCCGTCTGGTCGAAGCGTACCTGCGGATCCAGAGCACGCGGATGGGGGCGCGATTTCACTACGAAGTACGCCTGCCGCGATCGGTGCACAGCGCCCGCGTAGCGACGCTGCTCGTGTACGGCCTCGTCGACAACGCGATCCGGCATGGAATTGCCCCTGCGATCGATGGCGGCCGGCTGACGGTGACGGCGTGCCGCGAGCGGTCGACCCTGATCGTGCAAGTGGTCGATTCGGGTCGCGGCATGACGCTTACGGAAGGTCGGAGTTTTGGCCTCGCCAGCGCACGCCATCGACTCGCGTTGCTCTACGGTGATCGGGCACTGCTGACGCTGAACGGCGGTTCGTCGACGGGCCTCGTAGCAACGGTGGTGCTGCCGTTCATCAGTGCGCCGTTAGCGGCGGGCTCTGAGTCTGAGGCCGGTGGCACCGACGCGCCCGAGTCGCCCTCATTGCTGCGCCGCAGCGCACACGGGCTCGGGCGTGCGCGAGCGGTCGGGGCATCGTCGCGGTCCAGCGCGTCTCGCTCGCCGAACGCGGCTGCGGACTGATGCCGCGGTCACCAGAATCGCCAACCGCCTGGACCACTCGGTGAGCGACCGAGGGGAACTTGCTAGCATCCGCTACATGGCAATTACGTCCGACACCTCTGCGGATGTGCGCCCGTCATCGCGTTTGATGACGGTTCGCCGGCTGTTGTCCGGACTGTCGTTTCCTGTCGGCATGACGTTCGTGTTGATGACCGGCTGGGGCGTGGAGACTTTCATCCACAGGCTGGCGGCCACCGGCGTGCTGCGCGCAATTCGTGAGACCGCGTTCTTTGTCGGCACGATGATGGTGCATCAACTTCCGTCTGCGGTGATCTTGACGGTATCGCTCAACATTGCGCCGGCCGCCGGTTTTCGGCGCGTCGCGTGGCTGGCGGGAACGGTCATCGCCATGTGGGCGTTCTGCACGATGTTCTTCTATTGGATGAACGAACTGGACGACTACAATCTCCTGTATGGCTG
>JANXZZ010000080.1 GCA_025355245.1 Pseudomonadota bacterium | reverse complement strand
CGACGTGCGCGACCACATCTTCGACATCGATTTACTGGGCTCCAACAAGACCTCGCACAACCTCGAGACGGCTCTTGGCGTGACGGTCTTCTTCTGACGGAGGAATCATGAGTTTCAAGTCACTGACTCTCGCATCGGCCGTGCTGCTTGGCTCCGCCCTCGCGGGCAACGCGCTCGCGGGCGATGCTGTCGGCCAGGCCGCCCCGGGCTTTACGCTGCCGCTTCGCGGCGGCTCGGCACCGCTCGGCCTCGACAAGCTCCACGGCCAGGTCGTGATGGTGAATTTCTGGGCGTCGTGGTGCGGACCGTGCCGCGAGGAGTTCCCGCTGCTCGACCAGATGTACAAGAAGTACAAGGGCCTCGGCTTCACCATGCTCGGCGTCAATGTCGAGCCGGAGTCGAACAACGCCGAAGGCTTCATCGCGAAGACGCCGGTGACCTTTCCTATCGTCTTCGACAAGGACAGCTCCGTCAGCAAGCTGTACCACGTCGAGGGCATGCCGAGCACGGTGCTGATCGATCGCAACGGCGTGCTGCGCTGGGTACATCGCGGCTACAAGGCGGGTGACGAGAACGAATATCTCGACCATGTCCGCGCGCTACTCAGGGAGAAATAGCCGTGCGCGTGCTGCGGACGGCGCTGATTCTGGGTGCGCTGCTCAGCGCGAGCGGCTGCGCCCGCTTTCAACCGTGGGTCAAGCCCTACGAACGTGAGCGTCTCGCGGACCGGGTCATGGCCTGGGACCGTGATGCGATCGCGACCGGCTACATCACGCACGTCCACGAGAACCGCGAGGGCGCGCACGGCGGCACCGGCGCGGCCGGCGGCGGCTGCGGCTGCAACTAGGGCAATGGCGATGCTGCGCGCTTGCACGTTGATTCGGGTTCTCGGGACCGCGCTGCTGCTGGCCGGCGCGGCCGCCCGGGCCGACGTGCTGCCCGACGAGCGGGCCGACGTGATGTGGAAGATGTACGACGGCGGTGGCCTCAAGGTCCAGGGACCGTCGATGCTGGTGCGCACCAACGTCGCGGACGCGGTCTCGCTGACCGGCAGCTACATGGTTGACACCGTGACCGGCGCCTCGATCGACATGGTGGTGCTCGGCGCGAGCCCGCTGCACGAAGTCCGCAAGGAGAAGACCTTCGGCATCGACTACCTGTACGGCAAAACCACCTACAGCGCAGGCATCGAGAGCAGCATCGAGAACGACTACGACGACAGCACCGCGAGCTTCAGCATCGCGCAGGGCATGTTCGGCGACCTGACCACGGTCACGCTGAGCGCCAGCCGCGGCTGGGACATCATCACACGGGTGATCGATGCGCGGCGCGACAAAGACCCAAACTTCCGCAAGCGCAGCGACCGCAAGACCTGGGGACTCGGCATCTCGCAGATCCTGAGCCGCAACCTGATCGCCGGTTTCGACTACGAGGCGATCACCGAGCAGGGCTACCTGCAGAACCCCTATCGCGCGATCCGCTACCTCGCCGCGCCCGGCTCACCGATCTACCTGACCGCCGCCGAGGTCTATCCCGGCACGCGGACCAGCAACGCGGCCTCGCTACGCCTCAAGTACTACCTGCCATGGCGCGCCTCGCTCACGGGCAAGTACCGGTACTTCTTCGATACCTGGGACATCCGCGCCCACACGCTCGAGGTCGACTACACGCAGCCGCTGTTCCACGACAGCGTGATCACGGACTTCACCTACCGCTACTACCGGCAGAACTCGGCGTCCTTCTACTCGGACCTGTTCAAGTTCGCCAACCAGCAGAACTACATGGCGCGCGACCGCGAGCTCGCCTCGCAGAACAACAACACGATGGGCGTGGCCTTTAGCTACGACTTCATGAAGTCGCGGCACTGGTTCGTGAAGAAGGCGAGTGCGTCGCTGCACTACGACTACATCATGTACCGCTATCTGGATTTCCGCGACGCCTCGCAGCGCCAGTACCCCGCGGGTACCGAGCCGCTGTACCACTACAACGCGAGCGTCATCCAGACCTTCGTTTCGATCTGGTTCTGAGGCGCCCCGCCCGCAAGCGCGGGCCGGATCTCACCCACCACCCTACTTCGGTGGCGCCAAGCCTTTCGTGTACCAGACCTTGCCGTTGCGATCAACCACGACCGCGTCCATCTGCGGGTACTGCTCGATCAGCCGCAGACCTTCGACGGGCCCCTTGATGAACACGCCCTTCGACCAGCCTTCGGTGTCAGTCGCGGTCGGTCCGATGATGGTGACGCTGCGGACTTCGTGGGGGCTGCGCCCCGTCTTCGGATCGATAATGTGGTGGTAGCGCACGCCACCTTCATCGAAGAAGCGTTCGTAGTCGCCTGAGGTCGAGACACCGACGTCGGACAACGGCATCGTCAGCACGACCTTGTTCTTGTTGTCGGGATTGCGAATCCCGATGTTCCAGGGCTTGCCCAGCCGGTCGCCGAGGATTCGCGAATCGCCGCCGGCGGTCACGATCGCGTGCGCGACGCCGAACCCCTTCAGTATCTCGACGCCGCGATCGCAGGCGTAGCCTTTGGCGATGCCGCCGAGGTCGATGCGCATGCCGTCGCGCCCGAATTTCACCGTGTGGCGCTCGGCGTCCAGGATGAGGTTCCGGTAGTTGATGCCCGGCAGCGCCGCCTCGATCTGCGCGTCCGTCGGGCGCACGTGGCGGGGATAGTCGTAGAGGTAGCCGACGCTGGCATAGGTGATGTCGAAGGCCCCTTCCGTGACCTCCGAGAAATGGATCGAGGTCTTGATGAGGTCGAAGAGCTCCGCATCGACCGCGACCGGCTCGACCGCGGCGTGGATGTTGATCAGCGAGATCTGGCTGTCGGGCTTGTAGTGGCTCATGAGTGCGTCGATGCGCCGCATGTCGGCCATGACGGCGTCGAGCGCCTGCTCGCCCTTGACGGGGTCCTCGTGCCAGGCCTCGACGTAGATGCGCGTTCCCATGATCGTCTCTTCGCGGCGCACCCAGTCCGCGCGGGCGGTACTGACGGCAATCAGCGACAAAAGTACGATCGTTAGGCGCGCGGCGATCTGCATGGGTGCCTCCTGGTTGGGCCATTATCGAACTTAGTTGGCCCGCCCGCAGCCTCCGTCGGGTCGGCTATCATGGCGCCCGACGGAACCCCGCGGGGGGGCCGTTGTCTGCTCCTTTAGGTAGATGTCCGCAGGGGAACGAACAATGACGGCCCGAAGCTTGGCACTCATGGCGCTGATTTTTCTGGCGACGCAGACGCCCGCAGTGGCCGGCCCGCGCGAGGAAGCGCGGCTGCTCGAGGCGACGCAGGTGCTCGAGGACACCCAGGGAATGCCGGACCAGCGGATTCCGGGGTGGCTGATGCGCCGCGCGCAGGGTATCGCGATCCTGCCGGACGTGATCAAGGGCGCGCTGATTATCGGCGGACGCGGGGGCAAAGGCGTGCTGACGGTCCGCGACGGCCAGGGTCGCTGGAGCAATCCCGCCTTCATCACGCTCGCCGGCGGCAGCTTCGGCTGGCAGGGCGGCGTCGAGGCGAGCGACATCATCCTCGTGTTCACGACGCGCCGCAGCGTCGAGGGGCTCACCGGCGGCAAGGTCACGCTCGGTGCCGATGCCTCGGTCGCGGTCGGCCCGGTCGGGCGCCAGGTCTCTGGCGCCACGGACTTTCAGCTCGATGCCGAGGTCTACTCGTACTCGCGCTCGAAGGGGCTGTTCGGCGGCATCGCGATCGACGGGACCGTGATCACGATCGACCACAAGGCGAACGCGCGCTACTACGATCGGGAAGAGGTTCTCGCCTCCGACATTTTCTCGGAGCGCGCACCGGCGGCGCCGGCGAGCGCCCAGCGCCTCCTGAGCGCGCTGCGCCGGTTGCCGGCGGGCGGCGACGGCGTTCCCGCAACCGCGAGCGCCGCGCCGACGCCGGGGTCCGCCCCGGCCGCAAGCTCCACTCAGGCCGCCCCCAGCGACCGCGCCCAGGAGTCGGGCGGCGCGACGACCTACCCGCTAGACCCCAGCAAGCCGCACTGACCCCGGGGATCGCGCCAGCGGGTCGCGTCCCGCGCCGAAAGCCGATCGCAAGGCCGCTCAGGGAGCGGCCTTTTCTTTGCCCGGGCTCTCCTCGGCGCATTCGATTGCCTCGGCGTTGGAGTCGACGGGAATTCCGGTGCTTGCGACGGACGCCGGCCGCCCGCTCTTCCTAGACACCGGCCGCGGGCGGTACCCTCGGCCCGCTGGCTTGCGAGTCGTCCTCGTGCACCGGCGGGGCGCTGGCCTCATCTGCCGCACGGAGGTCGGGCGTCGCCGCCCTCAAGCCGCGCGTTCGGGGACGCGCGGCCCTGTTCAACAACCGAACGATTGGGAGAAGGTTATGAAGGCGACGAGCGTCGGCGGAATCTGGCTCCGGACACCCACGCGGCCCGCGTTTCGTCTCGCCGCCCTCGGGGCCGCGCTCGCAATCGGATTGCCGGCACCGCGGGCCGCGGCGGCGGACACGCCGCGGGTCGCAAAGGACGGGCTGTACTTCCCGACCGCGACGGGACAGACCGAGGCCGACACCTATACGCGCTACGAGCTGCTGTCGCCGGAAACCGCCAGTTTCAAGATCTACTACGAAGTGACCGCGACGACGCCCGGGGCAAAGTTCTACTTCAACCCGATTCGCAAAGGCAGTATCGCGAGTGACGAGAGCGTCTACGACGCAATGCTCGGAACCCCACTGCACTTCGAGGTCGTCAGCGGCGTGGAGGCCCGCAAGGATGCCTTGATGGGCGATGCGGACGCGGAAACCGACTACATCAAGGTCACGCTGGCGCGACCCGTGCCGGAACACGGCCAGGGCCGCATCGTGATCGTGAAGACCTACAAGGACGCGAAGAGCTACCACCTCGACGGCAAGGCGCTGATCTTCGACCGGCCGCTCGGCGTTCCGCGCGACAAGGTCGTGTTGCCGGCGGGCTACGAGGTAGTCGGTCTCACGGTGCCCGCGCAGATCCTGACCGAGAAAGACGGGCGCATCGCGATCAGCTTTCTGCACGCGGGCGAAGGTGCAGCACCGCTGGTCGTCCGGGCCGTCAAGGATGCGCAGCTGGGCGCGGCGGCGCTGCCGAAGGCGCCAACGCTGGCGCGCAGCTGGGAATCGCCCTTCCAGGGCGAGACCGAAGAGGACCGGCTCGCGGAGCGCGCGCACCAGGACCGCGACATCGTCTATTTCCTGCAGCAGCCGGAGACGCACGCCTTCAGCCTCTACCATGACTACACCGAGTCGCGCCCCGGCGTGAACGGCTACGCGAACGTCGTGCGCACCGGCAGCGTTGCGAGCCATCCCTCGGCCAGCATCCTCGATACGGGCGAGCAGCTCGAGGCGAAGGAAATGAGCGGTGCGGAAATGATCGCCTCGAAGATCAACGTCGGCGAATCTGTCGATCCGAAGGCCCGCGTCGTCGTGATTCCCTTCGCCGCGCTACAGGCGGGGCAATCCGTGCGGCTGCGCATCGCCGAGACCTACACCGCACCGGTGAGCTACCGGCTCGAGGGCGCTGAACTCGTATTCGACCGCAGCTTCGGTCGCCCGCGGAACGCGGTGGTCCTTCCGTCCGGCTGGTACTGCACCTCGAGCGCGGCGCCGGCCACGGTCAACCAGCTACCGGACGGGCGCGTTGAGCTCAACTACTGGAACGACCGGCCGGAGGGTCTCGACGTGCTGCTGAAGGCCCGCCGACGCCTCGCCGAGCAGTAACGGCGCGCCATTCCACGGCCGCGGCGCCGGCGCCACGGACGGCCGGCCCCTGGGGCTGGTCTTTTCGGTGGCGCGGCTGCGGCCAGCGCGGGCGTCCCCGCCGGCGGGACCGACACCGGGCCGATAAGCGAGACCGCGGCTATCGTACCGAGGCAGGTCACCGCCGACCGACGCTGATCGGTAACGGATTCGCGCCAGAAGACTGCGTTCCGGCAACATCGTCGCCCGCGCCGCGGCGCTCAACACGGGCCATCGGCGGCGACCGGCGCGCTTGAGCCGCGACGCGTGCGTGTGTCTAATAGGCTCCGCAAAACTATTTCGTCCAGGGAGAAAAGCATGAGCGCATGGAACATCGACCGGTTCAATCGCCGCGGTCTGTTGATGATGGCCGCTGCCGCAGGCGCGACGCTCGCGATGCCCCGGTTCATCCTCGCCGCCCCGGGCGCGCCTGCCAAGAAATTCGGTGGCGACCTGACCAAAGTCCGCGCCGCCATCGAGCAGCAGCGGCAAGAGGCCATCAAGCGCCTGCAGAACTGGATTGCGTTGCCGTCCATCGCGGCCGAGAACCGCAACATGAAGGAAGGCTGCCAGATGATGATCGACCTCCTGAAGGAGGCCGGCTTTCAGACGGCGACCGCCATGCCGACCGACGGTCAACCGGGGGTGTTCGCAACCCTCGATGCCGGCGCGCCGCGCACCGTCGGCATGTACTTCATGTACGACGTCAAGCAGTTCGTGCCCTCCGAGTGGAGCTCGCCGCCGCTCGAGGCCGCAATCGTCGACAAGGCACCGTTCGGCAAGGTGATGATCGGCCGCGGCGCGATCAACCAGAAGGGCCCGGAGGCGACGTTCCTCGCGGCGCTGCACGCGCTCAAGGCCGCCGGTCGCAAGCCGCCCGTGAACATCGTGCTGGTTGCCGAGGGCGAGGAGGAAATCGCCTCGCCGCATTTCCGGCAGGTGGTGCACCGGCCGGAAGTGCTGGCCGCGCTCTCCAAATGCCACGAAGTGTTCATGCCCTTCGCCTCGCAGTCGCCGCAGGGCGGCGTCGAGATTGCGCTCGGCGCCAAGGGCGTCATTGAAGTCGAACTGGTCTGCTCGACGAAGAAATGGGGCCGCGGCTCCGCCGATGACATCCATTCGAGCTACAAGGCCGAGCTCGACAGCGCGGTCTGGCGCATGGTGAAGGCACTTTCGACGCTGACGTCGGAGGACGGCAACGATCCC
>JANXZZ010000005.1 GCA_025355245.1 Pseudomonadota bacterium | reverse complement strand
CGCCCGCCCCGGGCCCCGGGCCCTGGTCCCAATTTCCGGAACCCACTCTCCCCCTGTTTTGTGCGCACGGCAGCTTTTCTGCCTTTCCGTGCGGGGACGATACTGGCGAGCGCTTCGCGCCGTGCCGCTTGTGCGCGACGGGCGCTGGGCCGAGTCCTGCCTCACGGCGTCGACACAACGATCTTCTTCTGCCACGACTCCGCCTCCGACGCGCGCCCGGAATCCACGTAAAGTTCGCGAAGCGCGCGGTAGCCCGCTTGCGTTCGCTCCGACGCTGAACCCCGCACCGCCTCGAGCGCCGGCACCGACTGCAACAACAGCGGCTCCGCCTCGGCGTACCGCTCCAGCGCGACCAGACAGGTACCGATCTGCACCTTCGCACTCAGCGCGCGCCAGTCGTTCGCAGTCGCCTGTTTGTCGCGAATTGCGGACGCACGGCGCAACGCCTTGAGGCCCTGGTCGCCGTGGCCGCCAAGGCACGCTGCGCTGCCGTAAACGGCCCACGCCGTCAGTGTCCAACTGTCGTCGTCGCCGAGCGTGCGTGACAAGCCCTGTGCCGCGATCAATGCTTCGTCGGCCGCTTCCTGATATCGCTTCTGGCTCAGCAAGTCATGTGCCAGCCCCTGCTGCGCAGCGTAGGTATCGGAATGGTCGGGTCCGAGAACCCGGCGGTACGAAGCGAGCAACCGGCGGAACAGCGGCTCCGCCTGCAACGCCTGGCCGGCCTGCTCGAGCAAAACCGCATAGTTGTATTCAGCATCAAGAAGGTCCGGGTGATCCGGAGGAAATCTGCGGCGCTCAATTTCCAGCGCCTGCGCCTGGAATGCGGCAGCTTCGGCGTAGCGTCCCTCGTCGTGTCGAATGGTAGCGAGCCCGGACAGTGGAAAGCCTGCTTGGCCGCCGAAGTCCTGACCCGAGTCGCGATAAACTGCGAGCTCACGGTTAAAGAGCACTTCGGCCTCCGCCTCGCGCCCGAGATTTTCGGTCGCTTTCGCCAGGCCCTCGAGCGCCGCAGCCAATTGTTTGGACGCGCCGCGACGGTGCTCCGTGAGCGAGAGTGCCTCACGAAATGGGGCCTCGCTGTCAGCGTCGCGACCCGCATGGACCAGCAACTCGCCTCGTATCGTGAGAGCGTCAGCCAGATCCAGCACGTTGCCGCCGTGCGCCCGCAAGAGCTCAATGTCCCGGCCGTTCGCCGCCAGACCCTCAGCGTAGCGGCCCAGGCCGAGGTTGGACTCTGCCACGAGACCGAGCAGCGACGCCCCGACCAGCGGTTCGCGTTTGACCAAGGATTCGATCTGACTCGCTGAACCGTCAAGCAGCGTTGCCACCGTGACCTCGCGGTTGCCGCCACGCGGATTTGCGGACTTGAGCAGTTCCTGCAGGAACTCACCGCGACGCGCGGAGATGTCACGAGCCTCGGCCGCCTCGCGCGCCTGCAAGCCATAGGCAACTAGTCCCACCACAAGCCCCAGAATGGCCACCGACGCTAGACCGACCGGCCAGGCATTGCGGCGCGCGAATTTGCCGAGTCGGACGCCGACCGACGGGGGCCTGGCTACGACAGGCATGTCCTCCAGATACAGCCACAGGTCCGACTGGAAATCCGCGACCGTGGCGTAGCGCTTTGCAGGCTCGCGCTCGAGGGCTTTTTGGAAAATAGCGTCGAGATCGCCGCGCAGGTGCCTCGCTTCGCGTGAATCCGCCGCGCTGAGCACGCGGCTCGGCGGATCTACGTCGCGACGCGTGATCGCGAGCAGGTAGCCGATCGCGCCCCGCGCGTCGGGGTACAGCGTCCGGCCGGTCAGCAGGCGGTAGCCAAGCGCGCCGAGCCCGAACACGTCGGTCGCGACCGTGATGTGCTCACCGGATACCTGCTCGGGTGCTGCGTAGTGAGGCGTGAACAAGCGGCCAAGATCGACTGTCTGCGCGTGCAGCTCCGTGGGGTCACGCAGCGCCGCCGCGATGCCAAAATCAATCAGCTTGGGCACCCCATCCGCGTTAACCAGCACGTTCGCCGGCTTGATATCGCGATGCACAACCAGCAGGCGGTGCGCCGCGGCGACCGCGCCCGCAATCTCGGCAAGCAGTCGAACGCGCGCCCGCAGTGGCAGCGCTTCCTCTTCGCAGTAAATATCGATCGAGCGACCGCCAACGAACTCGAGCGCGATCCAGGCGCGGCCGGACTCGACGCCTGCGTCGATTAAACGTGCGATCGACGGATGCTCGAGCCTCGCCAATAACTGCGTCTCGCGCTTGAACCGCTCGAGCCCCGTCTTCGCGAGGTTGTTGCCCATCAGCTTGATCGCCACCGTCTGCGCGAGTCCGTCGGTACGTTCGGCACGGTACACGACGCCCATGCCGCCTCGGCCAAGTTCCCCGAGCAGGACGAAATCCCCGAAGCGGGTTGTGGCAGAACTAGCCATCGCGG
>JANXZZ010000321.1 GCA_025355245.1 Pseudomonadota bacterium | reverse complement strand
CGCGCCGCGTGAGGCGCCCTGGTTCTACGGCTTCTACACCGCCGCGCTGGTCGCGGGCGGCTTGCTGGTCGCCTCCGGCATCAACCTCATCAGCCTCAGCGTCGGCGTGCAGGTCATGAACGCGCTCCTGCTGCCGATCGTGCTCGGCTTCCTGTTCCTGCTGGCGCGCCGCCTGCCCGAGCCCTATCGCCTGGGTCGCGCCTACGAGGCGATCGTCGGGCTGGTGATCCTGGTGACCGCCGGCTTCGGCGTCTACGCCGGGCTCGCGGGCGCGATCGGCTAGCCGCGTGCGCGCCTCCCCCTGGCTGCTGGTCCCGGTCGCCGCGCTGGCTGCGCCCGCCTACGCGGCGAGCTACCTCACGGTCGAGGAAGCGCAGCAGCTGATGTTCCCGGGCGCCGCGCTCGCGCCGGCGTTCGTGACGCTCACCGACGACGAGCGTGCGGCGATCGCGGCGGCGTCGGGGGTCGCGGTCCCCAGCAAGGAGCTGCACGTCTGGCGCGTGGTGGGGGGCGGGTTCTTTATCGCCGACGAGGTCATCGGCAAGCACGAGGCAATTGGCTACGCGGTCGGGTTCAACGTCGACGGCAGCGTTCGGCAGGTCGAGATCCTCGACTACCGCGAGGCCTACGGCTGGGAGGTCCGCAACGAGAAGTGGCGCCACCAGTTCGTCGGCAAGACCGCCGCGAGCGCCGTCGTGCTCGACAAGGACATCCGCAACATCAGCGGCGCGACGCTGTCCTCGCGCCACGTGACCGAAGGCGTCAAGCGACTGATCGCAACCCGTGCGCTCGTGCTTCGCTAGGCTGCGCCGCGCGCGCCCGCTGCTCGGCACGATCGTCGAGATCAGTGTGCGGGGCGAGTCGGCCGCCGCACGCGCCGCCATCGACCGCGCTTTCGGCGCGGTCGCGCGCATCCACACGCTGATGAGCTTCCACGAGGCCGACAGCGACGTGTCGCGCCTCAACCGCTCGGCGCACCGCGGCAGCGTCGACGTCGATCCCCACACTTACGCGGTGCTCGAGGCGGCAGCGCGGCTTGGGGAGGCGAGCGACGGGGCCTTCGACGTGACGGTCGCGCCCGAGCTCGTGCGCTTCGGCTTCCTGCCGACCGCGGCCGGCGCGCCGCCGCCCGCGCGCGCGCGCGGCTTCGAGGCGATCGAACTTCTCTCCCGCCACCGCGTGCGCTTTCGCGAGCCGAGCTGGATCGACCTCGGCGGCATCGCCAAGGGCTACGCGGTCGACGTCGCCTGCGCGACACTTGAGGCCGCCGGCGTGCGCGACTACGTGGTGAACGCGGGCGGCGACCTCAGGGTCGGTGCTTGCGCCGAGGTCGTGCACGTGCGCCACCCCGCCTGTCCGCAGGCGCTGCTCGGCCTTGCGGCGCTGACGGACACGGCGCTCGCGACCTCGGCGGCCTATTTCGCGGGGCGGCCGGGCGCCGCCTTCGACGTGCACCCGATCATTGAGCCCGGCACCGCGCGCCCGGCGCGCTACCACGGCAGCATCAGCGTCACGGCGTCCGACTGCACGACGGCGGATGCGCTCACCAAGGTCGTGGCGGTGCGCGGCAGCGCTGCGCTGCCGCTGCTGAAACGGCTCGGTGCCGAGGCACGCCTGCTCGCCGCGAACGGCGAGTGGCGACGGCTCGACGCGCCGCGCACGATCCCGAGCGGGCTGCGCCGCGAGCCGGCGGCCGCGCCAGCCCACGTGCACGGCTAGGACGCGGCGTGTCGCCCCCCCCGCACCGGCCGCGCAGCCCCTTCGAGCTCTCGCCGCGCCACCAGGCCTGGGTGTTTGCGCTCGCGGCGGCGCTGCTCGCGAGCGGCGTGCTGTGGCTGCTGTACCACTATCTGCTCGCCGAGCCGGATGAGTTCGGCGCGAGCCAGCAGCCGCTCGAGATCTGGTGGCTGCGACTGCACGGCGCGGCGGCGATGGGCTTCCTGGTCGTGCTCGGCAGCGTGCTGCCGGTGCACGCGCGCCGCGCCTGGCACGCGCGCCTCAACTACCGCACCGGCATCGGCGTGCTCGCTGTCGCGGCGCTGCTGGTGCTGAGCGGCTACGCGCTCTACTACGCG
>JANXZZ010000299.1 GCA_025355245.1 Pseudomonadota bacterium | reverse complement strand
GTGAGCAGCGCCGCGACCTTCGTCGTGATCCCCGCGTTGCCACTGATCTTCACCGTCTTCGCGACGTCGCCAGTGCCGTGTCCCTTCTTCGCCGCCTGGTCGTGCGTCGACTGGCAGCCGGCGGCGACGACCGCGCCGACGACGAGCAGCGCGCCGCGGCGCATCATCCGAACGCGCCCGCGACGTAGTCTGCCGTCTCCTTGCTCGTTGGCGCGGTGAACACCCGCTCCGTGTCGCCGTACTCCACGAGGTCGCCGTTGAGGTAGAACCCGGTCTGGTCCGAGACGCGACGCGCCTGCTGCATGTTGTGCGTGACGATCACGACGCTGACGTCGGAGCGCAGCTCGCGGATCGTCTCCTCGATGCGTGCTGTCGAGCGCGGGTCGAGCGCGGAGCACGGCTCGTCCATCAGGATCACCTCGGGGTCGACCGCGATGGCACGCGCAATGCACAGGCGCTGCTGCTGCCCGCCGGAGAGGCCCGTCCCCGGATGATCAAGACGGTCCTTCACTTCCTCCCAGAGGCCCGCCTTCTGCAGCGACGTCTGCACCACCTCATCGAGTTCCGCGCGGTTCGCGGCAAGGCCGTGGATGCGCGGTCCGTAAGCGATGTTCTCGTAGATGGATTTCGGGAACGGGTTCGGCTTCTGGAATACCATGCCAACGCGCGCCCGCAACTGCACGACATCCTGGCGCCGCTCGTAGATGTCGACCCCATCGAGGGTGATGGCGCCATCGACCACTGCGGTATCGATCGTGTCGTTCATCCGATTGAGGCAGCGCAGGAACGTCGACTTGCCACAGCCGGAGGGGCCGATCAGCGCGATGACGGCGTTGCGGCCGATATCGAGGCTCACGTCCTTGACCGCGTGCTTGTCGCCGTAGTGCACGTTGACGCGGCGCGCCGTCATCACCGCATCGGCGACGGTCACCTGGCCGACGGTGCGCGTATCGATCTTGCCGCCCGGCAGGGAGTCATCCGCCGCCGCGGCGACGCGCGTCCGCGGCACGCTCGGTCGAAGGCTCGGATCGGAAGCCGCAATTTCGGTTGACATGTATCGCTACTCCGACGCTACCAGCGTCGCTCGAAACGGCTGCGCATGAACACCGCCGCAGCATTCATGGCCAGGAGGAACGCCAGCAGCACCATGATCGCGCCCGAAGTGCGTTCGACGAACGCGCGCTCGGGGCTGCTGGCCCAGAGATAGACCTGCACCGGCAGCACCGTCGCAGGATCGGTCAGGGTCTTCGGCACGTCGGCGATGAAGGCGACCATGCCGATCATCAAGAGCGGCGCGCTCTCGCCGAGCGCACGCGCCATGCCGATGATCGCGCCCGTCAGCATGCCCGGCATCGCGAGCGGCAACACGTGGTGGAGCACTGCCTGCACGGGCGAGGCGCCCATGCCGAATGCCGCGTCGCGGATCGAGGGCGGCACCGATTTAAGCGCCGCGCGGCTCGTGATGATGATGGTCGGCAGCGTCATCAGCGTCAGCACCAGCCCGCCGACGACGGGTGCCGAGCGCGGCAGGCCGAAGAACTGGATGAACATCGCGAGCCCGAGAAGCCCGAACACGATCGAGGGAACCGCGGCGAGGTTGTTGATGTTGACTTCGATGATGTCCGTGAAGTGATTGCGTCGCGCGAACTCCTCGAGGTACACCGCCGCCGCGACGCCGATCGGAAATGACAGGAAGAGCGTGACGAGCAGCGTGAAGAAGGAGCCGAGCACCGCGCCTTTCACTCCCGCCTGCTCCGGCTCGCGCGAGTCCCCGCCGGTCAGGAACCGCGAGTTGAAGTTCACCCGCACGCGCCCGTCGGCGCTGAGGCGGTCGACCCAACCGAGTTCCCGGTCGTCGATCGAACGCTCGTCCTCGGGGAGCTTGCGATCGACGTGTCCCTTCACGAGCATGTCGATGTGGTCGTCAGCCATGAGCCAGAGGCTCTCGGTCGTACCGATGCGCGCGGGATCCTCGAGCACGCGCTTGCGCACGACGTCCTCGGCGCCGCTGCTCATGATGCCGTAGAGCTGCTTGAGGTCGGCGCGCGCCGTGACCTGCGGAAAACGCTCGCGCAGTGCCGCGCGCACCAGCGCCTCGTAGTTCGCGGCCGCCAGGTCGGCGGGCGCGCGCTTGCCGTCGGGGTCGATGCTCGCCGGGGCGTAGTTGACGTCGAGCCGGATAAAGGTCTGCTCGAAAGCCGTGTAGCCCTTCGAGACGATCGAGTAGAAAAGGAACGCGACGAACAGGATCCCGAGCGCGACCGCGGCGACGCCGTAGGTGCGAAAGCGCATCTCGGCACGGTAGCGCCGCTTGAGGCTCGCCGCGACCTTCTGCTGGGACGTGCGCGCCCGCGCTTGGGTCGTCTCACTCATACTGTTCACGGTATTTGCGCACGATCTTGAGCGCGACGATGTTGAGGAGCAGCGTCGCGACAAAGAGCACGAGTCCGAGCGCGAACGCGGACAGAGTCTTGGGGCTGTTGAACTCGTTGTCGCCGATCAGCAGCGTCACGATCTGCACCGTCACCGTCGTCACCGCTTCCAGCGGGTTGAAGGTTAGCTTGGCAGCGAGTCCCGCCGCCATCACCACGATCATCGTCTCGCCGATCGCGCGCGAGATCGCGAGCAGCACGCCGCCGACGATGCCGGGGAGCGCCGCCGGCAGCACGACCTGGCGGATCGTCTCCGAGCGCGTCGCACCGAGCGCGTAGGCGCCATCGCGCAACGACTGCGGGACAGCGGTGATCATGTCATCCGCAAGCGAGGACACGAACGGAATGATCATGATGCCCATGACGAAGCCCGCCGCGAGCGCGCTCTCGGAAGCGATGTCGACGCCCAAGGACTGTCCCGCCTGGCGCAAGAGCGGCCCGACCGTGAGCGCGGCGAAGAATCCGTAGACCACGGTCGGGATCCCGGCGAGCAGCTCGAGCAAGGGCTTTATGATCGCGCGCAGGCGCCGGTCGGCATACTCGGCGAGAAAGATCGCCGAGAAGAGCCCAATGGGCACTGCAATGAACATCGCGATCAGCGAGATGAGCAGCGTGCCCGTGAAGAGCGGCACCGCGCCGAAGGCGCCCGAGGAGCCGACCTGGTCGGCCCGGATCGCCATCTGCGGGCTCCAGGTCGTGCCGAAGATGAACTCCGTGAGCGGGACGCTCCTGAAGAACTGCAGCGCCTCGTAGAGCACCGACATTACGATGCCGATCGTGGTCAGGATCGCGAGCGTCGAGCAGGCCGCCAGCGCGAGCTCGACGAAGCGCTCGACGCCGTTGCGCGCGCGCAGCTGCGGCGTGATCCGCCGCCACGCGAGCGTGGCGCCGGCGAGCCCGAGGCAGAACGCGAGGCTGCCGGCGGCGGTGGAGCTCAAGGAGTCCAGGCGGCGCCACTCGGCGGCCGCGACGCGCACGGCGGGGCGCGCCTCGGCGGCAGACAGGCTGCCGTCGGAGACGTTGCGCACGTCGTTAAGCAGGAGCCCCCGCTGGTCGCTCGGCAGATCTTGGAATTCGGCTGGCATGCCGGACAGCACCGCGCCCACGATTACGCGCTGGTCAAGCAGGTGCCAGGCGCCTAGCACCGCGAGCGCCGGCAGCGCGCACCAGAGCGCCGTCAGGAACCCGTAGTAGCTCGGCAGGGAATGCAGGTGGCGGGTGCCGCGTGGACCACCGACCAGCGCGACCGAACGCCGCCGGCCGAGACGGTACGCGATCGCCGTCAGGACCAGAATCGCGACGAGGATGAGCGAGGTGTTCACGCGCGCCGGTCCAGTTGTCCGAGATCCGCCCGCAGGAGCCCTGCGCGTCCCCGTTCTTGGCCGCGCAGAGACGTTCGTCCGCCGTTTATGGGTCAGCGGAGCGCGCCGATTATGGGCGAGATTTGTGACAGAAATATTTCCGGGAGACCTCGGCTGGAGCCGAGATAACGCCCATAACAACCTGATTAAACTAGTGTTTATTCCCCACAACCGCGGGTCGGCGTTTGCTCGGCTCGCGTCGCTTGCCCGCTCCGGGGTCGCACCGTATAAAGACGGGCCGCTTCTTCGGACACTGCGCCCCGATGCCTGACACCCTTGCGCTGACCCAGGACCTCATTCGACGCCCGTCGGTGAGCCCGGAGGACCACGGCTGCCAGGACGTCATGATCGCGCGCCTCGAGGCGCTCGGCTTTCAAATCGAGCGACTGCGCTTCGGCAACGTCGACAATTTCTGGGCGACGCACGGCAGATCGACCGAACCCACGCTGTGCTTCGCCGGCCACACCGACGTCGTGCCCACAGGGCCGGTTGAGGACTGGCATTCGGACCCCTTCGTGCCGACGATTCGGGACGGCATCCTCTACGGGCGCGGCGCCGCCGACATGAAGAGCGGACTTGCCGCGATGATCACCGCGACCGAGGCGTTCGTCCGGGAGCGCGCGGATCATCGCGGACGGATCGCGTACCTCATCACCAGCGACGAGGAGGGCCCCTCCGTCGACGGCACCCGCCGGGTCGCGGAGCACTTGAAGGCGCGCAGCGAGCGCATTGACTGGTGCCTGGTGGGCGAGCCTTCGAGCGAGCAGGTCTTCGGCGACACGCTCAAGATCGGCCGGCGCGGCTCGCTGAGCGGCCGGCTCACGGTGCACGGCATCCAGGGCCACGTCGCCTACCCCGAGCTCGCCGACAACCCGGTCCACGCGCTCGCACCGGCGCTGACCGAGCTCTGCGCGCGCGTCTGGGACCAGGGCAGCGCGCACTTCGGTCCGACGACGTTCCAGGTCTCGAACCTGAACGCGGGCACCGGGGCGCCGAACGTGGTTCCGGGCGAGCTCAAGGCGCGCTTCAACCTGCGCTGGTCGCCGGCCCAGACGCTCGAGGGGCTCAAGGCGACGGTCGCCGGGATCCTCGACCGCCACCGCGTGCGCTACACGCTCGACTGGTTCGTGTCAGGCCTTCCCTTCTACACGCCGCCGGGCGCGTTCTCCGATGCCGTCAGCCGAGCGGTCGCGGACGTCATGGGTCGCACGCCGGTGCTGTCGACGGGAGGCGGCACGTCGGATGGCCGCTTCATCGCCCCGCTCGGCGCCGAGGTCGTCGAACTCGGGGTCGTGAATCGCACGATCCACAAGGTGAACGAGAGCGTCCGTGTCGAGGAGATCGGCCAGCTGCAGCAAGCCTACGCGAGCCTGCTGGGACGCCTGCTCGGCTAGGCCGGGTCGGCCGGCGGGCCGGCGTCAGCGCGCGGGAGCGCGCTCGAGGCGCAGATTGCCCATCAGGCCGGCGAGCCCGAGCACCAGGATCGAGAGCGCGAGCCACACGGGCATCGAGACGCCGAACAGCGACCAGGTGATCGCCTGGCATTCCGCCCCGCCCGACAGAACGCGCGTGACCGCCTCGCGCACCGGCATCATGTCGAGCAACGCCGAGAAGTCGGCGCCGCAGGACGGCAGGCTGCCGGCCGGCTGCATCTGCACCCAGACGTGGCGTCCGGACACGAGCACACCCACGATCGCGACCAGGGCGATCAGGCTGCCGTAGAGCGCGGCACCGATGCGACCGGCGTTGTGCACCGCGGGCAGCAGGAATGCAACGCCGAGGGTGCACACGCAGATCCGCTCGAGAATGCACATGTTGCAGGGCAGGAGCCCCTGGAAATGTTCCGCGTAGAGCGCATAGCCCATCATCGCGGCGCAGGCGAGGAAACCGGCCAGGTCGAGCTGGCGGCGCGAGAACGAGGCGAGCGCCATCAGCGCCTCACCCGCGACCTGCGCCACGCAGTTCCTTCTCGACGTCGTCGAGGGAGGTGTGGCGGATGTCCTTGCCGTGGACCATGTAGACGACGTACTCGCAGATGTTCTTGGCATGATCGCCGATGCGCTCGAGCGCCCGCGCCACCCACACGACGTCGAGTGCCCGGCGGATCGTGCGCGGGTCCTCCATCATGAAGGTAATGCACTGCCGCTGGATCGACTCGAACTCATCGTCGAGCACACGGTCCTCGCGGCAGATGCGAAGGGCCGCGTCGGCATCGAGGCGCGCGAACGCATCGAGCGAGTCGTGGGTCATCTGCTGCGCCAGCCGCCCGAGGTGCTTGATCTCGCGGTAGCGATCCGCCGGGCGCTCCATGGTCGCGAGCCGTGAGGCGATGTAGCCGATCTTCTCCGCCTCATCGCCAATGCGCTCGAGGTCGGTGATGGTCTTGATGATCGCAACGATGAGGCGCAGGTCCGATGCAGCGGGTGCGCGCGTGGCGAGAATGCGACTGCACTCCTCGTCGATCGACACTTCCATGTTGTTGACCTTGTGATCGCCGCGCGCGACCTCCTCGCCCAAGCGGCTGTCACCCTCGATGAGCGCCGCGACCGCCTGGGTCAGCTGCTGCTCGACGAAGCCGCCCATCTGCAGCACTTTGTTCCGGACCCCTTCGAGGTCCTCGTTGAAGCGCCGGGAGATATGCGGGCCGAGTTCGGTCACGTCCATCGAGATCACCTGGACTCATAAGTCGCTGCGACTATATACGCAAGCACGTTGCACCGCAGGATAGCTCGCACACAGCCGCCCACGCCAACCCGCGGTTGCGGAATCGTCACACTTCTGCAATAAACCGCCCGCACACTGCCGCCGATTCGGGGCACGTACGACGGGCGAGAGCCGCCGCCGCGAGGGACCCACCGGTCCGCCGGCGCGTCGTAGTGGCCGCGCCCGGTGTCGCACGCCGTGCGTCGAAACAGGTCAAAAGCACTCTTCATCACACCGGGAGCATTAAATATGTCCACCAGCAACCCAGAGGCACGGAATCGGCCCTCGATCGTGCCGCGTGCCTCGAGCCTGTTGTCGGCCGCGGTCCTCGCCGCGTTGTCGTTGACGGCCATGGCGCCGGCGCACGCCGACTCGGACGAAGTCGCCGCGTTGCGGCAGCAGGTGCAGGAGCTGACGCGACGCCTCGACGCGCTCGCGGCGCAACAGGCAAGGGCGTCCGTCGTGCCGGTGGCGGCGACCCCGGCACCGGCACCCGCCGCGGCACCTGCCGGCAACTCGCCGACGTTCATGGCCGGACCCGTCAAGCTCACGCTCGGCGGCTTCGTCGAGCTCATGGTCGTGAACCGCAGCCGCAACGAGGCGGCGGACTGGGCGTCGAACTACAACACCTCGATCCCGTTTCCGCAGTCGCCCAACTACAACCTCTCCGAGTTCCACCTGACCGAGCGCCAGAGCCGCTTCTCCGCGCTCGCGCAGGGCCCGGGCGATGACCCCAACGTCGCCGCCGAGGCCTACCTCGAGGGCGACTTCGGGGCGGCGCCGAGCAACGGCAACAACAACGAGAGCACCAGCTTCGCGCCGCGCGTGCGGCACTTCTACGCCGACTACTGGCGCAAGGACTCGGGCTGGTACCTCTTGTTTGGCCAGACCTGGAGCCTGCTGACCCAGAACAAGGCCGGCATCACGCCGCGCCAGGAGCAGATTCCGCTGACGGTCGACGGCCAGTACGTGCCGGGCTTCAACTGGTCGCGCGCGCCGCAGATCCGCTTCGTGAAGACCTTCAGCGACGCCGCCGCCTTCGGCATCTCGATCGAGAACCCGGCGATGCTGCTGACCTCGGCGACGACCGCACCGGCGGCGTTCCTGACCGCGCACAACTACTCTCCGTTCTTCAACACCCAGGGCGCCGGTTCCGCCTTCGCCGGCGTCGTCACGACGGATTCCACCCCGGACGTCATCGCGAAGCTCGCGTTTGATCCGGGCTGGGGTCACTACGAGGTGTTCGCGATGGATCGCACCTTCCGCGATCGCAACGCGAACATCCCGGCCGCCCCGCACACCAACAACTCGACCAACGCGTTCTCCTACGGCGCCAGTGTGATCCTGCCGGTCGTGCCGAAGGTGTTCGAGTTCCAGGCGAGCGTGCTTGCCGGTGATGGCATCGGCCGCTACGGCTCGGCGCAGCTCCCCGATGCGACGCTGAAGCCGGACGGGTCGATCGCCGCGATCAAGGGCTATGACGTACTGGTCGGCATGAACTGGAAGCCGGACCCGGACTGGACGTTCTACCTCTACGGCGGTCGCGAGCATGCGGACAAGACCGACTTCAACGTCGTTGATCCCGTGACGACGGCAACGTACGGCTTTGGCTACGGCAGCCCGCTCTTCAACGACAGCGGCTGTCTGATCGAGAGCTCGGCTGCGGCCTGCAGCGGCAACACCTCCTCGATCACCCAGGAAACGCTTGGCGGCTGGTGGAAGTTCTACCAGGGGACGCTCGGCAACATGCAGGTGGGCGTGCAGCTCACCCACGTGACGCGCGACGTCTATACCGGGGTCCTGACCGGCACGCCAAACACGACGACGACGCCCTCGACCAACATCAACCTCGGCCTGATCTCTTTCCGCTATTACCCGTACCAGAAGTAACGGCTCGGCCGGCCGCAGCAGGGCGCTGCGGTCGGCTCTTTGCGAAGGTCCGCGCGAGCGCCGACCGGCGCCCGCGCCGCTAGGGCTCCGGCCCCGCCAGCACCCGCCGGAACATCGCGGCCAGCGCCGGCAATGGCTTTCGGATCGGCGCCACGTCCTGGTAATTCTGCCAGCCGCCGCCGAGGCTCTTGTAGAGACGTATGAACTCCCCGGCCTCCGCCACCTGCGCGGCCACGTACTGGCCCTGCAGCTCGTAGAGCTGCCGCTCGGCATCCACGACGTTCAGGAAGTCGGTCAGCCCGCGTTCGTAGCGCTGCGAGGCGAGTTCGACCGCGCGCTCGCCCGCCGCGACTCCCTCACCCAGCTTCTGCAGGCGGTCCTGCTGCGCCGAGAAGCCCTCGAGCGCGGAGTCGACTTCCTGCACCGCGTTCCAGATCGTGCGTCGGTAGATGATGAGGCGCGCGTCCGCGTCGAGGTCGGCGATGCTGACCTCGGCATCGAGTGCGCCGAAGTCGACGAGCGGCCAGATTGCTCCCGGCCCGAAGGACCAGATGTGACGGTTCTCGACCGGCGCCGTGCCCCAGCCCTGGCCCTCGCGCCCGATTGAGCCGCCGACCGCGATCTGCGGAAAGAGCTTCGCAGTCGCGACGCCGATGCGCGCGGTCGCGGCGGCGAGCTCGCGCTCGGCCTCGCGGATGTCGGGACGGCGCCTGAGCAGGTCGAGCGGCGCACCCGCGGCGACCGCAGAGGGCATGTCGGGCACGAGCCCCGGGGTCGAGAGCTCCGTCACGAGCGATTCGGGGAATTCCCCGAGGAGCGCCGCGAGCGTGTACTCAGCCGCGTTCGCGGCGGCGTCGACCGGCGCGACTTGCGCCTCCACCGCCGCGAGCTCCCGGGTCGCGAGCGTCACGTCGAGTTCGTTCGTGATGCCGCGCTGATAGCGGATTGTCACGATCCGTCGCGATTCCCTGAGGGTCGCGTCGGCGCGGTGGAGGATCGCGGCC
>JANXZZ010000292.1 GCA_025355245.1 Pseudomonadota bacterium | reverse complement strand
AGGATGAACATCGTGCCGGAGATGAAGGCCAGCGTTTCGTGGCTCATTTCAGCACCGCCACAAGCACAGCGGAGCCGCCGATGACGAGCGGGGCGATGACGGCCATCCACTTCATCGACTGCCCCTGAAACTCCGCCCGGAGTTCAAGCACGGTGAGCCGCTTATCCAACGTCGCGTATTGCTCATCGGTCACGCCCCATCCCCCTCTTGCGAGCGAGGGGCGGGTGTTACCCCGCCCTCGCCTCCGTGCGCGTGGTTACGGCGCGGGCGTCGGCGCGTCTTCGATCGCTTCCGTCGCTGCGTCTTCGGTCGCTTCCTCGGCAGGCGAGCCTTCGGCGGGCGGCGCGGGTACCGCGCTCGCAGCGGCGGCGTTCAGCCCCGCAACGGCGGTGCGGATGTTCGCCACATTCGCCCCGATTGCGGCTATCTGCGCCGGGTCAACGGGCGCGCCCGTAGCGGCGAGCTTTGCGGTCAGGTCGGCGACCTGCGCCTCAAGCGCCGTCACTTCACCTTCAAGCGCCGTGGCCGCGCCCGTGGCGGCCGTGGTGAGGTCGGTGACTGCTGCGGTCAAGTCTGCTACTGCTGTCGTCAAATCCACTGCCATCTGTTTCAACTCCTCTTGTCCCTGATGGACGATTCCTAAGGCCCGCATCGCTCGATGCAGGTTCCTGTTCAGCACATGAAGCGCCGTGATTTCGACGCGCTCTCCGGCATCGATTTCTTCTAACTCGTCAAAGATACTCATCGCGCCTCCGCCGATATCTTACCATTCCCCGTCGAGGTTCATATCGGCGTGCTCCTCGCCTTAAGTGCCGTTACCTGAGCAATTAACGCGGGCGCAGTCACGTTCTGGAGGTTCGTGAGGAAGGTGATCAGGCGGTTGAGTGCAGCTAACGCTTGCGGTGAGTTCTTGGGGATGAACGTGTTTGCGTCCACTGCTGTCAGCGCCGTATCCAACTGTGCGGGCGTGATCGTCCCGAGTTCGACGGCTTTTAGTCCCACGTAAACCATCAATTCACGGTCGGTCAAGATCGTACACCTTTACTCCGATCGCCTTGGTTCCCCCACCTGTTGCGCCAACGCGAATCGCGAGCCGTTCGCCCGCGCGAAGCCAGACTGGAGGGTTGATTGCAAGCCCCCCGCCGCCGCGCGCCGAGATCACGCTTGCTACTGGAACTTCCATTCCTGCTGGCCCGATGGCGACCTGATACATCATCATCGCCGTCAAGACGACTCCGGTCGCGAGCAGGCCGTGGCGGAACTCTGTTACCAGCATGTCGTTCGGTGCGGCTGTGACCGCGCTGAGATATGCGCCGAAGGCAGGCAGCACGCCCGACACCGTGTTCAAGGATGTCGAGTTAGATGGATAGAAGCGACCCGGCCCGCGCATCGTCAGGTGAGTTGGGAGCACCGTGAATTGCGGAACGGTATCGAGAAACCCGGCCAGTAGTGTTTCATACGTTCGCGCTACGGCGGCGTCGTTACAGAACGCGCGAGCATAGACCTGTTGCGCGGCGGGAATGCGTAGATATGGGACGAGAGAGGCGGCGGCGAACGAGCCGGAGGCGTCGAGCGCGGGATCGACAAACGGCGTACTGAAGCGCAGCGCGTCCAACGCGAATGCAGGAGGGTTAGCGGGGCCGTATCCAGTTTCGATCACGCTCAGCGACAAGTTGGCAGGAATGGTGAGCAGTGACCCGTAGAACTGACTCACCCAGAAATCGCGCCCCAATGGTGCGCCGACCGTAACCCAAACCCCGTATGCGTTGAGTCCCGCCGTGATGACAGCGGGGGCAGTGGGAAGATACGCAGACTCCACCGGATCGCCGGGGCGGCGCACGAGCAACCCGTATGGGTTCGGATAGCGATCCCGACGGCGTGCATCGTTTTGTTGCGGGCGAGCGGGCATCAGCTCTCCTCGACGGCGTTGATCATTAGTCGCACGAGTGAATTTATCAGCCAGTCTTTTCCGGTCGTAGGCGTTCCCGTCGGCCAACCGCCCGCCGTGCCGTTGTAGTCACGCGTGATCTGAAACGTCGTGCCGTAGGTCGCGACCCCGGCGCTGTTGCCAACACAGACAGCTTGTCTCCGCGCGGTAACATCGCCCGTCGTCAGAAGATGCCCCACATAGGCGTCCTGCGTCAGCGCCGTCTTGCGCGTGTCGCGCATCGACGCCATGACCGTATAACCGTCGTTGCCGATACCCGTTGTCGGAAACAGGTTGCCGCCCGCCGACACGAACTGCCTGCCGTCCGACTTGTTGCGCCATCCATCAGTGCAAGTGATTACCGTG
>JANXZZ010000285.1 GCA_025355245.1 Pseudomonadota bacterium | reverse complement strand
CGAGCTCCGGCGGATCGATCGAGACCGTGAGTCCCCAGCCGAAACGCGATTTCAGGCGCTCCTCGAGGCCGGTGACTTCCTTCGGGTAGCGATCGCAGGTGAGGATCACCTGCTGCTGTCCCTCGAGCAGCGCATTGAAGGTGTGGAAGAACTCCTCCTGCGAACGCTCCTTGCCGGCGAAGAACTGAATGTCGTCGATCAAGAGCGCATCAAGCGTCCGGTACGCCTGCTTGAAGTCCGCGATGCTGTTGTGCTGGAGCGCGCGCACCATGTCGCCGACGAAACGCTCGGAGTGCACGTAGGCGACGCGCGCCTGCGGGCGCTTGGCGCGCATCGCGTTCGCGACCGCGTGCATGAGGTGGGTCTTGCCGAGGCCGACGCCGCCGTAGACAAACAGCGGGTTGTAGGCCCGACCCGAGTTGTCCGCGACCTGGCGGGCAGCGGCCTTGGCGAGCTGGTTGCTCTTGCCCTCGACGAAGCTGTCGAAAGTGAACTCCGGGTTCACCCGGGCGCCGATCACAATGGGTTCGCTGCGCACCGAGCGCACGCCGCCGAACGAACCGCCCACCGAGAACGGCGGGGCCAACGGCGGCGCGCCTGCGGGGGAGCCGGGCGGGGCCGCGCCCGCTACCTCGGTCGGTGCGCGCGGAGCCACGACCGGTCGCGTGCCGACCTCGAGGACCACCTGCGGAGGCTCGGAGCCGCCACGGTTGAGTTTGCCGCCGAGAAGCTCGGCGATGCGCTCGAGGAGGTTCTGCCGGACCCAGTCGACGACGAAGCGGTTCGGGGCGAGGAGGCGGATGACGCTGCCCTCGTCGACGGCCTGCAGCGGTCGCACCCAGACGTTGAACAGCTGCTCGGGCACCTCGGCCTCGAGTTGCCGCACACACTCGATCCAGGGGCTGACCTCGACCATGGACATCCGGCGGCTCGTGTCGTTGGTGGGCTAAAAAAGGGGGAGGGAGTCTATACCGCGTTCCGCCGGGATGTAATGCGCGGACCGAACCCGGCACCCGGTCCCGGGAGCCCTTCGCCGTTGACTTCGAAGGGTCGGACACGTACATTGCGCGGCTCGCGCCGTTCCGGCATCTCCCTGTTTTCTTTGGATGATTTCCCATGGCGACTAAGCGCACATATCAGCCGAGCAAGGTAAAACGCGCCCGTACGCACGGCTTCCGTGCGCGCATGGCGGACAAGAAAGGCCGCCAGGTCCTGGCACGCCGCCGCGCGAAGGGCCGTAAGCGCCTGATTCCCTGAGCGCCGACCGAGAGCCGCCCGCGCGCGGCGCCGAGTTCCTCGTCGCCGTGATTCATCCGTACCAGTTTCGACCTTGCCACCGGCTCCGCAGTGCGGCCGATTTCGAGCGCGTCTATCGGACGGGCAAGCGGGCGGGCGATGCCCTGTTTGCCGTGAACGCGCTCGCCAATGAACTCGGCTTTGCGCGCCTTGGCATGTCGGTCAGCACCCGCACCGTCGGCAACGCCGTCCGTCGCAATCGCGTCCGCCGGATCATCCGCGAGGTGTTCCGCGAGTGCCGCGGCCGCCTGCCAGGCGTCGACCTCGTGGTGACCAGCCGCCCGGGTGCCCGCGATGCACCGCGGCCTGCCATCGTGACGAGCCTCGAGCGGCTGTTCGACCGCGCCGCCCCGGCGCCGATCCCCGAGGCGCCGGCGCCATGACGCGCACGGCGCACCGCCCGGCGTCACTGCTCGCGTGGCTGTTGCGCGCGCTCGTGCTCGCCTATCGATACACGCTGAGCCCGCTGCTCGGGCCCCGCTGCCGTTTCTACCCGAGTTGCTCCGCCTACGCCCTCGAGGCGCTCGATAGCCACGGCGGACTCGCGGGCGCGTGGCTGTCGCTGCGTCGCATTCTCAGGTGCCACCCGTGGCACCCCGGTGGCTACGATCCGGTGCCCGAGTGCCGGGCGCGGGGCGACCACTCACACTGCAAGAGCCCGCTTCATGGATAACCAGCGTCTGTTCTCCTGGCTCGCCGTCGTGGCGATGCTCTTTCTCAATTACCAGGCCTGGCAGCTGGACCACCCGGCACCCGCGCCCGTCACCGCCGCCACGACCGCCGCTGGCGCCACCGCAACGACACCCGCGACGGCTGCTCCTGGCATCGACGACCTGCCGAAGATTCCGACCGCTCCTGCGCAGACCGCGGCCGCGCCGCCGCCCACCGGCCCCGCCGCAGCGACCGCTTTGCCCGGCGCGGCGCCGGGCGAGACGCCAGGCGCGGGCGCGACGGTGCACGTGCAGACCGACGTCCTCGACCTCGTGATCGCGAAACAGGGCGCCGAGATCCGCAGCGCCAAGCTGCTCGCGTACACAAAGAAGAAGAACGACTCGACCGACCACGTGCAGCTCTTCGATGACGGCTCGGGCGGAAACCTGAGCCTGTTCCAGTGGGGCCTTCGCAGCGGCGGCACCGACGCGGAGCCCAACCACAAGGCACTCTTCACCGCCGCCGCGAGCGACTACATCCTGAAGGATGGCGAGAACGAACTCGTGGTGCCGCTCACCTGGACGAACGGCGCCGGACTCACCGTCACCCGCACGCTGACGCTCACCCGCGGCAGCTACGCGATCGCGCTCGACCAGCACGTCGACAATGCCGGGACCGCGCCGTGGCAGGCCTACGCCTACGCTCGCATCGTCAGGCACTGGCAGCACGTCGAGAGCTCGTTCTGGAACCGCGATCCGGAGCTGACCGCGTTTCGGGGCCCGGTGTTCTCCGACGGCCTCAAGATCCAGAAGCTCAACGTCGAGAAGACCGATGCCGACCGGCCGCCGAAGACGCCGGTTACCGGTGGCTGGGCGGCGGCGATGCAGCACTATTTCGTCGTCGCGATCGTGCCCGACCCGAAGACTCCGCAGCAATACGAGCTCGGCGTCGAGCCCGACAAGTTCAGTTTTACCGTCGTCGGTCCCGCGACGTCCGTGGGTCCTGGCGCCGCCGCCGACATCCGCTCGACGCTGTACATGGGACCTAAGATCCAGCAGACGCTGGCGGTGATCGCGCCGAAGCTCGACTACACGGCAGACTACGGTTGGCTCACGATCATCGCGCAGCCGCTGTTCAAGCTGCTCGCCTTCGTGCATCGCTTCGTGGGCAACTGGGGATTCACGATCATCATCGTGACCTTCCTCATCAAGCTCTGCTTCTATCCGCTGGCGCAAACCTCCGGTCGTTCGATGGCGAAGATGCGCCACCTCGCACCGCGCATGAAGATGATTCAGGAGCGCTACAAGGACGACCGCGAGCAGCTTGGCAAGCAGATGATGGAGCTCTACAAGCGCGAGAAGGTGAACCCGCTCGCCGGCTGCCTGCCGATCGTGGTGCAGATTCCCGTATTCATAGCCTTCTACTGGGTGCTGCTCGAGAGCGTCGAGCTGCGCCAGGCGCCGTTCATGCTATGGATCCAGGACCTGTCGACGCGTGATCCTATTTTCGTGCTGCCGATCATCATGGGCATTGCGATGTTCGGGCAGTTCAAGCTGAACCCGGCGCCGCCCGATCCCGTGCAGGCCAAGGTATTCGCGTTCATGCCGGTGCTCATGACGGCGATGATGGCGTTCTTCCCGGCGGGCCTCGTGCTCTACTGGATCACGAACACGACGCTGTCGATCGCGCAGCAGTGGCGCATCAACAAGCTCGTCGAAGCAGGCGACAAGAAGCCCAAGGCCTGAGGCAGGCGGGCGAGGGGGCTCGGTGCCGGACACCATTGTCGCGGTCGCAACCCCTCCCGGCCACGGCGGGATCGGCATCGTGCGGGTGTCGGGATCGCTGACCCGCGCGCTCGCGGTCGCGATCCTGGGCGAGCTGCCGGAATCCCACCGCGCAGTGCCGAAATCCTTCCGTGCTGAGGGCGGCGTCGCGCTCGACGCCGGCATCGCGGTGTTCTACGCCGCGCCGCGCTCGTTCACGGGCGAGGACGTGCTCGAGCTCCAGGGTCACGGCGGACCCGTCGTCATGGATCTCCTCCTCGCGCGCTGCCTCGAGCTCGGGGCGCGCCACGCGCGCGCCGGGGAGTTCTCCGAGCGCGCGTTCCTCAACGACAAGATGGATCTCGCGCAGGCCGAGGCGGTGGCGGACCTGATCGCCGCGGGATCGGAGGCCGCCGCCCGCGCGGCGCTGCGCTCGCTGAGCGGGGAGTTCTCGACGCGGATCGGCACGCTCGCGAGCGAGCTCACGGAGCTTCGCACCCACGTCGAGGCCGCGATCGACTTCGCGGACGAGGACCTCGAGCTACTCGCCGTTGGCGCGGTGGCGACGCGCATCGCCCGACTCATCCACGCCTTCGACGAGCTGACGGCGGTTGCGGAGCAGGGGAGGATCCTGCACGACGGCTGCGTCCTCGTGATCGCCGGTCGCCCGAACGCGGGCAAGTCGAGCCTCCTGAATGCGCTCGCCGGCCACGAGGCGGCAATTGTCACCGCGATCCCCGGGACCACGCGCGACGTGCTGCGCGAGCGGATCGACATCGACGGCCTGCCGATCACGATCCTCGACACCGCGGGGCTGCGCGAAAGTCCCGACGTCGTCGAGGCCGAAGGTATCCGCCGCGCACGCGCCGAGATTGCCCGTGCGGATCGCGTGCTGTTCATCGTCGATGGCGCCGACCCCGCGGCGCTCGAACGGCTGCCCGAGGACCTCGCGGCGCTGCCGGCGACCGTGGCGGTCACGGTCCTCATCAACAAGTCGGACCTGCGCGCGACCACGGTTGCGGCCGCGGCACCGACGCTGCCGGTATCCGCGCGGACCGGCGCGGGGCTTCCGGAGCTGCGCGCGCACATCAAGGAGTTCGCGGGCTACCGGCCGACGGCGGCGGGCGTATTCAGCGCGCGGCGCCGGCACCTCGACGCCCTTGGGCGCGCGCGCGGCTGCGTCGAGGCGGCGGGGGCCGCGCTTTCGGCAAGCGCCGGTACTGAGCTGGTCGCCGAGGAATTGAGACTGGCGCACGACGCGCTGGGTGAGATCACCGGGCGCTTCACGAGCGAAGATCTGCTCGGCACGATCTTCGCCAGCTTCTGCATCGGCAAGTAGCGGCCGGCCGCTGCAGCACGCCGAACCGCCGGTGGCGCAGAACTTCGGAGGATAGGCGCCGTTCGCGCCTCGCTGTAGGCTAGGGCGGGACGAGCCGGGTCCGCTACGCAAAGCGAGAAGAACAAGAGCGAGACGCAACCATGAACATGAAAAGCGCGCTGCTGGTTCTGATCGCGCTCGCATGGGCCGGTACCGCTGAGGCGCAGCTGCCGGGCGGCGGAAAGGTCCCCGTCAATCCCAATCGTGACAATCTGGACCTCGAGATGCGCCAGCAGATCCAGAGCCTCGACGAACAGCGCCGGCGCGAAGCGCAGGCTGGCGATGGACTCTCCGTGCACGACCGGGAGGCCGCCCAGGCGCAGGTCGCGAAGTTCATAGCGGCGATCAAGCCGCGCAGGCGTCGATGGGCGGACTTCGACCAGGTCGTGTTGCACGGCAAGACGCCCGTAACACCCGACATGCTGGTTCTGATGTCCCAGAGTCGCTACGCGGCCGACATCGCTTACTACCTCGGCAAACACCCCGAGGAATCGGGAGCGATCGCGGTGATGCTGCGTGGCGAGGCGGACGTCGCCGTGCGGCAGCTCGAGGCGACGCTCCCGGGTCAGAACGTCATCCGCAAATAGGAGCGCGCGATTCATGGATTGCAGCAGGATTCGGTTCCATCATTCCCTGGTGCTGATCGCGCTGGTCGTGGCGACAGCGCTCGTTCCCGCCGACCGGGCCCGCGCGGCGAGCGCGCAATCGACGGGCGGTGCAACACTAGCCCCCTTGCCAAAGGTGACCGCTCCACGCCTGTACGTCCTCGACTGCGGAACGCTCATCAACAACAAGCCCGAGGACTACGACCTCAAGCGCGAGGAGGTCAGGGACACCAACATGGGCGTCACCTGCTACCTCGTGGTCCATCCGAAGGGAATACTGCTCTACGACACCGGGCTCAACGACCGGCTCGTCGGCCGACCGCTCTACGAGAACGTGCTGGAAGGCTACGGACAGATCAAGTTCAACACGCTGCGCGGCCAGCTCGCCGACATCGGCGTCGTGCCCGCCAGCGTCGACTTCCTGGTGCTCTCGCACTACCACTGGGATCACCTCGGCAACGCCGGCGACTTTGCCAACTCGACCTGGCTGGTCTACAAGGGCGACCGCGAGCGGATGTTCGACAAGGAGTCGCGGGGCAGCGCATGGTTCGAGCAGTATTCGGCGCTCGCACGCAGCAAGACGCAGCTGCTGAGCGGAGACTACGACGTCTTCGGCGACGGATCGGTGGTCGTGCTCGCGACCCCCGGGCACACCGAAGGGCACTGCTCGCTGCTCGTGCGCCTCAAGAACACCGGACCCGTCGTGCTCTCCGGCGATCTCTATCACTACGCGGAAGAGCGCGAGCTCAAGCGCATGCCGCCCGAGGAGCGAACCACCGGCACGGTCGCCTCGCGCGAGAAGATCGAGGAACTTCTCAAACGTACCGGCGCGCAGCTTTGGATCGGACACAGCATGGAATTCTTTCGCACCGTGCGAAAATCGCCCGCCTGGTACGACTGACCCCGGGAAGCAACCGGAGCATCGAACGGCGGCCCGGTCCCGAGGCGCGCGCGGCCGGCGTGCCGCGCGTTCTTCCGCGTTAAGTGAACCCGGGCACGCTTTGCAGGTTGGGGCCGACGCCGTTGTCGGGCATCATTCCATCCGTGATTCGACTGGCCCGTCCATGCTGCTGATTGCGAACGCCGACGTCTACGCGCCCCAACCGCTCGGCGTCCGGAACCTGCTGCTCGGTGGCACCGAGATCCTGTGGATGGGTCCGTCCCGCGATCTGCCGGTGCTCCCACCGACGCTCGGCGTCGAGGTCATCGACCTCGGCGGCCGCCGCCTGATTCCCGGGCTCATCGACGGCCACGTGCACGTGACGGGCGGCGGCGGCGAGGACGGCTTTCGCACGCGCGTGCCGCCGGTGCCGCTGTCGCGTTTCACGCTCTCGGGCGTGACCAGCGTCGTTGGACTCCTCGGCACCGACGATGTCGCCCGCGGCCCGCGCGAGCTGCTCGGCACGCTGTATGCGCTGCGCGAGGAAGGACTCAACGCCTGGGGCTACACCGGCGGCTACCATGTGCCGGCGACGACGCTGACCAACGGAGTCCGCAGCGATCTCGTGTTCATCGAGGCGCTCCTGGGAATCGGCGAGGTCGCGATCAGCGACCACCGCTCGAGCCAGCCGAGCTTCGAGGAACTATTGCGCCTCGCCGCCGACGCGCACGTCGCGGGGCTCATGACCGGCAAGGCCGGCATCCTGCACCTGCACCTCGGCGACGGTGAACGCGGCCTGGAATTCGTGCGCCGCGCGCTTAAGGAAAGCGAGCTGCCGGCGCGGGTGTTCAATCCGACGCACGTGAACCGCAGGCGTGCGCTGTTCGAGGAGGCGCTGGAACTCGCGCGCGCCGGCTGCACGGTCGACCTGACGGCCTTTCCGGTCGCGGACGGCGAGGATGCGTGGAGCGCGGCCGACGGCCTCAGGCGCTACCTGGCGAGCGGAGCGCCGCCCGAGCGGATCACGGTCAGCTCCGATGCCGGCGGCTGCCTGCCGTGCTTCGACTCGGACGGCCGCGTCTCCAGCATGGGCGTCGGTTCCGCCGGCGCGCTCCTCGAGACGCTGAACGCGCTCGTGGCCGGCGGCATGGCGCTCGAGCAGGCGCTGCCCGCGTTCACATCGAACCCCGCGCGGCTCTTGCGGCTCAAGGGCAAGGGCGCGATCGCGACCGGCGCCGACGCCGACCTCGTTGCGCTCGACGCGACAGGCCGCGCGGAGACCGTCATCATTCGCGGCGTGGTGCACGTGCGTGGCGGCGTAGCCGTCAGGCGCGGTACCTTCGAATCCTGATACGACGAGCAGAGGACAGAATGCCGAGCAAGGTTCCGGATGGCGCGACACGTGGCTGGATCGTTCCGATCGGCGGCGCCGAGAACAAGGAAAACGACCGCCACATCCTCGAGCGCTTTGTCAGGGTCTCGGGCGGGGCGGACGCGGACATCGTCGTGATCCCGACCGCGAGCCGGATGAACGAGACCGGACCCCGCTACGAGAAGCTGTTCGCGGACCTGGGCGCCCGGCGCGTGACGGTCATGGACTTCGACACGCGCCGCGATTGCCAGGAGCCCGGCCGGCTCGAGCGCCTCGAGGACGCGAGTGGCATCTTCTTCACGGGCGGCAACCAGCTGCGCCTGACGACGCTCCTCGGCGGCACCCCGGTCGCGAAGCTGATCAGGAGCCGGAACGCGAGCGGCGTCACGGTCGGCGGCACGAGCGCGGGCGCCAGCATCCTCTCGGAGCACATGATCGCCTTTGGCGATGAAGGCTCCTCGGTGATCTCCGGAAGCGTGCGCCTGGCGCCCGGCCTCGGACTCACCAACCGCTTCATCATCGACCAGCACTTCCGCCAGCGCGACCGCCTCGGGCGGCTCCTGACCGCACTCGCCTACAACCCCTTCGCGGTCGGCATCGGCCTCGACGAGGACACCGCCGCCTTCATCGGTCCCGACGAGACCGTCGAGATCGAGGGGAGCGGGGGAGTCACGATCGTCGACGGGGCGGACGTGAGCTATTCCTCGATCGATGAGGTGAGCGAGGGGCAGCCGGTGTGCATGCTGGGCCTTCGGCTCCACATCCTGGTCGCGGGGGCCACGTTCAATCTCCGGACGCGGACCGCCTCGGCCGGGGCGCTGGCCCGCGCCAAGGAATAAAGGCCGCGCGGGGCGCTTTCTTGACGCGTTCACCGCCGTCGCTACACTCAAGGCGGGGCGAGACTTCAGGTACGACGGGACTACCGCCCGGACCCACGCAAACCCCGCGAGGCGCCGCCGGTCGGCGCCATCGCCGGGATGACGGGGATTCGACGGGTACGCAGGGGCAGGGCGGACACCGCCCGCCGGCGGGCATGCGGTTTTTCCGTGTGACACGGAGCCATCGGCCACCGTTCTGCGCGACGTCGCGGCAGACACGTTCCCGCTGAAGCGGGGCAGGCTGCCGGGCGTGGCGCGTCTTCTCGACGCCACCTCAAACGCGAGTGAGCAGCCCCGCATGCGCATCCTCGACCGCTCCGTCTACGTCGGTCCCTCGCTCTACGCCCGCTTTCCGGTCATCCGCCTCGAGCTCGACCTCGGGGCGCTCGAGGCCTGGCCGACCGGGCGGCTGGGCGCGCCGTTCGTCGACGCGCTCGCCAAGGCGCTGCCGGGTCTCGCGCAGCACGGCTGCTCCTACCGTGAACCCGGCGGCTTCTACCGGCGCATGCGCGAGGACGAGGGCACCTGGCTCGGCCATGTGCTCGAGCACGTGGCGATCGAGCTGCAGAACATCGCGGGCGAGGAAGTCACCTTCGGCAAGACGCGAAGCGCCGGAGCGCCCGGCGTCTACACGGTCGTCTACGAGTACGAGCAGCGCGACGAGGGCATAGCGGCGGGCGAGCTCGGGCTGCGACTCATTTCCTCCCTGCTGCCGGAGGCGTTGCGCGCGGCCGATGCGGTGCCCGAGGGCTGGAGCTGGCCGGAAGCGCGCGACGAGTTCATCCGCTTCGCGCAGCGTCGCGCGCTCGGCCCCTCGACCGCCGCGCTCGTGAGCGCGGCTGAGAAACGCGGCATCCCGTGGCTGCGGCTCAACGACCAGTCGCTCGTTCAGCTCGGCCACGGCAAGTACCAGCAGCGCATCCAGGCGACCGTCACCGGGCGCACGCCGCACATCGCGGTGGAGCTTGCAAGCGACAAGGAGGAGACCAACAAGATCCTCGCGACGCTGGGCCTGCCGGTGCCGAAGCAGGAACTCGTGCAGAGCGAGGGCCAGGCCGTGCGCGCCGCGCAACGCATCGGCTTCCCGGTCGTGACCAAGCCCTACAACGGCAACCACGGCCGCGGCATCTCGATCCGCCTGACGACGGATGCGGAAGTCGCGGCCGGCTACCTCGTCGCGCGCGAGCACTCGCGCTCGGTCATCGTCGAGACCTTCCTCGAGGGCGACGATCATCGGCTGCTGGTCGTCAACGGCGAGCTCGTCGCCGCTACCCGCCGCACGCCCGGCCACGTCACGGGCGATGGCACGCGCACCGTCGCCGAGCTCATCGAGATCGTGAACCAGGACCCGCGGCGCGGCGTCGGCCACGAGAAGGTGCTGACGCGCCTCGAGCTCGATGCACAGGCGCAGAAGATGCTGGAGCGGGTGAACATGACCGCGACCTCGGTGCCCGCCGAGGGCGAGGTCGTGTACCTGCGCTCGACCGCGAACCTCTCGACCGGCGGCACGGCGACCGACGTCACCGACGTGATCCATCCCGACAACCGCGAGATGGCGGAGCGCGCGGTGCGCGCGATCGGCCTCGACGTCGGCGGCGTCGACTTTCTGTCGAAGAACATTACCGAGAGCTACCGCAAGATCGGCGGCGGCATCTGCGAGGTGAACGCGGCCCCGGGATTCAGGATGCACGTGGCGCCGAGCGAGGGCACGCCGCGCGACGTCGCGAGTCCCGTCATCGGCATGCTGTTTCCGCCGGGCGCCGCCTCGCGCGTGCCGATCGCCGCGATCACCGGCACCAACGGCAAGACCACGACTTCGCGCATGCTCGCCCACATCCTCAAGATGGCGGGCTTCACACCCGGGCTTACGACCACCGACGGCGTCTACATCGACGGGCAGCGCACGGTCGCGGGCGACATGACGGGGCCCGTCTCCGCGCGCATGGTGCTCGCCGACCCGCAGATCGACATCGCGGTCCTCGAGACCGCGCGCGGCGGCCTCCTGAGAGCCGGCATGGGCGTGAACGAGGTCAACGTCGCCGGCGTCCTCAACGTGCAGGCGGACCACCTCGGTCTCAAGGGCATCGACACGCTCGAGCAGCTCGCCGAGGTCAAGCGCATCGTCGTCGAGGTCGCGACCGACTGCGCGGTGCTGAACGCGGACGATCCGCTGGTGCTGCGGATGTCGGGCTACACGGAAGCCAAGAGCATCTGCTACGTGACCGTCAATCCCCAGCACGCGCTGGTGCGCGAGCACATCCGCGCGGGCGGCCGCGCCTGCGCGCTCGAGGCGGGCGTCAACGGCCAGATGATCGCGCTCTACGACCGCGGTGGGCACATTCCGCTCGTCTGGACGCACCTGATCCCGGCGACGCTCGAGGGTCGCGCGATGCACAACGTGCAGAACGCGATGTTCGCCGCCGCGATGGCGTTCTCGCTCGGCATCAAGCTCGATGCAATCCGCCAGGGGCTCCGGACCTTCGACTCCACGTTCTTCCAGGCGCCGGGGCGCATGAACGTGTTCAACGAGCACCCGTTCAAGGTGCTCTTTGACTACGGCCACAACGCGCACGCGGTCGCGGCGATGGCGGACCTTGCCGGGCGACTCGACGTGACGGGCCGGCGCATCGTCGTGCTCGCGGGGCCCGGCGACCGGCGCGACGAGGACCTGGTCGCGATCGCGAATGCGGTCGCGGGACGCTTCGATCACTACGTCTGCAGGCGCGATGACAACCTGCGCAACCGCGCTCCCGACGAGGTACCGCGGATCCAGGCCGAGGCGCTCAAGGCCGCGGGCGTGAGCGCAAGCGCGATCTCGGTCATTCCCGATGAGCAGGAAGCGCTGAACGCCGCGCTCGCGATGGGCCAACCGGGCGACCTCCTGCTCGTGTTCGCCGATGCGCTGGTGCGTTCGTGGAAGCAGATCACCAAGTTCAAGCCCGCCGGCACGCACGCGGCGGCCTCCGCCCACGGCAACGGCGCGAGCGAGGCGAGCGTCGGCTTGGGTGAGTTCCCGTCAATGTCGGCACCGGGTGCGGTGTTCACCGGCGACATCGGCGCGCCCGCCATCGGGCTCGAGGGGCTCATCCGCGACGAGCGCGGCGTGCGTCTCGCGCCGGAAGTCGAAGACTGAACGTCGCGCCCGAGTTGCCGTTCGAGGACTCGAGGCGCCTCACCGGCAGTAACCTCTTCTTCGCCTCGACGGGCGCGGTGCTCGATGCGATCGGCGTCGTGCCGGACGGCGTGCTCGAGAGTGCGTGGCGTGCCAGGGTCGGGCGCGCGTTCGCCGCTCTCGGCTGGCCGGCGGCAGCGCTCATCGCGCGACGCCACGCGCGCGGCACGTCGCTTGCCATTGCGGCGCGAGCTGACGTCCTGTTCCTCGCGACCGAGATCAACGAGTGGGCGTGGTCGGCGACGCTGCTCGAGTCGTTCCCGGCGCGCTTCGGCCACCTCGAAGGCGCGCTCCAGAAGGCCGCGCTCGAGGACGCCGCGGATCCCGCAACCGTGGTCCCGCCGGTGCTCGAGGAGCGCGCCGCGTTCGCGCGCTTTAGGCGCCTCGCCCAGCGCGAGGGGAACGCGCGGCTGCAAGCGCTCCTTGCGGGTGCAGGCACGCGGCACCTGCCGTACGTGCTCGACGAGGAGTCTCTGACGCTCGGCGCGGGCGTCGGCGGGCGCACCTGGGCGATCGGCGAGCTGCCCGTGCCCGAGAGTCTCGACTGGCGCGCGCTCGGCGACATCCCGACCGCGCTCGTGACCGGATCGAACGGCAAGACCACGACCGTGCGGCTGCTCGCGGCGGCGCTGCGTGCCCACGGGCTCTGCACCGGGTTCAACTGCACGGACGGTGTCTTCCTCGATGGCGAGACACTCGCGAGCGGCGACTACTCGGGGCCCGCGGGCGCGCGCCAGGTGTTGCGCGAGCCGCGTTGCCAGGCGGCGGTCCTCGAGACCGCGCGCGGCGGGATCCTACGCCGCGGGATCGCGATCGCGCGCGCGCGCGTGGGAGTCGTCACCAACATCAGCTCGGATCACTTCGGCGAGTACGGCATCGACGACCTCGCGGGGCTTGCGGACGTCAAGCTCTCGATAGCGGCGGTGGTGGCCGATGACGGGCTCCTCGTCCTCAACGCGGACGACGCGCTGCTCGTGGCGAAGGCCCCCTTGCTCGCGGCGCGCTTCGGACGCGCGCCACTGCTCGGCTGGTTTGCGCTCGATTGGGACCACGAGGCGCTGCGCCGCCACCGCGCGCGCGCTGGCGCCACGGCGGGCGTGCGGGGAGGGCGGCTCATCATCAGCAGCGATCAGAGTGAGCACGACCTCGGAGCTATCGCGACGATGCCGCTCTCGATCGGCGGCAGCGCGCTCTACAACGTCGCCAACCTCGCGGGCGCTGCGCTCGCGGCGCTCGCACTCGGCGTTGCACCCGCGACGGTCGCGGCCGTGTTCGCGGAGTTCGGTGCGACGCCCACCGACAATCCGGGCCGCATGATGCGCTTCGATCTGTCGGGCACGCAGGTCATCGTCGACTACGCGCACAACCCGGAGGGGCTCCGCGGCCTGCTGACCGTCGCCAGGCACTTGGGCGCCGGCCGCGGCCGCCTCGGCGTGCTGATCGGGCACGCCGGCAATCGCCAGGACGAGGACATCGTGGCGGTCGCGCGCGTCGCGGCGGAGTTCCGGCCCGACCTCGTGGTCGTCAAGGAGGACGAGGCGCACCTGCGCGGGCGCGCGCCCGGCGAGATACCGCGCCTGATCCGCGCCGCGCTCCTCGAGGCCGGGCTCCCGGAGGCAAGCGTGCCGGTGTGCGCGAGCGAGCTCGAGGCGGCGCGCCACGCGCTGGCCTGGGCGCGGCCGGGCGACGTGCTCGCGCTTCCCGTGCATTCCCCGCTCGCGCGCGCAGCGGTGCTGGCGCTCCTCGAACCGGGGTCAGGTGGCGCGAGCTGAGCGGGCGAGGCGTGGAACTACCGCGGGTTCTCGCGCTTCCTGCGCGGCTGAGGACAGCCGGGCGGGGCCGTGCCCGCCCGGCATCGCCATTACTTCGCGAGTCCGAACAGGACTGAGGACACCCAGCCCTTGTTGCCGAGCTCGTCCTCGACTTCCCACATCAGCTCCTGCTTCTGGCCGGTGGGGTAGAGCATCATGCCGGGATCGAGCGTGCGCACGACCTTGCTGCTCGGCGATGCGGTCGTGTACATGCGTCCGGGCTTCGCCATCGTCACCGACTGCTGCTGGTTCGCGGCGCTCGCGTTGTCGGGCAGCTCCGAGAACTTCTGCACCATGTCGGTGTAGGCCTGCAGGTACGCGAGCGCGATGACCTGGCCGATCTCGGTGTCGGAGTAGCCGCTCGCGCCGCCCGCGGCGAACAGGCCGCCGGTGAAGAACCCGCCACCCGCGCCCCAGCCGAGGTCGGTCTTGGTCGAGTGGCCCTCGGAGAGCACGAGCTGCTCGGAGGAGCGCACGTCCGTGACTGTGAGCACGACGTCGGCCGACTTCTTCTTCAGGTTGATGCCACCGACCACTGCGCCCGCGACGCCGCCGAGCAGGCCACCGAGCGCAGCACCGAAGCGGTTGCCGCCGGCGTTCTTGTTCTGCGAAATGAGGTCGGGAACCAGCACGTAGTCGGCGGCCTTGACCTGGCCCTTGCCGACGTTCGACTGGCCGCGCAGCTCACCGCTCGAGGCGAGCGCACGCTCGGCCTGCGCCGCCGCCATGCCTTTGCCGCGATCGACGAGCGTGAAGCAGCCGGACTTGTTGACGTACACCTTGATGAGCGCAGCGGGCGAGCCCAGGTTGTACTCGACCCACCACTGTTTCTCGGGCTCGATGACCGCGAGCGCGCCGTATTTCTTCGTGCACGTCGGAATCTGCGCCTCTTTCTTGGCGCGCTCTTCCTGCGCGGTCGGCGCGCCGAAGGAGGCCAACGGAGCGGACAACAGGCTGAGCGTGGCGCACGCGGCAATGGCGGCGCGCACTGTGAACAAGGACTTCATTTTGTGGATCCCCCGGTCGAAGCAGTTGCGGTACGCGGCGAAGGGCAATATAGCCCACGTTCCGCGCCTCGCTCTAGCGGTTCCCGGCGCGGTGGCGGGCACAGGCGCTGGCGCAGGTTTCCTGGAGCTGGCTCGCGAGCGCCCGCGTGGCGGGACCGGCGCTGTCGGGGTCGGTGTAGACGAGAGTGAGCTCGACGCTGCGCGTGCCGCCCTCGCTCAGGCGCAGCGGCTGCAAACTGCCGGCCTCGAGCTCGGCCCAGATGTGCTCGCGTGGCACCCACGCGAAGCCGAGCCCGCTTTTCAGCATCTCGATCGAAGTCTTGAGGTGCGACACGGTCCAGCGCTCCTCGGCGCCGAGCCAGCCGGCGTCGATCCGGCGCTTGGAGCCGCTGTCGCGGACCACGATCTGGCGATGGCCCTTGAGGTCGCTTAAGCCCAGCGGCCGGCCGAGGGTGTTAAGCGCGTGCGCGGGATTCGCGACCGCGATGAACTCGATCGGCATCAGCCGGGTTCCCAGGAATCCCGGCGGTACCTGGCCGACGATCGCGAGCTCAACCTCGCGGCGCAATAGCGCCTCCGTCGTGCCCGACAGGACCGACTCCACGAGCTCGATGCGCGTGTTGCGGCACTGCGGCCCAAACGCACCGAGCGCTTCGTAGAGCAGCGCCGGCGGGAAGATGATGTCGACCGCGATGCGGATCTCGGTCTCCCAGCCGGCCGCAAGGCTCGCGGCCAGGGACTCGAGCGTCTGCAGTTCCTCGACGACCGCGCGCGCGCGCCGCAGCAGCGTCTTTCCCACGTCCGTGAGCGCCGCGCGACGGCCCGAGTGATCGAGCACGGGGACCGGCAGCTGAGACTCGAGCTGCGCAAGGGCGTAGCTGACCGCGGATTGGCTGCGGCCGAGCGCCTCGCCCGCCCGGCTGAAGCCGCCCTCGTCGACGACCGCGGCGAGCACGGCCCACTGCTCGACAGTCGTTCGGGGGACTCGGGAAGCCATATATCAATATATTAGATCAATTAGACCAATAAAGACCCGTTTATAACCGAAATATCGCTCATATATTGGCTACGCCCCCACAACGGACATTCGCCATGAGCCGACTCCTTATAGTAACCAGCAGCCTTTCCGGCGCCGCCAGCCAGTCGAACCGGCTCACCGAGCGCTATGCCGCCGGATTGCAGGCGTCCGATCCCGCCCTCGTCGTGACCCGCCGCGACCTCGGGCGCGCTCCGGTCGCGCCGCTCGACGGCGCGCGCCTGAAGGCGATCGCGACTCCGCTCGCAATGCGTACGGCAGAGGAAGCGCTGGTCGCGCGCGAGAGCGATGCGCTGATCGGGGAGCTCCAGGCCGCCGACGTGGTGCTGATCGGAGCACCGATGTACAACTTCACGGTGCCGAGCCAGCTGAAAAGCTGGTTCGACCACGTGGCGCGCGCCGGGGTCACGTTCAGATACACCGCGACCGGACCCGAGGGCCTCGTGAACGGCAAGCGTGCCGTGATCGTGACCACGCGCGGCGGCCGGCACCGCGGCAGGCCCGAGGATCACGTGGTGCCGTACGTGAAGACGATGCTCGCCTTCATCGGCATCCACGAACTCGAGGTCGTGTACGCGGAAGGGCTCGCGATCGGCGAACAGGAGCGGACCCGCGCAATGAGTGAGGCCGAGGCGCACATCGATGCGCTGACGTCGACGGAGCTCGCCGCCTAACGCGGCGAACTGAGGCAACCAGGAGCAGGACATGACAGCACGGACGGTAGAACGGGTAGTGACGGGACGGCCGACCTCGGACGGTGGCGGCGTGCGCCTGACGCGCGTGGTCAGCCCCGAGCAGGGACTCGATCCCTTCCTGTTGCTCGATGAATTCGACTCGAGCACCGCGGGCGACTACATCGCGGGCTTCCCCGCGCATCCGCATCGCGGCTTTGAAACCGTCACATACATGCTCGACGGCCACATGCTGCACGAGGATCACCTCGGCAATCGCGGCGACCTGACGCCGGGCGCGGTGCAGTGGATGACCGCGGGTCGCGGCATCATCCACTCCGAGATGCCGCAGCAGGCGGCAGGGCGCATGCGCGGCTTCCAGCTGTGGATCAACCTGCCGGCCGCCGAGAAGATGCAGCCGGCGCGCTACCGCGACCTCGCGCCGCAGGAAATCCCGGTGGTCGAAGTGACGGGCGCGCGCGTGCGGGTGGTAGCGGGACGCTTCGAGCCGCTCGCGCCGGCGGCGGCACCGGTTGCGGGTCCGGTCGGTGAGAGTCGCACCGCTCCGCTCTATCTCGACGTTGCGATCGCCGAGGGTGCGAAGCTCGAGTTCGCCACGCCGCCGGGTCACCGGCTGCTCGCGTACGCGTTCGAGGGCGCGCCGACGGTGGCTGGACGCGTGCTCGCGAAGGGCCAGCTTGCGATCCTTTCGGCGGGCTCGACGGTCGCCATCGAGGGCAGCGGCCGCGCGGCACGGGTAATGGTGATCGGCGGGGCGCCGCTGCGCGAACCCGTGGTTCACTACGGCCCGTTCGTGATGAACACCGAGGCGGAGATCCGCCAGGCCGTCAGCGACTACCAGTCGGGGCGACTCACGGCAGCAGCCTGAGTCCTGGCGTGCGGGCGGCTGGCAGCCGTCCGCAGGCTGGCGCTAGGATCGGTGCCTCGCGGGACTCGGCGTCCCGGCGTTTGCCGAGCCCCCCATATACCGCCAAGCATTCCTGTTCCTCCTCTCGCGGCTTGCGAGTGCCGCCGCAAGCGCCGATGTCCTGAGCGCCGGACCCTCGGGTTTCGTCGTGCACTTCGAAATCGTCACGCACCGTGATCCCGCCGCGGCCGGGCAGCGGCTCGTGCGAGCCGAGGACTGGTGGCACAAGTCGCACACCTACACGGGTGATGCCGCGCACCTGTCGATGGTGGTCGCGCCGGGTGGGTGCTGGTGCGAACAGCTGCCGGACGGCGGTTTCGTAATGTCTGCGCGTGCGCGCAGCCTTCACCCGCTCGACCATGCTCCCGCGGATCGGCGTCACGGGCCCGTGCGCGGCAGGTCTGATCTCACGGGCGCGCCGCTCAACAGAAGTCAGGGGTCGCGACGATGCGCGGGCCACCGGGAGTATCGATGCAGGCGGACAGATAGCCTGGCTCGCCGCGCGGAAGAGGCCGCACCGAGATCGCGTCGTGCAAGCCGAGGCAATCAATCAGTTCTGACACCCGGCCTGGATCGGAATGGTAGGCCTCGAGCCGAAGCAACGCGCAGCCGGCGTCCCGCAGATTGGACGCCGGATGGCGGCCGTCGGGCCATTGGATGAGCGCGGGAACGACCCCGTCGAAGGGCGGGCGTCCATTCGACGGCACGGTAATCTGCCACTCCAGATCGCCGCGGCTCATGAGCTCGACCGGCCCGAGATTTTCCCGAGTCGTGGCGAGGCTTGCCTGAACGGACGACGTCCGGGCGACCCAGGTAGACAGCCTGGGGCGAGCGCAAGCATCGGGGTCATCGAGCGCAAACCAGCGGGCTCGGCCCGGGTGCGGTGCCGCGGGATTTGTCGAAATGACTTCCAGGTACGCCGTCGCTCCCAGTCGCAACAGAAGATTGTGCGTGCCCATCCGGGAATGTTCGCCACCCGGCTGCAGGGCGACGCCGAGCGCGCGCTCAACGTACCGAGCGCCAACGTCCAGCGAAGGCGCCGTGACGACGAGGTGATCGAGAGCGCAGACGGCCAACCCGGGCCTACCGGGAAGACGGTGCATCATCGAGGCGCGCCCTGATATCGGCGTAGGCGGCGTCGATCAGGTCGCGCAGCGCCGCGACGTTGAGCTGGAGGCCAGGCTGCAGTTTCACGTGCCGCATGCGCTTTCCGCTTCCCCCCAACAGGCCGGCGGGGTCCTCGAGAAAGGCGCCGTAGAAGAAGCCTACGTTGACATGGCTCTTGAAGGCGTTGACGTACCCGAACGGCGCATCTGCCACACAAGCGACGGGGCAACCGTCGTGCAGCAGCTCCACCACATCGGCACCGCACTGCCGCATCCGCACGAACCACATTTGCGCAAGTGACTGCAGCTCGCTTGGGCGAGCGCTGAACCAGATATCGACGGCCGGATCCCGTTTTACTCCCGCGGAAATCCTGAAGATATCGGTGTTACCGACCAGTCCCCGGAGGTCCAGCGCAATCCGACGGGGTCTAGGTCGGCGCATGACGACCGGCTTGGGCGGCCGCGGTACCCGGCCATGCACGAGTCACTCGGTCGCTCACGGCCCGCTCCAACCGATGGCTAGACACCGGCATGGGCTACGATCGCGGCGTGCACGGTTTCGAAGAGCTGAGCCAGCTCGGGACGGCGGTTGCGAAAGTCGTGCTCTTCCGCCAGCCGCCAGTTTCGCTCGGTCGAGCCGCTCGCAACCTGCGCCGTGGCAACGCGAAGATGCCGGTCCTTCCCCTCCCACGTTATTCGGATGCGGACGCGCCGTCGGCCCGACTCAATCTCCCAGCTACCAAAGAGCAGCGAGCTGTAGCTCACCGAATAGACTTCCACGCCATCGACGGCCAGGCGCGTCGCCAGCGCGGCGAGGGTGTTGATGAAGGTCAACGATCCGGTTGCTTCTGCCATGGGACGCGGGTGTCTACCGTCTCGGTTCGGCTGCCTCGGCAGCCCGGATTGAACGCACTCAGCCAAGTATCTGCTCGCGACGATACAGGCGCACAGCGATTGCGCCGATGAGTCCACCGAGCACCAGGGTCGCACCCGCGGACACCAAGAGGTCGATGGTCGCGAGCGGCTCGGCCTTCAGCAGCGAGGTGATCAGCAGGTGCTGGCTGAGCGACGGGACCCACATGAGAGCGAGCCGGCTCTGCACCTGCGACACACCCGCGTACATGATCGGCAGCGTCGGCAGCAGCAACACGAGCGTCAGCCAGCTCTGCGCTTCGCGGTAGCTGCGGGTGAAGGAGGCGACCAGGGTCATCAGCGATGCGCCGAGGAACACGAACGGCAACATCAGCAGGATGATCGAGAGCGCGACGCGGGGTCCGAAGTTGTTGCTCATGCCGAGCGCGTCGAGGTGCACGAACCGGAGGTTGACCGCGAACGCGGTCACCGTGAGTGCCAGCGAGACGATCATCCAGGCGCTCGCGGCCAGGATCTTGCCGAGGACCAGCGCGCTGCGGGGTACCGGCATCGTCAGCAGCGGCTCGAGCGAACCGCGCTCGCGCTCGCCCGCCGTGGCATCAATCGAAACGTACACGCCGCCCATCAGCGTCGCGAACACGAAGAAGTAGCTCAAGATCCCGAACAGCGCGATCGCGCGTCCCGCCGGCGTCGCGACGTCGATCTCATCGACCGCGATTGCCCTCACGAGCGTCGGCGCGACGCCGCGCGCGCGCAGCCGCCACTGCGCGACCTCGGTCGAGTAGTAGCCGAGCAGCGATTCGACCCGGCTGCGGTCGAGGCCCGCGCTCGTGTCGGACGTGTCCGCGTAGAGGCGCACCGGCGCGGGCCGGCCGGCGGCCAGCCGCGAGCCGAACTCCGGCGGGATCCACAGCACCAGCCGGCGCTCGTGGCGGCGGACCGTTGCCGCCGCCGCCTCGGGTGTTCCCTTGAATTCGACCAGCTCGGCATTGTGCGAGCGCAGGAACGCGACCAGGTTCGGCGCGTTATCGATGCCCGCGACCGCGAGCGCGACCGGCTGCTCGGGGCTCTCGAGGCTGCGGTGGACCATGATGTTGACGAGGAACGTGAACAGCAGCGGTATACCGATCGGCCCCACCAGCAGCGCCGACATCAGCGTGCGGCGGTCGCGCGCGTTTTCAACGAGCTCCTTCAGGAAGACCGTGACGAGCGCGCGCATCACGTGGCGCCGCCGCGCTCGAGCGCCGCAACGAACGCATCCTCGAGCGAGCCGTTCTCGACGCTGCGCGTGAGCTCCGCGGGCGAGCCTTCGGCGACCACCCGACCGCCGCCGATGATGACGATCTCATCGCAGAGTGCCGCGACCTCCTGCATAACGTGGCTCGAAAAGAGGATCGCGTGCCCCGCCTGCTTCAGCCTCACGATCAGGTCGCGGAGGTTCCGGGTCGCCAGCACGTCGAGCCCGTTGGTCGGCTCATCGAGCACGAGGTTCTTGGGGGCGTGCACGATCGCGCGCGCGAGCGCGACCTTGAGGCGCTGCCCCTGCGAGAACCCCTTCGCGCGCCGGTCGGCGATCTCGCCCATGTCGAGGAGCTCGACGAGCTCCGCGATCCGCTTTTCAAGCGCCGGGCCGCCGAGCCCGAGCAGCCGTCCGAAGTAGCGGATGTTCTCGCGCGCGGTCAGCTGCGGGTAGATCCCGGCGTTGTGCGGCAGCACGCCGAGCCGCCGGCGCGCGGCGATCGGCTCGCGCTCGACGTCGATGCCATCGATGAGCGCGCGGCCAGCATCGGGGGTCAGCACGCCGTACAGCAGTCGCAACGTGGTGCTCTTGCCGGCGCCGTTCGGGCCAAGGAGGCCGGTGACGCGCCCGTCCGCGGCATTGAGCGATACGCCGCGCACGGCCTCGACCGCGCCGAAGCGCTTCGACAGCGACTCGAGCGTAATCACGGTGCGGGACCGGTCGGGCCGAGCACGAACGGATCGGCGAGCACGGAACCGAGGCAGCTCACGTCGAGCCCGCGGGCCGTTTCCGCGCTCAGGAAGCGCGCGACCAGCCACGGCGCGCAGCCGACGCCGAGCTGGCCGTGACCCTGGCCCGCAACGACGACGTTGGCCACGTCGCTGAAGCCCGCCGCCGCTCGCACGGCCGAGGAGGGTGGCGTAACGGGATCGGCCTCGCCCGAGAGCAGCAGCGCGGGAACCGACGTGTGCAGCGGCTGGAAGAGGTCGGCATCGAGTACGCCCCGCGGCCAGCCCTCGCACAGCGTTGTCAGCTCATCGAGCTGCCCCGCGCCCAGGTAGGTGCGCTCGAGCGCCTTGCGGTCGATGCCCGCGTAGGAGGACACGTCTTCCGCACAGGCGACCGCGGCGTTCATGCCGTAGGCCAGCTGCTCATCGAGGTTGCTGCTGAGGAGCAAGAGTTCGCTCGCCATCGGCGCGTAGTCGCCCCGCGTCGCGCGGTCGATGAAGAGCGGCAAGAGCGCGGTCGTCACCGAGTAATAGTTGAGGAGCCGCACCGCGCCCGTGAACTGATCGCGATCGAAGACCACCGTGCGCGCGGCTCCGGTCGAGGGGTCCGGCACGCTCACCGTGTGCGCATGGCTTGCGAGGTCGGCGAGCAGCGCCTGGAAGCGGTTCGCGAGCTCGGGGAAGGCCGCCTCGCAGTTCGGCGTGGCGTGGCAGCGCGCGAACATGATGTCGAGCGCCCGTTCGGCATCGAGCGGCGTCTCGGCACCGAGCGTCCGGTCGGGCTGCATCACGCCGTCGAGCACGACCGCGGCGGCGTGGCGCGAGTAGTGGCGAAGGTAGTGCTCGACGACCCGCGTGCCGTAGGAGACGCCATAGAGCGCAATGCGGTCGTAGCCGAGCGCGACACGCACGGTTTCGAGGTCGCGGATCGCCACGCTCGAGGTGTAGAACTCGGGCCGGCCCTTGAGGCCCTGCCGGCACTTGCTCGAGAGGTCCCGGATGACCTCGGGCGGCGGCGCCGCGACGTCGAAGTCATCCGGAAAGTCGCAGCTCAGCCGGTTCGAGCCGCCCGTGCCGCGCTGGTCGAGCAGGACGACCGCCCGTGTGCGCACGACCGGCGCGAAGGCCTGCGAATAGCCGGCGTAGAAGTCGCTCGCCGCCTGCCCCGGGCCGCCGGCCACGACGAACAGGGGCGGGAGGCGGCTACGGACGTCGAGCGCCGGAACGACCGCGACGGCGAGCACGATCTTGCGTCCGCCCGGGTCGCCGGGGTTCTCGGCGACCTCGAGGTGTCCGCAGCGCGCGGGCACCGACGAGGCGCCTCCCGGCGCGGGCAGCCGGCAGTCGCTGAGCGTGACGCGGGTCGCGGGCGCCGCCATTGACGCTGGCGGCGCCAGCAGCGGCACGACCAGGGCAAAGGGGGCGAGGATCGGGCCAAACCATCGTTTGAGCGGCATCCCGGCATTGTTTCATTCCGGCCTTGTGGCCGCCAACCAAGTTAAAATCCTTGTGATGCGCCACCCGGACTCCTTTGACGTGATCGTGATCGGCGGTGGCCACGCTGGCACCGAGGCCGCCCTCGCCGCCGCGCGCAGCGGCGCGCGCACGCTGCTGCTCACGCAGAGCGTCGAGACGCTCGGCCAGATGAGCTGCAACCCCGCAATCGGCGGCATCGGCAAGAGCCACCTGGTGCGCGAGATCGACGCGCTCGGCGGCGTCATGGCGCGGGCGGCCGACCGTGCGGCGATCCAGCTCAGGGTGCTGAACGCGAGCAAGGGCCCGGCCGTGCGCGCGACCCGCGTGCAGGCCGACCGCGCGCTCTACCGGCGCGCGATCCGCAGCGCCATCGAGAACCAGCCCAAGCTGGCGGTGTTCCAGCAGGAGGCCGCCGACCTGCTCGTGAAGGCGGGGCGCGTGACGGGCGCCGTGACCGCGACCGGCATCGAGTTCGCGGCAGCGACGGTGGTACTCACCGCCGGCACCTTCCTCGGCGGCCGGATCCACGTGGGGCTCGAGAACTACGCGGGCGGGCGCGCCGGCGATCCCGCCTCGAGCCGCCTGGCGGCGCGGCTGCGCGAGCTCATGCCGCGCGTCGCGCGCTTGAAGACCGGCACGCCGCCGCGGGTCGACGGGCGCAGCCTCGACTACTCAGTCATGGCGCCGCAGCTGAGCGACTCACCGCTCCCCGTGCTTTCCTTCCTCGGCCGCGCGAGCGATCACCCGGCGCAGCTGCCCTGCCACATCACCGCCACCAACGAGGCGACGCACGCGCTCATCCGCGCCGGCAGCGACCGCTCGCCGATGTACACGGGCCTCATCGAGGGCGTCGGCCCGCGCTACTGTCCGTCGATCGAGGACAAGGTGGTGCGCTTCGCAGCGCGCAGCTCCCACCAGATCTTCGTCGAGCCCGAGGGCCTCGACACGCACGAGGTGTATCCGAATGGCATCTCGACGAGCCTGCCCTTCGATGTGCAGCTCGAGTTCGTGCGCACCATCAGGGGCTTCGAGCGTGCGCACCTGACGCGTCCGGGCTATGCGATCGAGTACGACTGCTTCGATCCGCGCGACCTCGAGTACAGCCTCGAGACGCGTGCGCTGCCGGGTCTTTATTTCGCGGGACAGATCAACGGCACGACTGGCTACGAGGAGGCGGCGGCGCAGGGACTGATCGCCGGCCTCAATGCCGCGCGCGCGAGCCGCGGCGAAGCGGCGTGGTGGCCGAGCCGTGCCGAGGCCTACATCGGCGTGCTCATCGACGATCTCGTTACGCGCGGGGCGCCCGAGCCCTACCGGATGTTCACGAGCCGCGCCGAATACCGCCTGAGCCTGCGCGAGGACAATGCCGATGCGCGCCTGACGCCCGCCGGCCGCGACCTCGGGCTCGTCGACGATGAGCGCTGGGCGTTCTTCGAGGAGAAGCGCGTCGCGATCGCGGCCGGCGGCAGCTATTCGGGCGCTGACGATCGCCTGCCCGGCCAAGTCGAGCTCGCGATCTCGGTCGAGGCCAAATACGCGGGCTACGTGCGGCGCCAGGACGCGGAAATCGCGCGCCTCGAGAGGCACGAAGGCACGACGCTCCCGGTGAACCTCGACTACCGCGCGATCACCGGCCTGTCGGCGGAAGCGCGCGAGCGCCTCGCGGACGTCATGCCGCGCACGGTCGGCCAGGCCGCGCGCATTCCGGGGCTGACGCCGGCGGCGATCTCGCTGCTGCTCGTGCACTTGAAGAAGCTCGATCGCACCGGATGAACCGTCGCCTCGTCCTGGCGATCCTGCTGGCAACGCTTGTGCTCGAGTCTTGCGGGCGCACGCCGCCCCCTGCCGACGCGGGACCCGGCGCCGCGAGCAGCTTGCTTCGGCGCGGCAACGGTCCCGAGCCCGATTCACTCGATCCGCAGCTCGCGCGCACCGACACGGCGGCCAATATCCTCCGCGACGTCTACGAGGGGCTCGCCTCGTTGAACGCCCGTGCCGAACCCGTGCCGGGCGCGGCCGAGAGCTGGGATGCGAGCGCGGACGGACTCACGTACACGTTTCGGCTGCGCAGCGAGGCGCGCTGGTCGGACGGCACCCCGCTGCTCGCGAATGACTTTGTCGAGGCGTGGCGACGCCTCGTCGATCCCGCGACCGGCTCGCAATACGCCGACGTGCTGCAACCGGTTTTGAACGCGACCGAGATTCTCGCGCACAAGGCCCCGCCCGCGACGCTGGGCGTCGCGGCGCCGGACGCGCGCACGCTGGTCGTGCATCTCAGCGCGCCGACTCCGTACTTCCCCGGGCTCGTCGCGCACTGGAGCACCTTCCCCACCTACCACGGCGCGGCGCCCGGCCGCGCCGGGGCGACGGTCTCGAACGGCGCCTACACGCTCGGTGAGTGGGTGGTCGGCTCGCACGTGACGCTGAACCGCAACCCGCGCTACTGGAACGCGCCCGCAACGCACATCGAGCGCGTCGAGTACTACCACGTGCCCGACGCGAACGACGAGTACGCGCGCTTTCGCGCCGGCGGACTCGACGTGACCTACGTGCTGCCGCAGCAGCCGATCGCGCGCCTCGAGGCGGAACAAGGGGCACTGATCCACCGCGGTCCGCAGCTCGGCGTCTACTACTACGGCTTCAACCTCGGCAAGGCGCCGTTCAAGAATGCCCCCGGCCTGCGCCAGGCTCTGGCGATGACGGTCGACCGCGAACGCCTGGTCGGCTCCGTGACGGGACTCGGCGAGCTGCCCGCGTACTCGTGGGTGCCGCCCGGCGTCGCCGGCTACGCGGCGCAGCGCTTCAGCTGGGCGGCAGAGCCCTACGCTGCGCGCCTCGAGACAGCGCGGCGCCTCTATGCCGCCGCCGGCTACAGCGCGCACCGGCCGCTCGTCGTCGAGCTTCGCTACCCAAGCGGCCCGACCCACGAGCGCATCGCGATCGCGGTCGCCTCCATGTGGAAGGAAGCGCTCGGCGTCGACACGCACCTCGTCGGCGAGGAGTTCAAGTCAATGCTGCAGGCGGTCACGCGCGGCGAGACCCAGGTGTTCCGTTCCAGCTGGGTCGGCGACTACAACGACGCCTGGACCTTCGCCGAGGTGCTGCAGGGCAACTTCGGCATCAACCTGCCGCGCTACCAAAGCGCCGCCTACGACGCGCTGCTCGCCGACGCCGCACGGACAGCCGATGCCGCGACGCGCGAGCGGGCGCTCGAGAGCGCGGAACGGACCATGCTCGCGGATGCGCCGGTGGTGCCGCTGTACTTCTTCGTCAACAAGCACCTGGTCGCGGCGCGCGTACGCGGCTGGTATGACAATGTGATGAACGTCGTCTACAGCAAGGATCTCGATCTGGTGCATTGAACGAAAATCGGGCGCAATATTCGGACTGACACGACGGTCGCCGCGCGCGGCCGGACACCGGGGGGGGCGACGATGGCGGATTTCTACGGGTTCAAAGTGGCCTCGCTCGGCGGCGCTGCCGATCTCCTCGGGACACTCAAGGGCAAGGTCACGCTCGCGGTCAATGTCGCGAGCCGTTGCGGACTCACGCCGCAGTACTCGGGCCTCGAGCGCCTGCAGGGCGAGCTCGTGAACGAGAACTTCACGGTCGTCGGCTTTCCCTGCAACCAGTTCGGCGCGCAGGAGCCAGGCAGTGCCGAGGAGATCCAGACCTTCTGCTCGACGACCTACGGCGTGAGCTTCCCGCTGTCCGCCAAGCTCGACGTCAACGGCGCGACCCGCGACCCCCTGTATGCGTGGCTCACCGATCCCGCCAACGGCCATCCCGGCGACATCGAATGGAACTTCGAGAAGTTCCTGATCGGACGGAACGGCCAGCTGCTCAAGCGGTACCCACCGAACGTGAAACCCGAGGACAAGGGGCTCATGCAGGACATCGCTGACGCGCTCTAGCCGGCGCAACCACGATTCCTGCCGCCGTGCCGATGAACGCGAATCCCATCGAAATAAAAAAAGTATGAGGAGAAGGACGTGACCGTTGCCAGCGCCGCGACCGGGGAGATGACGGGCGATTCGGGTTTCCTGTCGAAGGAGCGCACGATCGCCGGGCCGGGCTTCAACCGCTGGCTGGTGCCGCCCGCGGCGCTCGCGATGCACCTCTGCATCGGTATGGCCTACGGCTTCTCGGTGTTCTGGCTGCCGCTCTCGAAGGCGATCGGTATCAAGGAGTCCGTCGCCTGTCCCGCCGACATGGGGCTCCTCGGCCAGCTCTTCACGACCAGCTGCGACTGGAAGATCTCGAGCCTGACCGGCATGTTCACCATCTTCTTCGTGTTCCTCGGCCTCTCGGCCGCGCTCTGGGGCGGCTGGCTCGAGCGCGTCGGCCCCCGCAAGGCGGGTGTCGTGGCCGCGCTTTGCTGGGCGGGCGGCCTCGTGATCTCGGCCTTCGGCATCTCGATCCACGAGCTCTGGGTCATGTGGCTCGGCTCCGGCGTCATCGGCGGCGTCGGCCTCGGGCTCGGCTACATCTCCCCGGTGTCGACGCTGATCAAGTGGTTCCCCGACCGGCGCGGCATGGCGACCGGCATGGCGATCATGGGCTTCGGCGGCGGCGCGATGATCGGCTCACCGCTCGCGAACGAGCTCATCAAGCATTTCGCGACGGCCACCAGCGTCGGGGTCACGCCGACCTTCCTGGTGTTCGCCGGCCTCTACTTCCTGTTCATGATGGGTGGCGCGCTCGGCTACCGGCTGCCCGCGCAGGGCTGGAGGCCCGCCGGCTGGACGCCGCCCGCACCCGGCAGCGGCAACGCGATGATGACCGAGCGGCACGTGCACGTCAGCAAGGTGTGGGGCATCCCGCAGTTCTGGCTCGTCTGGATGGTGCTGTGTATGAACGTCTCCGCGGGAATCGGCGTGCTCGGCATGGCCAGCCCGATGCTGCAGGAGGTCTTCGGCGGGCACCTGATCAACCAGGACGTGCGCTTCGTCGACCTCGACAAGGCCCAGCTTGCGGCGATCGCCGGGGTTGCGGCCGGCTTCACCGCGCTTTTGAGCCTCTTCAACATCGTCGGCCGGTTCTTCTGGGCGAGCCTCTCGGACAAGCTCGGCCGCAAGATGACCTACGCGATCTTTTTCGTGCTCGGCGGGCTCTTGTACGCGAGCATCCCGGCGAGCGCGGGCGCGGGCAACAAGGTCGCCTTCGCCTCCGCGTTCTGCATCATCCTCAGCATGTACGGCGGCGGCTTCGCGACGGTACCGGCGTATCTCGCGGATCTCTTCGGCACGCAGATGGTCGGAGCGATCCACGGGCGCCTACTGACCGCGTGGAGCATTGCCGGGATCCTGGGTCCCGTCGTCATCAACTTCATGCGCGACTACCAGCTCGGCCTCGGCCTCCCGCGCGAGCAGGTCTACAACCAGACGATGTACATCCTGACCGGCATGCTCGTCATCGGCTTCATCTGCAACCTGATGATCAAGCCCGTGGCCGACAAGTGGTTCATGAGCCCCGCGGAACTCGACCAGGAGCGGCAGCGCGCACGCGAGCGCGCGGCGGCGGCCGAGGCAGGCGCGAGTGCGCGCGGCGCAGCGACATCGAGTGGACTCGCGCTCGTACTCGCATGGGCCGCGGTCGGGATACCGCTCGCGTGGGGGCTCTATCGCAGCCTCCTCACGATCGGCAAGTTCTTCTCGTGACGGGGAAGCGCCTTAGGCGATTTCGACGACGAAGGTCGCCTGCGGCGCGTCGCAGACGATCACGGTGCCGCCGCCGCGGCGCCGCGTGATTCGCAGCCGCCCACCGATCGCAACCGCGCGGAACTGCATCGTGCGCATGCCGAGGCCGGCGGTGTCGGCGTCCGGACTCCCAAGCCCTCGGCCGTCGTCATCGACGGTGAGCGTGACCGCACCCGGCCGCACCCAGAGGTCCACGTCGACGCGACTCGCTCCCGAATGCTTGAGTGCGTTCTGGACCGCCTCCTGGGCGATCCTGAGCAGGTGGCTCCGCGCCTCGAGCGGCAGAACCAGCGACGCATCGAGCCGCGTGCGCAGGCGCACCGGCGTTCCCGACAGCGAGCTCGTCTGCGCAAGCGACTCGAGCGCGCCGAGGAGATTGCCGTCCGCATCGCTCAACGGCGAGAGGCCGCGCACGATGCGTCGCGTACTCTCGATGCATCCCGACACCATGTCGGCGAGCTGCGCGAGGTCCTGCGCCATCGCCGCGCGCTCGCGCGCCGCCTGGTTCGCGAGCGCGCGCAGCGACAGCGCGAGCCCGGTCAGTTCCTGGCCGAGACCGTCGTGAATTTCCTGGCCGATGCGGCGCTGCTCGCCGCTGATCGCCTCGAGGAGCGCGCGGCCGAGCGCGCGGCGCTCGGTCACATCGATCGCGAACACGAGATCGGCCGGGTGGCCGTCGAGGTCGATCGAGCGCGTCCACACCTCGACGTCGAGGATCTGGCCGGTGCGCGTGCAGTGGCGCGTCTCGAAGGGCGCCGGGCCGCTCTCGGCGGCCGCGCGCGCCTCGGCTGGCGGCAGCACCGGCTCGCCGCCCGGCGCCGCCAGCGAATCGGTGCCGCGCTCGAGGAACTCCGCGCGTTCCCAGCCGTACTGACGGATCGCGGCCTCGTTGACCAGCAGGAAGTGCAGCGTCACTGGATCGTGCACCCACAGCGGCTGCGGGCTACCGTCGAATATCTGCGCGTAGCGCCGTTCCGCACGCAGCTTCGCGCTGGCGGCGGCGTCGCGTTCGGCGAGCAGCGCGGTGACCGCGAGGCTGAGGCCGACCAGGGCGCCGATGAACGACCAGATCGCCACCAGGCCCGCGAGTTCCTCGCCGCCGCCGAACGCGCCTTTGCTGAACGCGAAGCTGAATGCAGTCGCGGCCGAGACCGCGAGCGCCGTGGCGACGGCGGGTACGAGGCCGAAACGGATTGCGCCGACGACGATGAGCACCAGCGATAGCACCAATATCGGCGCACGGCCGAGCGGGCCCGGCAACACGAGGATCGCGGCGACGCAGCCGAGGAGCGCTGCGAGCCAGACGAGTCCGCTCAGCCACTGCGCGAGCAGGCGCGCGAAGCTCTGACGGTTGATCGCGACCAGCAGGGGCGTCAGGAGCAGGACGCCGGCCGTTACGTTGCTCCACCAGCGCAGCCAGTTGATCGGGAGCAGCGGCATCGAAGGGGAGATCGCGATCGCGTAGCCGAGCATCCCGAGGCTCGGCGCCAGCGTCATGCCGAGCGCCGCGGCCAGCAGGAACACGAGCACGTCGCGCGAGCGCGTGAAGTTCGGGTCGAAGTGGTAGTGCTCGAGGAGCCACGAGGTCACGCACGCCCCGCCCGCGAGCCCCGCGCCCACGAACACGTCGGTCAGCCACGGCCGGCCGAGCGACAGGTTGATGCAGGTGGCGGCGGCGAAGACCGCCGGCCACATGCCGCGTCCCCAGCGCGTGGTCGCCGCCGCGGCAATGCCGCTTGGCAGCAGCGGCAGTGTCAGGCGGGCGCCGAGCGAGGGCAGCATGAAGCCGAGCAGGCCGCTCGCGGTCGTGACGGCGAACACCAGCAGCCAGCGCGTTACGGTGACCTTGAGAGGCGTCTTCATCGGAACACTTTCCGTGCTTGCTGACATAAAAAGGCGCCGACGCCGGACACCGATCGCGCCCGCGGACGAGCGAGGCGACACGCCAGCCTACGCCGAGCAGGCCGCGGTTGTCCCCTCGGCTCAGTCGCAACCGAGGCTGTGGCGCAGAGCACCCCCTGAACTCTCTTCGAGCTCGCGGACGGTGCTCTGCGCCGTGTCGAGCTCGACCGGCAGCAGCGCGCGCCCGAGGCGCGTACGCAGCTCGAGCGCATCGCCCGCGACGCCGAACTCGAATCCGAAGCAGCCGGTCGTGGCGAGTGCGGCGGCGAGGGAGGCCCACGCGTATTCCTGGGCAGGATCGAGCGCGAGCCCGTCGAGGTCACGCGTGACGATCGGCGTCACGACGCTGTCGCTGCGCGTCCAGCGTCGGGGGCCGTCGGGCACGAGCGCCGAGGCCAGCAGCCCAAGTGCATACAAAGAGCCGCCGCGCGCTGCCGACTCGAGCTCGGTGCGCGCGAGACCCGGATCGGGAGGTCCCGCGCAGCCGCCGAGCAGGCAGAGCGCGTAGTAAGCGTCGGCCTCGGCGTCCGTCTTCGCGGCTGCCTCGAGCCAGCTGCGAGCCGCGCCCGGCTGGGCGGCCGGCGTGCCGAGCGCGATGCGAAACTGCGCGCGTGCGTTGCCGAGGAGCGCGGCGCTCTGCAGGCGCGCGGGCGGCGCGCCGTCCTCCCGCGAGAGCCGCTCGAGGCTGGTCGCGTCGCCGCGCGAGGCGAACGCGGCCAGGTGCCGGTGAACCGTCGCCGCATCGAGCGCGGGCGCGCCCGCGCAGCCGGCAGCGAAGCGGCTCTGCCAGGCGTGGCGTGCGTCGATCTGCGCGGCGATCAGCGCGTGCGCCTCTGCCGCGCCCGCGCTTGCATCGAGCGCCACGCGTTCGTCCGCAGTGCCGCCTTCGGGCGGAGCATGGCCTTCCGCGGCGCACAGCGCCGCGAGGTCGGCGTGGTGCACGGCCGCGGCCGCATCGTCGGTGGCGGCGAGTTCGCGCGCGACCGCGGCGACGTCCCCGGCCGCGACACGGTCGAGGAGTGCGCGCGACAACGGCGGGCTGCCGAAGGCGTGCGTGATCGCGGCGCGAAGCGGGGTCGGTCCCGCTGCGCGCGCGGCCGGCGCGACGGTCAAGGGACTCGCAAGCGGAGCGGCCGTCGCCCGCGCGGTGGCGCGCGCAGCCGGCGCCGCGGTGGCCGCGGGCTCGCGCTGCCACAGGTAGACGCCGGTGATGACCGCCGAGCAGCCGAGCCCGACGGCGATCGCCTTCAGGTAGCTCAACGGGCGGCGGGCACGGGCACGAGGCCGAAGGTGGCCTCGAGGCTCGCCCGGAACGTGAGCTCGCCCAGCTGGAAGCTGTCGGCAGCGGCGCCCCTGCCGTTCATGCCCAGCGAGACGCCGGCGTAGTCGCGCAGGCGCGTGGGTCCCGTGCCGCTCATGTCGATGCGCAGCGCAGGCCCCACGCTCGCGCCCGCGGCGCTCGCGAGCACGCGCGCATTTTCCTGTGCATCCCCGAGCGCGCGCGCGAGCGCGGTGCGCTCGAGCTCGCTGCGCCGGCTCGAATCGAGTTCGGGTTCGCTGATGAGGTTGGCGCCGGCGCTGGCGCTCCTCTCGAGGAGTTCCGCGAGTCGGTCGATGTCCCGGAGGTCGACGACCATCGCGCGCTCGGCGACGTAGGCGCTGAAGTGCCGGTCGGTGCCCTTGTCGTTGTCGGCGTACTCGGGGTGGATGCTGATCCGCGTCGAGCGCACCTGTGCGTCCGGGATGGCGAGGTCGTGCGTGAGCTTCAGGAGCGCCGGCATCACCTTGTCGATGGCGGCGCCGGCCGCGGCGACGGTCGGTGCGCGGGTGCTCACGCCAATCGTGACGGTCGCCTGGTCGGGCTGCGCGCGCACCTCGCCGTGGCCGGTGACGGTCAGGGTGTGCGGCTCGGGCTCGGCGAGCGCGATGGCTGCGAACAGGAGTCCGGTGAGCAGGGCGGCGGCGAGACGGGCGGATCGGTTCATGGAGTGCTCGGTGGGCGGAGGATGGCGTCACAACCTGTAACGAGCCGGCGGCGATATCGGGGTTCGCCCGGGTGGAGTTTTTCGGGGGTCCTCCGTAACATTCTGCGGCTGCCGGTGGCCCGGTGGCTAGATTGGCAGAGGCGGCTCGAGGCTTATGGCATACAGATACCGGTTGATGGCGATTCCCGCGGCGGCGGCGCTCCTCTGCGCTTCGCTCCTGCCGGGGCCGGCCGCCGCGGACGCGGCCCCCGGCGATGCGGCGCGCGGCGCGCGGCTCGCCTATACCTGCTTTGGCTGCCACGGCATTCCCGACTACCGCAACGCCTATCCGAACTACCGGGTGCCGCGCCTCGGCGGCCAGCACGCGCCCTACGTCGCGGCGGCGCTCGCGGAGTACCGCGCGGGCACCCGCCAGCACCCGACCATGAAGGGCCAGGCCTCGAGCCTCAGCGAAGTGGACGCGAACGACGTGGCGGCCTACTTCGCAACCGCGCAGCCCGTGACTGCGGCCGGGACGACGGTCGGCACCGCGCCCGCGAGCGCGCAGGTGTGCGTTGCCTGCCACGGCAAGGAAGGCGTCGGGCTCACGCCCGAATACCCGACGCTCGCGGGGCAGTACCCGGACTACCTCGCGCAGGCGCTCAAGGCCTACCGCAAGGGAACGCGCCAGAACATGATCATGGGCAGCTTCGTCCAGAAGCTGAGCGACGCGGACATCGACGCGATCGCGCACTACTTTGCTGCGCAGCAGCCGGCGCTGTGGGTGCCGCGCGCGCCGCGCGCGCCGTGAGCGGCAGCCGCGATTCGCACCTGGGGCCGGCGCAAGCCGGCCCCGTCGTTTCGGCGCTCACCGAGTACGCCCACGGCATCACCGCGATCGACACCGAGTTCCTGCGCCCGCGCCTCGATGCGAGCCACCTGATCGTGCACGACGGCCGCGCCGCCTTCGTTGACACCGGCACCACGCACTCGGTGCCGCTGCTGCTCGCCGCACTCGCGGCCAAGGGCATCCCGACCGCGGCCGTCGACTGGGTGTTCCTGACGCACATCCACCTCGATCACGCGGGCGGCGCGGGCGCGCTCCTCGCGCACCTGCCGAATGCGACGGTTGTCGTGCACCCGCGCGGTGCCGCGCACCTCGCCGAACCCGCGAAGCTGATCGCGGCGACGAAGCACGTGTACGGAGAGGCGGCGTACGCAGCGCTCTACGGCGAGATCGAGCCGATCCCGCGCGCGCGGATCGTGACGCCCGCGGACGGCGCGACGCTCGCGCTCGCGGGCCGGCCGTTTACGTTCCTGTACACGCCGGGGCATGCGCTGCACCACCACGTGATCCTCGATCGGGACGTCGGCGGGCTCTTCAGCGGCGACACCTTCGGGGTCTCGTACCGGGACTTCGACGTCGCCGGGCGCGAGTACGTGTTTCCGGCGACGACGCCCACGCAGTTCGACCCCACGCAGCTCGGCGCCTCCGTCGATAGGATCCTCGCGATCGCGCCCAAGGCGGTGTACCTCACGCACTACGGGCGGGTCACGGACATCGCGCGGCTGGGTCGCGAGATGCACGCGGGGATCGACGCCTACGTCGAGCTCGCCGAGCGGCATGCCAGTGCGCCCGAGCGCGGCGCCCGCATGCGCGCGGACATGTTCGGCTACCTGTCGGCGGGTCTCGACCGGCACGGCTTCGATCGGGATCCCGTGCGGCGCCACGAACTGCTCGACGCCGACATCGCCATCAACGTCGACGGGCTGACCGCCTGGCTCGACCGCCGCGCGGCCTGAAGGACAGGGGGAATAATCCATGCAGAAGTTCCGGGCCTTTCGCATCCACGAGATCGACAAGAAAATCGTCGCGCGCTTCGACGAGATCGGGCTCGAGGAGCTCGCGGCCGGCGAAGTCGTCATCAAGGTCCGCTACTCGACCATCAACTACAAGGACGCGCTCGCTGCCACGGGCGCGGGCAGGATCCTGCGCCGCTACCCGCTGGTCGGTGGCATCGACCTCGCGGGCCACGTCGTCTCCTCGGAGGATGCGCGCTTCAAGACGGGCGATGAGGTGCTCGTGACCGGCTGCGGGCTCTCGGAAACCCACGACGGCGGCTACGCCGAGTACGCGCGGGTGAACGCCGAATGGGTGATCGCGCTGCCGCGCTCGCTGTCGCTCGCCGACGCCATGCGGATCGGCACGGCCGGGTTCACGGCGGCGCTCGCGATCGATCGCATGGAGCGCAATGGCCAGGAGCCCGCGCGCGGGCCGATCGCGGTCACGGGTGCGAGCGGGGGGGTCGGATCGCTCGCGATCGACATGCTGGCGGGGCGCGGCTACCAGGCGGTCGCGGTCAGCGGCAAGGTTGAGGCGGAGGGGTACCTGCGCAGCATCGGTGCGGCACGGATCGTCAAGCGCCAGGACATCAACCTCGGCAAGCGGCCACTCGAGGCGGTCGAATGGGCGGGCGCGATCGACAACGTCGGCGGCGAGGTGCTGACCTGGCTGACCCGGACGGTGGACTTCTGGGGCAACATCGCCAGCATCGGCCTCGCGGCGAGCGCCGACCTCAACACGACGGTGCTGCCGTTCATCCTGCGCGGCGTGAGCCTGCTCGGCATCAACTCGGTCGCCAACACGCGCGCCGAGCGCCTGCACGTGTGGGAGCGGATCGCGACCGACCTCAAGCCCCGGCACCTCGGCTTGATCGCGAACCGCGAGATCGGCTTCGACGCGCTGCCCGCAGCATTTGCCGACTACGTGGGCGCCAAGGTCGTGGGGCGGACGCTGGTCAGGATCGCCTGAGTTATAATGCACCGCACAATATAAGAGGTGCGCGATGTCGACATCCCCCGGCTCTGCGGGCGCACGGCTGAGGTCCGCCGTCGAGCGCGAACGGCCTCTGCAGGTCGTCGGGGCGATCAACGCCTACACCGCGAAGCTCGCCGAGAAGGCGGGGTTCCAGGCGCTCTACCTGTCGGGCGCCGGCGTCGCCAACGCTTCCTTCGGCCTCCCCGACCTCGGCATCACCTCGCAGAACGACGTCGCCGAGGACATCCGCAGGATCACCGGCGCGACCGGGCTGCCGCTGCTGGTCGATGCCGACACCGGCTGGGGTGCCGCCTTCAACATTGCGCGCACCACGCGCGAGTTCATCCGCGCGGGCGCCGCCGGCATGCACCTCGAGGACCAGGTCCAGGCCAAGCGCTGCGGCCACCGGCCCGGCAAGGCGCTGGTGTCTAAGGAGGAGATGGTCGATCGCCTCAAGGCCGCGGTCGATGGCCGCACCGATGCGGAGTTCGTGATCATGGCGCGCACCGATGCGCACGCGGTCGAGGGCCAGCCGGCCGCGGTCGAGCGCGCGCTCGCCTACGTCGAGGCGGGCGCGGACATGATCTTCGCCGAGGCCCTCGCGACGCTCGGGGAGTACCGGGAGTTCACGCGCGCGGTCGCGGTGCCGGTGCTCGCGAACATCACCGAGTTCGGCAAGACGCCGCTGTTCACCGTCGCCGAACTGAAAGCAACGGGCGTCGGCCTGGTGCTCTATCCCTTGTCGGCGTTCCGCGCGATGTCGCAGGCGGCGCTCGGCGTCTACGGCGAGATCCGCGCCAAGGGCACGCAGGCGGGTGTCGTCGATCGCATGCAGACGCGCGCCGAACTCTACGAAGTGCTCGGCTACCACGACTACGAGAAGAAACTGGACGAGCTGTTTACGAAGTAGCGCCCCGCACGCGAGGAAAGTCGTATGTCCGACACCGTCAACATGCCGGGCCCGCTGCTGGCGAAGCCGAAAAAGTCGGTGGCACTGTCCGGTGTCGCGGCCGGCAACACCGCGCTCTGCACCGTGGGTCGCACCGGCAATGACCTCAACTACCGCGGCTACGACATCCTCGATACCGCCGAGAATGCCGAGTTCGAGGAGATCGCCCACCTCCTGATCCACGGCACGCTGCCGACCGCGGCGGAGCTCGCGGCCTACAAGTTGAAGCTGCAGAGCCTGCGCGGCGTCCCCGAGCCCGTGCTCCGGATCCTCGAGCAGCTGCCCGCCGCGACCCACCCGATGGACGTGCTGCGCACCGCCGTCTCGGCGCTCGGCTGCGCGCTCCCCGAGCGCGAGGACCACGCCGCCGCGGGTGCGCGCGAGATCGCCGACCGGCTGATCGCGTGCCAGGGCTCGATGCTCTGCTACTGGTACCACTTCAGCCACGCCGGCAAGCGCATCGAGGTGGCGACCGAGGACGACTCGATCGGCGGGCATTTCCTGCATCTACTGCACGGCGCGGCGCCGCGAGCCGAGTGGGTGCGCGCGATGCACACCTCGCTCAACCTCTACGCCGAGCACGAGTTCAACGCGAGTACCTTCGCGGCGCGGGTGATCGCCGGTACCGGCTCCGATATGTACTCGGCCATCACGGGTGCGATCGGCGCGCTGCGCGGCCCCAAGCACGGCGGCGCGAACGAGATGGCCTTCGAGATCCAGCAGCGCTACGCGACGCCCATCGAGGCCGAGACCGATATCCGCCGGCGCGTCGCCACCCGGGAAGTCATCATCGGCTTCGGCCACCCGGTGTACACGATCGCCGATCCGCGCAACGAGGTGATCAAGCGCGTCGCCAAGCAGCTCTCCGGTCTCGCCGGCGACAGCCGCATGTACAACGTCGCCGCGCGGCTCGAGGCGGTGATGATGGACGCGAAGCAGATGTTCCCGAACCTCGACTGGTTCAGTGCCGTCAGCTACCACATGATGGACGTGCCGACGGCAATGTTCACGCCGCTGTTCGTCATCTCGCGCACGACCGGCTGGGCGGCGCATGTCATCGAGCAGCGCGAGGACGGCAAGATCATCCGGCCGAGCGCGAACTACACCGGCCCCGAGCCACGCCCGTTCGTGGCACTGAAGGACCGGCACTAGCCCCGCATCCGGAGAGCGCCCGCATGTCCAGCCACGACCACAAGTCGGCGAAACGCCCCGACCCTGACCGGGTGCTGGTCGACATCGCCGCGTACGCGACCGCCTACCAGGTGACGAGCGAGGTCGCCTACACCACGGCGCGCTACTGCCTGCTCGACACGCTCGCCTGCGGCTTCCAGGCGCTCGGCTACCCCGCCTGCACCAGGCTCCTCGGGCCGGTCGTGCCTGGTGCGACGATGGTCGGCGGCGCGCGGGTGCCGGGCACCAGCTACGAGCTCGATCCGGTGCAGGCGGCGTTCAACATCGGCGCGATGATCCGCTGGCTCGACTTCAACGACACGTGGCTCGCGGCCGAATGGGGCCACCCGTCGGACAACC
>JANXZZ010000318.1 GCA_025355245.1 Pseudomonadota bacterium | reverse complement strand
GGCGTCTTCGGCCAGCACGGCATTGATGCCGCCTTGTGCCGTGAGTTGAATCACGGCCGCCTTGAGTGCTGGGTAGTCCAACCTGGAGCGCAGCAAACTCAACAACAGGTAGCCCCGATCAAACACGCCGACCTCCAGCGCCACGGTGTAGTCGCCCGATTGCTGGTGCTTGCCGTAAGCCGTATCGAGACTAAGAATGCGATTCGTGAACGTGGGCAGCGGCGCGTCGGCCGGCCAAATTTGGAAGTGCTCCGTCTTGATGATGCTGCCGCCGTCCACGTACGGCCGTTGCAAGTGCTGCCCTGCGAACGCGGCTTCACCGAGCCGCACGCGCTCTACGGCCACGGTCTCGGCGCTGAAGCGAGCCGGGAACATCAACGCACCGTCCTCGGTGCGCGGATCGGTCCAGCCGAGCGACGTAGTGGTGCGTCGAGACTCTTCCCATAGCATCGGGATCGACAGCACGTCCCACTGATCGGGCTCGCGCTCCAGCACACGGCCGACCAAGTCGTCGACCGCAAGTCGCTGCTGAATGATGATGCGAGCGCAGCGCTCGGGGTCGGCGACGCGACCGGCGAAGGTCTGGTTCCACCAATTGAATAGGGTCTCCTTCTCAATCTTGGAAAACGCTCGCATGGCGTCGAGCCCGTCGTCGCAAATCAGAATGTCGGCTCGCGCGCCCATGAGCGAGCTGCCGGTGGTCGTCGCGAGCCGCGAGCCGCCGCGCGTATTGGCGAAATTGGTTTTGGTATCGCTGTCATCGCTGATCGACCAGTCCGGCCGAAAGCGCTGCGCGTACCACGGACTGCGAATGATGCTGCGACAACGCACGCTGTCGCGAATCGCGACAGATGGCGTGCCCGACGCGCAGGCAAAACGCAGATGCGGCCGGTGGATCCAGCACCATGCGGGCAACGCGACGGACACAATGGAACTCTTGCTCGTCGCGGGCGGCACCGTGATAATCAAATTGCGTTTCGGTGGCTTGCCGGTCGCGGCAGCCTCGGCATGCATGCAAATCGCTTCGAGGCAATCGCCCCAGATGAACCGGGTAGCCGGCTCCAGCACACGCATGGCCTCGCGCACGAACTGCCCCAAAGGCATGCCGCGCGCAGCCTCTTGCTCAGGCGTGCGGGTGCGCGGCTGATCGGCTAGCATCGCCATGGCGCGTTGCTTGATCACGTTACGCGACAGAATCAAGTGGTGATCGCCTTGGCCAACGCCTTGCGGTCGAAATCCAGCGCTCGGCACGCGGGGCGGTTCGGCAATGGCACGACCACATCGCCCGCCGCGTGCCGAGCACCGAGCGGCGTCACCCGCGCCGCGAGGGCGTCGCCATCGTGCTCGGCCGCGAGGCGCCACATCGCAGTCCACGCGGCTTGGAACTCGCGAAATATCCGCTGTGTCTCCGGTGCGGATGCAAACGCGTCGAGCCGTTCGGCAGCGTCCGCAACGCGCAGCGCCGGCAAGGCGGCGTCGAGCGCTTGCAGTTCGGTGTGGACGGCGTCCATTTGAGGCCGGAGGAGCGCACGCTTGCGTTCGCTGATCGCCGCACGCTCGGTGCAAGTTGCCTCTTCGCGCTCGGCATCGCGGATCGCGGCTTCGACGGTGGCGAGCGCGGAAGCGTGATCGGCACCGAGTTCGCTTTCGGCGAGCAAGTCGAGCCGACGCTGACGCGCGCCGTCGAGCCCGTCGCGGATGCCCGCTAGCATGCGGAGATCGGCGAGCGCAGCAGCATCCTTGCTCGCGAGTTCCTGAAGCTTGGCGGCCTTGGCCGCGCGCTCGGCGTTGTGCTGGCGCAGCGCGTCGGCGGCAGGCGCCTCCGGCGCGGTCGGTTTGATCAAGTTCAGGATCCCCATGGGTCACCTCGATTGGTTGCAGGCGGATTGACAGCGAGCGCTTCGTGCACTTGCGGAACGGATAGGTGCGTACAGCGCGCGATGGTCGTGACGGACTCGCCACGTGCGGCAAGCAATCGCGCAAGGTCGGCGCGCTCGCATAGCGGCGCGTGCTCGCGGCGGATGCGCGACAGGTCGCGGTTGCGCTGAGAAATCGCTTTCAAAACGAGTTGTAGGCGAAGGCGAAGCCGCAACGAAATGTCGGACGGTTGCGCGCCAGAGTCATAGAGCGCGATAACCTGAGTCCGCACCGTCGCCCAGTCGGATTGTGCCGCCGCGTACGAATCCGGGCGTGGCGCTTGGATTCTCATGCGGCCCCCTCGGGTGAGGGCGCCGGCACCGCCCGTTCCTTGACGACCTTGGCACGCTCGACCGACGCACGCGACACGCCGAGCGCCTTGCCGACCTTGGCAGCGGATTCACCCGCGTGCCTGTCTACTTTCCCCTCCACGGAGGGGAAGGTCCTGCGCGTTCCCGCCAATTTCTTCTGTCGTTCCTTCGCCCGCTGCTCTTCGACTTTCAATAGCGCGGTCGCGCGGCGCTCGTAGGCGAGCGCGGGCACGTGGGAGCGGATCATGCGGCGCTCCCGGATAGGAGCGCCGCGAC
>JANXZZ010000281.1 GCA_025355245.1 Pseudomonadota bacterium | reverse complement strand
CCTCGCACAACCCGCGCTCGACGGTCGCGACCGTGACCGAGATCTACGACTACCTGCGGCTCCTGTACGCGCGCGCGGGCATCCCGCGCTGCCCGGACCACGGGCTGGACCTCACGGCGCAGACCGTGAGCCAGATGGTCGACCAGGTGCTCGAACTTCCGGAGGGCTCGGCGCTCCTGTTGCTCGCGCCCGTCATCAAGGAGCGCAAGGGCGAGCATGCGCAGGTGCTCGACGAGCTCAAGGGCAAGGGCTTCGTGCGCGCGCGCATCGACGGCAAGGTCGTCGAACTCGACGACCCACCGGCACTCGACTTGAGGCGCAAGCACACGATCGAAGCGGTCGTCGATCGCTTCAAGGTCCGCGCCGACATGACCCAGCGGCTCGCCGAGTCCTTCGAGACGGCGCTGCGCCTGGGCGGTGGCATCGCATCGATCGCCTTCCTCGACGCCTCGAAGCGCGCCGAGCTCGTGTTTTCCGACAAGTTCGCGTGCAACGTCTGCGGCTGGTCGCTCGCCGAGCTTGAGCCCCGCCTGTTCTCGTTCAACAATCCCGCGGGTGCCTGCCCCGCCTGCGACGGCCTCGGCCAGAAGCAGTTCTTCGATCCGGCGCGGGTCGTCACGCAGCCGCAGCTGTCGCTCGCGGCCGGCGCGGTGCGCGGCTGGGACCGCCGCAACGCCTACTACTTCACGCTCATCCAGTCGCTTGCCCGGCACTACAAGTTCGACGTCGAGACGCCGTGGCGTGACATCGAGCCGCGCGTGCAGAAGGTGCTGCTCTATGGCAGCGGCGAGGACACCATCGAGTTCAGGTATTTCGACGGCCGCGGCGGCACGACGCGCAAGCGCCACGCCTTCGAGGGCATCATTCCCAACCTCGAGCGGCGCTACAAGGAAACCGATTCGATGATGGTGCGCGAGGAACTCGCGAAGTACCTCGGCAGCAAGCCCTGCAACGATTGCGGCGGCACGCGCCTCAACGTCGCGGCGCGACACGTGTTCGTCGCCGGCCGCAACATCGCCGCGGTCACCAGCCTCTCGGTCGGCCACGCGCTCGAGCTCTTCAAGGAGCTCACGCTGCCGGGCTGGCGCGGCGCGATCGCGATCAAGATCCAGAAGGAGATCGCCGATCGCCTGGGTTTCCTCGCAAACGTCGGGCTCGACTACCTCACGCTCGATCGCAGCGCCGAGACGCTTTCCGGCGGCGAGGCGCAGCGCATCCGGCTCGCGAGCCAGGTGGGCTCCGGGCTCGTTGGGGTCATGTACATCCTCGATGAGCCTTCGATCGGCCTGCACCAGCGCGACAACCAGCGCCTGCTCGACACGCTGCTGCGCCTGAGGGACCTTGGCAACACCGTGATCGTCGTCGAGCACGACGAGGACGCGATCCGCCAGGCCGACTACGTCGTCGATCTCGGACCCGGGGCGGGCGTTCACGGCGGTGAAATCGTCGCCCAGGGAAGCGTCGCCGACATCGAGGCTTGCCCACGCTCGCTGACGGGCGGCTACCTCTCGGGCCGGGAGCGGATCGAGGTGCCCGCGGAACGGCGTACGCCCGATCCCAAGCGCCAGCTGCGCGTGGTCGATGCGATCGGCAACAACCTCAAGCACGTCACGGTCGAGATACCGATCGGCCTCCTGACCTGCGTGACCGGCGTGTCGGGCTCGGGCAAGTCGACGCTCGTCAACGACACGCTCTACCGACGCGTCGCACAGGCACTCAACGACGCTGGCGCCGAGCCCGCGCCGTGCGAGCGGATCGACGGCCTCGCGCACATCGACCGGGTCATCGACATCGATCAGAGCCCGATCGGCCGCACGCCGCGCTCGAATCCCGCGACCTACACCGGGCTCTTCACGCCGATCCGCGAGCTGTTCGCGCAGGCCCCCGAGGCACGCGCGCGCGGCTACGAGCCGGGTCGCTTCAGCTTCAACGTCAAGGGCGGGCGCTGCGAGGCCTGCCAGGGCGATGGCGTCATCCAGGTCGAGATGCACTTCCTGCCGGACGTCTACGTGCCCTGCGACATCTGCAAGGGCAAGCGCTACAACCGCGAGACGCTCGAGATCCGCTATCGCGGCAAGACGATAAACGAGGTCCTGGAGCTCACGGTCGAGGACGCGCAGGCATTCTTCCAGGCGGTGCCGGTGGTCGCGCACAAGCTGAAGACGCTGCTCGACGTCGGCCTCTCCTACGTGCGTCTCGGGCAGAACGCGACGACGCTGTCCGGCGGCGAGGCGCAGCGCGTGAAGCTCGCCAAGGAACTCTCGAAGCGCGCCACCGGACGCACGCTCTACATTCTCGACGAGCCGACGACCGGACTGCACTTCCACGACATCGCGCAGCTGCTCGGCGTGCTGCGACGCTTGCGCGAGGAAGGCAACACGATCGTGGTCATCGAGCACAATCTCGATGTCATCAAGACCGCCGACTGGATCATCGATCTCGGCCCCGAGGGCGGCGACGGCGGCGGGACGGTGCTCGGCGTCGGCACGCCGGAAGAACTGGCGCGAAACCCTGCCTCGTACACGGGCGGGTACCTGCGCACGGCGCTCGCGAGCCGCCGCACCGGTCAGCGGCGCCGCGCCTAGGCCGGGGTTGGTGCCGCGCCCGGCTCGCGCGGCGTCGTCCCCGCGCGCCACTCCCAGCGGCACTCGATGAGCGTGCCCTTGGGCGAGCGATCACCGACCCTGAGCACCGCGCCGACGAGTTCCGCACGCGCGCGCATGATCCTGAGGCCGAGCCCGTCCGCGAACATCTGCTCGCTCGGGATGCCGCTGCCGTCGTCCTCGATCGTGAGGTGCACGCCGGTCGGCGAGGCGCCGTGCGCGAGGACGATGCCGATGTGCCGCGCGCCGCTGTGGCGCACGGCATTGTTGATCGACTCCTGGGCGATGCGGTAGAGGTTCTCGGCCACCAGCGGCTCGAGCAAGTCCCCCGCCCGTCCGTCCACCCGGCACTCGACCTGCAGGTTGCCTTCCGTCGGCCAGCGCCGGGCGAGCTCTATGAGCGCGCGGCCGAGGCCTCCGTGCTCCCGCCCCACGGGCGATGCGCCGCGTGCCACCTCGCGACTGGTGGCGATCGCGCCGCTCACGTAGTCGAGCACCTCGATGAGTTCGGCGCACAGTGCCGGCGCCTCCTTTTCGGCGCGCTTGACCAGCGTCTTCACCAGCAGCGCGATTCCAGTCAGCTCCTGGCCGAGCCCGTCGTGCAGATCCCGGCCGAAGCGCCGTTGCTCACGGGTGACTGCCTCGAGGAGATCGCGCTCGCGGGTGCGCCGTTCGGAGAGGTCGACGCTGACCGAGGCAATGCCGGTGACTTTTCCGTCCTGCTCGATGCGCCGTGCCCAGGTGCCGATCAAGCGGCCGTCGCGCAGCACGGCGGTGTGCATTTGCGGCCCCGGGGCACGCAGCACCGACTGGCGGAAGGCATCGATGGCCGCCGCGTCCGTCGCCTCGCCGATCACCGCGCCGATCGAGCGGCCGAGGAGCGCCGCCGGGCTCACGCCGAGGAACGAGCGGCTGGCGAACTCGATGATGCCCTCGGCATCGAGCAGCATCATCCAGATGGGCGCCGCCGCGGCCAGCGCCTCGAGGCTGCGGCGGCTGCGCTCGAGCTCGACCGCAAGCTCGCGTCGTTCGTTGATGTTGAGGCACACGCCGATGAGCCGCATCGGGTCGCCGGGATTTGGCCCGCGGACCACGACGGCGCGGTTGCGCACCCAGCGCCACACGCCGCCGAGCGTGCGCATGCGGTACTCGCTCTCGTAGCGGTCGCGCTCACCGGCAAGATGCGCGTCCCACTCGACGCGGGCCGCGGCGCGATCGTCCGGGTGCACGTTGGCGCGCCAGCGCACGCCGTGCTGCTCGCCCTCGCAGGGATCGATGTCGTGGTGCTGGCACCAGTTGTTCAGCCAGCGATTGCGATCGGCGCTCATGTCCCACTCGTAGGCGCCGAGCTCCGCCGCCCACACCGCCGCTTCCAGCAGTGTCAGGTCATCCTGCCGGGGTTGCGGGGTGGACCGCGGGTCCATGTTCTGGTCCCTACGCGCTCGTGTGGGCTAAGGCGCGTCCGACAATAGAGATCCGCGCGTGCCACCGCAAGGCGTGGAATCAGTGAAATCGGCAGAACCGGAGCAACTAACCGCCAAGGGCCTGCCGCAGCGCCTCGATCTCGTCGCGGCACTGCGCGAGCGCCTCCGCGCAGTTGTTCTCGTCGAGTCCCAGCATCCGGAAGCCGGTAACGCCGCTCATGTTGAGGGCCAGCGACTCGGGGTGGTCGATGTATGCCGCCATCATGTTGCCCGCGACGACGATGTCGGTGAGGTCCGCGGGACCGGAGTGCGCGCGCGCGACATCGTCCTGGAGGGTGATCGCCTGCACGAGCTCGTCGTTCATCTCCCAGTTCTCGAGAATCGCCTTGGCGACGTCGGCGTGCCAGTCGCGCATCGTCTCTGCGAGCGAGGTGGGATCGCCGAGGAACTCGGGGAAGAGCGGCGTGCGGGTCAGCAGGTACAGGCGGCCTACGCCGTGCAGCAGGCCGCACAGAAAGGCCTCGTCGGCGTTCCTCTTGGTGTGGTTCCTGGCGAGCACGTAGCAGAACGCTGCGACGTAGGTGCTGGTTCGCCACAGGCTCTCGAGCGGCTTGGCGAGCCCCTTGAGGCCCTCGCTCGCGCGAATCTGCGCCATCGCGAACGAAATGGCGGCGCTGCGTACCATGTTGTAGCCCATTCGCGCGATCGCGGTCCTGAGCTCGACGATCGGCTTGCCGCTGCGATTGAGTGCGGCGGAGTTCGCCATCTTCAGCAGGCGCGCCGCGAGCGCCGGCTCCGAACCCACGATGCGCACGATCTGATCGACTCCGGTGTTGTCGTTGGACAGCGCCTGGCGCACGCGGATCGCGACGTCGGGAAACGACGGCAGGTCGATCTTGCCGCTCGATAGCTCCGAGGCTAGCGCGGTCACGAACTCGAAGGCCAGTTGCTGCTGGGTCTTCCCCGCCGAGTCACTCTTGCTTTTTGCGGCGTCCATTTCTCGTCTCTCAGGTGCTGATCACGGCCAGGTTGCCGGGCCCGTATTTCGGGACATTTAATTCAAAATCGATCCTGCCCTTGTAGGCGCCGAGCAGCGCAGCCACATTCGGCGGCAGCGCGTTGCAGCGATGGATGTCCGCCAGCCGCAGGTGCGGGGAACCTTCGCTCATCAGCAGCCGCGTGCAGATGTTGAGCACTTCGCGCAGATTGTCGACCATGGCGTCGGTGAGCAGCTTCGACGCAGCGGCCTCCTTCGCGATCCCGAGCGGCAGCATCGACAACGCCGCGCTCGCGTTCGCCGCGAGCGCGGCATCTACGATGCAGGCACCCACGGCCGCCCCGCCGTCGCCGATGTAGAGGGCGACCCAGCAGCCAGAGGCCGGCACGACCGCGAAGGACTTGCCGACGCGCACCTCGAGACCCTCGAACAGAAGTCCCAGCATCGACCTCACCTTGCTCGCGTCGGGCAGCGGATAGGCGGTCGACATGGCTGTTGAGTGCGCGGCCAGCATCAGTGGATGTGCGGCGCGAGCGCGGCCTTGAACGACTCGGGCGTGAACGGCTTCGAGATCAGGAACTTGGCGCCGGCACTGGTGGCACGTGCGCGCATGTCCATCGTGGCTTCCGTGGTGACGAAGCCGAAGCTGACGTTGAGCCCGGCGGCGGCGAGCTTCTCGAGGAGTTCGATGCCGCTCATGCGTGGCATATTCCAGTCGGACAGCACGAGGTCGGGCGTGGTGCTCTGGATCGCGGCGAGCGCCTTGAGGCCGTCCTCGGCCTCGGAGATCTCGTGACCTTCGAAGCCCGCCTGACGCAGCGTCTTCTTCACGATCATCCGCATCGCCGCGGAATCATCAACGATCATGATTTTCATCGGTGCACTCCGAGTCCATTCCCGCCCGACATCCTGGCAGCAGGCGCTGCGCCGCGTTATGTGACGCCGCCCCCCGGTTATCGGCGCCGCGCAGGCACTCCTTAGCGTGTTCCCCGCCGGGCGGCGGCGGCGAAGCCGGGCGCGGCGCGCATCTGTGACGCGCGTCACGCGGCATCGTGGCGCGCGCTCGCGCGCGCAGCGCAAAGCTCGACGATGCGCGCCGCGATCGCCGCCAGCGGATGCAGCGACTCAACCGCTCCGGCCGCCTGAGCCGCGCCCGGCATTCCCCACACCACGCTGCTCGCCTCGTCCTGGGCGATGCAGGCGGCGCCCGCCTCGCGCAGCTCGAGCATGCCGGCTGCGCCATCGCGGCCCATGCCGGTCAGCATTACGCAAATCGCGTTGCGTCCCGCGCTCTGCGCGACCGAGCGGAACAGCACGTCCACCGACGGCTTGTGGCGCTGGACCGGCGCCCCGTCATTCAGGCGACAGCGCAGGTGCGCGCCCTCACGCGCCACCACGAGGTGCCGATCACCGGGAGCGACGTAGGCGTGCCCGGGCAGGATTTCCTGGCCGTCCTCCGCCTCGCAGACCCTGAGCGCGGAGCTCGCATTCATGCGCGCAGCGAAGGGGCCGCTGAACGCCTTCGGAATGTGCTGAGCGATCACGATGCCGGGAACGTTCGCGGGCAGTTGCGACAGCACTTCGCGGATTGCCTCGGTGCCACCGGTCGAGGCGCCGATCGCGACGATGCGTTGCGGGCCCGGCGGCTGCGCCGCGCCCGTCACGCGTGGCAGCAGCGTATCGACGCCCAGCTTCTGCGCGAACTTGGTTGGGCCGGCGCCGGTGACCGACGGCTCGGCGGTTTGCGCGCGAACGCGCGCACCCGCCGCTCCGATCACCTTGGAGGTGAGCTCCGCCGCGTAGTCGGCCAGGCGGTGCGCAACGTCCACCTTCGGTTTGGTCACGAAGTCGACCGCCCCGAGCGCGAGCGCGTCGAGCGTGACCGCCGCACCCTGCGCGGTCAGCGAGGAGCACATCACCACGGGCATGGGCCGCAGCCGCATCAGGTTGCGGAGGAACTGGATGCCGTCCATTTTCGGCATTTCGACGTCGAGCGTGAGCACGTCGGGGTTAAGCCGCTTGATCGCCTCGCGGGCCGCGTAGGCATCGGGGGCGGTGCCCACGACCTCGATCGACGGATCGGCGCCGAGGATTTCGGTCAACAACTGGCGGATCAACGCCGAGTCGTCGACGATCAGGACCCGCACTTTCTTCTTCTGGGCTTTCAACACCGCATGACTCCTCGGACAGCTACGCGCCGCCCGCCGGCGGCGTCGAATTCACTTTCTGCAGATAGGTCCGTTCGCGCGCGAAGATCGTGTCGTTGCGCGTCGACAGGAGCTTCTTGACCCTTACCCGGCCGGACACCGGATAGAAGTGCACCTTGCGCGGGTGCACATCGCCGAGATCCTCGCCACTGACCTCGAAGCCGGCGCTGCGCATGTAAGCGCGCACGAACTCGATGTTGGCGGCGCCAACGTCGGTGAGCGCGGCGAGCACCTTGCCGCCGCCAACGAGCTTGAACTCGAGATCGTCGCGGCGCGCGCCTGCCTTGAGTACGTCGTCGACGAGGCACTGCATTGCGATGTTGCCGTAGCGCGTGGCCGCGCTCGTCGCCTCGCTCCAGAAACGCTCGCCGCGCGACAGGTCGATGGGCAACATGAAGTGATTCATGCCGCCGATGCCGAGGGTGCGGTCGCGGACGCAGGCGGACACGCACGACCCGAGCACCGTGCAGATCATCTCGCCCGCGACGGTCACGTAGTACTCGCCCGGCAGGAGCTTCGCCGCATACGTCTCGTGCACAGGATCCCAGTAGCGGCGGATGTGGCCGAACTGGGGCAGGGAAAGCGGCAGCACGCGGCCTGCATCCGCGGCGCAGGCGCCCGCGCTTGCCATCCGGTCGGCGCTCACGGCAGCCGCCGGTAAATCGTCTTGCCAATCAGCTCGTAGCTCGCGCAAACCTTGTAGAGGGACTCGGAGTGGCCGATGAAGAGGTGGTCGCTCGCGCGCTGCCGCGCCGCCATGCGCTCGAACAGCGCGCACTGCGTCGACCGATCGAAGTAGATGACGACGTTGCGGCACATAATCACGTCGAAGGAGCCCTTGAACGGCCAGTCGTGCAGCAGGTTGAGCCGCCGGAATGAGACCAGAGACTTGAGCTCCTTGCCGGCGACCGCGCACCCGCCGTCCAGCTCCCCGAACCAGCTGCGACGCGCCGCCGACAGCTTCTCGAGGCGCTCGATGGCGTATTCACCGGCCGCGGCCGTCGCGATCACCTGCGAGTCGAGATCGGTGGCCAGAATGCGCACGTCCCAGCCGCGAAAGCGTGCCTTGGCCTCGAGGAGGGCGATCGCGATCGAATAGGCCTCCTCGCCGGTCGAGCAGCCGGCCGACCAGATGCGCAACCGGCGGGTCGAGGCGTTCTTGCGCTCGATCTGCGGCAGCACGGTTTCGCTCAGGTAGTCGAAGTGATGCGGCTCGCGGAAGAACGAGGTGAGATTCGTCGTGATCGCGTTCGTGAACTGCTCGAGCTCCGCCGTCTCACCACGGCTGAGGAGCGCGATGTAGGCCCGAAAACCATCGAGCTTCAGCCGCCGCAGGCGCCGCACCAGCCGGCTGTAGACGAGCTCGCGTTTCGAGGCGGCGAGTGCGATGCCGGTGTGCTCGAGAACAAGCCGACGGATTTCGTCGAACTCGCTTGCGGAGAGCGGGAACTCGCGGACGCGCGCACTGGCGGGCGACATGGGCGTCGGTCAGCCGCGCGCGCGCAGGCGCCGTCGCCGCGCGCTGCTCACGAGGCCGGCTCGGGTTCGAGGCCGAGCGCTGCCGCGAAGCCGAGGCTGCGGGCGCTGTCCTTCACGGCAGCGCTCGGTGCCGCGAGCCGGAGCTCGACGCCGAGCGCCGCGGCGGTCCGCCGCGCGGACAGCAGCAGCTGCAATCCGGCCGTGTCAATTATCGAGACCGCGCCCGAATCGAGGACGCTGGCGCCCGCGGCGATCGCGGCGGCGAGCGTGGGCGCGACCGTCGACACTTCGCGGATCGAGAGCGCGGCCGGCAGCGCTAGTGCTGCCGCCGCAGGCGCCTTGGCGGACCTGCGGTTGCGGACCGGCGGCGTCGGGCGCGGCGGGCTCACGGGCCGGCCTCAGGCCGCCGAAGCGCCGAGCGCGTCGAACACGCTCGCGTTGATGAGCAGGTCCAGGTCGAGAAGTATCAGCATCTTTCCGTCGATCGTCGCGAGGCCCTTCACAAAGGCCGAATCGGCCCCCGCGCCGATCTCGGGCGCGGGCTGCACGGCAGCGTCCGCGACGCTGTAAACGTCGCAGACGGCATCGACGACTACGCCGACCGTGCGTTCGGTGTTCTCGCCCGCCACCCGCACCACGATCACGACGGTCGTCGCTCCGAACTCCGCCACCGTGAGTCCGAAGCGCCGGCGCAGGTCGATGATCGGCACGATCGAGCCGCGCAGGTTGGTGACGCCGAGCATGTAGGACGGTGCGTGCGGGATGCGCGTGGCGCGCTCCCAGCCCTTGATCTCCTGCACGCGCAGGATGTCGACGCCGTACTCCTCCCCCGCGAGGCGGAAGGTGAGGTACTGGCGCGCCGCGCCCGCGGCCGGCGCGCGGGCGTCTGCCTTGTTCGGTGTCATGCTGGTGTCCTGCGCCGCGCCTGCGGCAAGTCGTTCTCTATTCGAGGGGTCCCGGGTCGCATATGCGCGCCGCGATTCAGGCCGCAAGCGTGCGGCGCGCGGCCGGCGTTGCGTTGAAGGAGTGGATGAGCCCCGGCACGTCGAGGATGAGCGCAATCGCGCCGTCGCCCAGGATGGTTCCACCGGCAATGCCGCGGACCGGGCGGAAATTGACCTCGAGGCTCTTGATGACCACCTGCTGCTGCGCGAGCAGGTCGTCGACGAGCAGGCCGAAGCGCCGACCGTCGGCCTCGACGACGACCAACAGGCCATCCTCGATTTCGCGACTGTCCGGCTCGACGCCGCAGAGATCGCAGATGCGCACGACCGGGACGTACTCCTCGCGCAGGCGGAAGAGCTCCGCGCCGCCCGGCGTCTTCAGCAGCCGCTCGCGCGGCGCCTGGATCGTCTCGACGATCGCGGCCAGCGCGATTACGTAGGTTTCGGCGCCGACCCGGACCAGCTGGCCGTCCAGGATTGCGAGCGTGAGCGGCAGGCGGATCCGTATCGTGCTGCCGTGCCCCGCGGTCGAGCGAATCTGCACCTGGCCACCGAGGCTCTCGATGTTGCGCCTGACGACGTCCATGCCGACGCCGCGACCCGAGACGTCGCTGACGATGGTAGCAGTCGAGAAGCCCGCCGAGAAAATGAGCTGGTGGACTTCCTCTTCGGTGGGCTCGGCGCCGGCGGCAAGGAGCCCACGTTCGATCGCACGTCCGAGGATGCGCGCGCGGTCGAGACCGGCGCCGTCGTCGCGTACCTCGACGATGATGTTGCCGCCCTCGTGGAACGCGGCCAGCTCGAGCACGCCGCTGTCGGGCTTGCCGGCGGCGCGGCGCTGGGCAGGCGTTTCGAGGCCGTGGTCGAGGGCGTTGCGGACCAGGTGCAGCAGCGGATCGGAGAGCTTCTCGAGCACGGTCTTGTCGAGCTCGGTTGCCTCGCCGACCAGCCGCAGCTCGACGATTTTGCCGAGCTGTTGCGAGAGATCGTGGACCAGCCGCGGAAAGCGACTGAAGGCGACGTTGATCGGCAGCATGCGGATCTGCATGACGCTTTCCTGCAGCTCGCGCGTGTTGCGGCCGAGCTGGGCGAGGCCCGCACGCAGGGCCTCGAGCTCGGCCGCCGAGCACCCATCTGCAAATCGCGAGAGCATTGACTGCGTGATCACGAGTTCGCCGACCAGGTTGAGCAAATGGTCGACCTTGCTCGTCGAGACGCGCAGCGACCCCGCATCGGCGGCCGCGCGCGCCGCGCCTGGCGCCGGCATCGCCACCGTGCGGGTAGCGTCGATGAGCGCCTCGACAGCGCGGAACTCGACCACCGAGTCGCCGTCGATCCAGCCGAACACCTCTTCAACGGCGCGGCGTTCGTGGCTGCCGGCGAGCTCGAGGTGCCAGTGGACGTAGCAGGCCTCCGCCTCGAGCGATGCGAGCGGCGGCACCGCACCGAGGTCGGCGCGGACTGACAGGCGGCCGAGCTTGCCAAGCTCGCCGATGATCCTGAGCGGCTCGTTGCCGGTCTTGAGGAGATTCGCGCTCGGCCGGAACTCGATCACCCAGCCAGGCTCGCCCGCGAAAAAGCCAGCCGCAGGTGCCGGCCCGGCGGCTTCGGGCGCGCTCGCGGCGAGCGGCCCGACGTCGGCTAGGCCTGGGGGTGCGGCCAGCAGGCGCGCGAGTTCGTCGCCGAGCGCCGCGGCGCCAGGCACGTCGCCGGCCCTGCCGTCGCGCGCGGCCACCAGCATTTCGCGAAGTCCGTCGACGGAGCGCAGCAGCGGCTCGATGAGCTGCGCACTCGGACGCCGCGCGCCGCTGCGCACGCCATCGAGCAGCGTTTCGATGCGATGCGCGAAGTCGGCGACGTCAACGAAGCCGAAGGTCGCCGCGCCGCCTTTGATCGAATGCGCCGCGCGAAAGATCGTGTTGATTGTTTCCGCATCGGCGCCGGCATCGAGGCGCAGCAGCCCCGATTCCATGACGTCGAGCCCCTCGAAGCTTTCCTCGAAGAAAAGCTTGTGGATCTCCTCGAGTTCCAAATCCAAAGACATTGCGGATCCTTCGCGCTTGACGCCCGCGGCGCGCGGACGCGAGTGCGCAACCACTGCGGTGGGCCCCGGAATCCGGGGTCACCGTCCGTTAGTCGGCCCGCAAGCCTCGAAATTGAGCCCTCCGGCTTCCGCGGCGCTCTCGGGGAGCGAGACCGGAGCGCAGTTCATCGCCAGGCCCGGCTCCGGCGGCCTCGGGCTGCCGCGCGGCGTGTAGGAATGCTGCAGCGCGGCCGAGCCTGGGAACGGCGGCGGCGTCCGCGCGATGACCTTCGCACGCCGGGGTCGGGATCGAGGATCGGGGTCGCCAGGGATGGATGAAGCCGAACGCCTTGGGCGGTCCGCCGGAGCCCCTGGGGCGGCGCCGGAGGGCGACGGCTGCATGCCCCCGGGGAAGCGCCTAAGGCCGCCCGAGGCCCGGAGAATTCGTCGTCAGGAAGCGTTGGCGAACCTCGCCGTCGCGGACCCGTTCCTCGTAGTCACCCCGGGTGTACTGCATGACGGTACGCCGCCAGAAGTTGACCGCGTCGGCGTTGGTGGTCGCCTCGCGGACCTCCCACTGACCGGCGAAGCGGCTGAATATCAGCCCCGCCGCCACGCGTCCGATGCCGCGGCGCCGGAACGCGCTGCGAATGAAGAATTCCGCCATGCGAAAGCCCGCCACCGACCCCATGGGCGGCGCGACCAGCGGGCGCGAGACGAGCGCGAATCCGGCCGGCCGACCGGCCTCGAGAATCAAAAGCGGATGGGAGCGATCGTCGCGAAACCAGCGCGCCAGGAGTTCCGCCTCGCGCGGGCCGTGTTCGCCAGTGATCGGAAAAACACCCGTCCCGGAGCGCGAAACCTCGGCGAGTTCCTCGATGTACTCGGGATACACCGCCTGGATCCAGCCGCGGTCCTCGGCGAGAGCCCGGGCATCACGTAAGGTCACGCTCACGGCGTAGCTTGCGCGAGGCCCTAGCCTCGCCCCCCAAAATTAAAAAACCGGGGCGGACCCACCAGACGTGCTGGGGATCCGACCCGGTTCATATCAACGACGCTTGCGCGTCGCGATTACTGCTTCGGCGCGTCGGCCGGGGCAGTTGCCGGAGCTGCGGCGTCAGCGGCCGGAGCGGCGGCGGGCGCAGCATCGGCAGCCGGAGCGGCAGGGGCCGCGGCCGGCGTAGCCGTCTCCGCAGCAGGAGCAGCAGCGTCTTCCTTCTTCCCGCCGCAGGCGACGAGCACGAGCGCCAGCGCGGCGGCGCCAAAGGCGATTTTCAGGTTCATCGGTCGATACCCCAAATTCAGGTGTGGTAAGAAATCGCGGCCGGTCCGGCGACAGATCTGGTCCGGGCCCGGTCCACGGACCCGGATTGTACAGGCTTTCGGACGAAATGCGCGCAAATGTTCGGCCCGTGGCGTCGCGCCAGCATACCCGTCTACACTCGCGCGCGAACGCACTGCCGCGCTGCCCTGCGCGGGGAACCGCCATGCACACATCGGACGATCTGGACCAACTTTATCCCGAGCACCTAGCCAAGCTGCAGGCCCTCACGGGTCACGCACTCGCCAGCGTCGACTGCGGCGCCGTGGCCATCGGCGCGGGCCACGCCAAATATAGATTTCTTGACGATCGGACCGACCCCTTTGCAGTGAACCCGCATTTCAAGGCGTGGGCACCGATTCTCGATGCACCGGGCTCGTTCGTGATCTTCGTCCCGGGCCGCAAGCCCACCCTGCTTTTCCACCAGCCCGAGGACTACTGGCACAAGCCGCCAGCGCTTCCGGACGGCCGCTGGATGGACCAGTTCGACGTCCACGTGCTGCGCCATCCCGCGGAAGCACGCGAGTACATTCCGCCGCGCACGGCGTACGTGGGCGAGCCCTTCGAGGGTGCCGGGGACTGGGGATTCGCCGCCTCGAATCCGCGGCCGCTGCTCGATCGGCTGCACTTCGCGCGAGCCTCGAAATCTGCCTACGAGCTCGCGTGCATGCGACGCGCATCGGCAATCGGTGCGCGTGCGCACCGCGCGGCGGTGCGCGCCTTCGAGGGCGGCGCCTCCGAGTACGAAATCCACCTCGAGTACCTCGCGGCGTCCGGCCTCATCGAGGCGGAGCTGCCGTACTCGAACATCATCGCGGTCAACGAACACGCGGCGATCCTTCACTACACCGATCTCAAGCGCATCGCCGCCGGCGTGCCGCGCTCGTTTCTGATCGATGCGGGCGCCCACTTCCGCGGCTACGCCTCCGACATCACGCGCACCTACGCGACCGCGGCGAGTCCCTTCGCCGATCTGCTCGCCGGCGTAGAGAGCCTGCAGCAGAAGCTCTGCGCGATGGTCGCGCCGGGCGTGTACTACCCGGACATCCACCTGGCCGCGCACCGCCTGATCGGCGCGCTGCTGGTCGAGCTCGGCATAATCAAGGGCTCCGCCGATGCGGCGGTCGAGACCGGGCTCACCGGCGTCTTCTTCCCGCATGGCGTCGGCCACTTGCTGGGCCTGCAGGTGCACGATGTCGGCGGGCACCAGGCGACCGAGGCCGGCGGCAGCGCGCCACCGCCCGCAGCGCATCCCTTTCTCAGGCTCACGCGCCGGCTTGAAGCGGGCGCTGTCGTCACCATCGAACCGGGGGTCTATTTCATCGACCTGCTGCTACAGCGTGCGCAGGGCGACGGCCGCGGCCGCCACATCGACTGGGACACGGTCGCCGACTTCACGCCCTACGGCGGCGTGCGCATCGAGGACAATGTGGTCGCGACCGCGGCGGGCCCTGAAAACCTCACGCGCAACGCATTCGCATCGATCGATCGAACCATCGTCGAGCTTCGGGGGAACGCCGGATGAGCACCGATAAGCCGCGCCTGAGCGCCGATCCTTTGTACCTCCTGCTGCGCGAGGGCCGGGTCGAGGACTTTAACCGCCGCAAGGCATCGGGCGAGCGCTGCGACCTGCGCAACTGCCACTTTCGCGGTCTCGACCTGCGAGCGCTTGATCCCACAGGGCTCGACCTTTCGGGCGCCTACCTGCGGCAGGCGGACTTGCGCGGCCTCAACCTGTCGAAGACGCGCCTCGAAGGCGCGAGCCTGCACGCGGCGCACGTCTCGGGCGTGCTTTTTCCGGCCGAGCTCGAGGCGACCGAGATCGAGATGTCGGTGCGTCTCGGCACTCGGATGCGCTACCGCGCCGCATAAAAAAAGGCCGGGGGATTAGCCCGGCCTACTACTATGGCGACCCTGCGCCTGTTTCCAGGACGCCGGAATGCGCCGGACTAATCGTTGCTCAAGCCGCCGCCTTCTTCTTGCGCGCCGGCTTCTTCTTCGCAGCAGGCTCCGCCGCGGCTTCCGCCGCCGGCGCCGCCTTCTTCTTGGCGCGCTT
>JANXZZ010000222.1 GCA_025355245.1 Pseudomonadota bacterium | reverse complement strand
CCAGGATGCGTACGCGCTCACCGGCCGTGCCGCGGCCGCCCTCAAGGCCGCGATCGAGCTCGACCCGCGCCTGCGGGCCACCGGGGAGCTGCTCGGCGAAGCATTGATTCCGCTCCAGGAGGCCGGTCGCGAGCTCAGCGCTTACCTCGAGTCGCAGGACGTCGATCCGGGGCGGCAGGAGCTGGTTGAAAGCCGGATCGCGTCGATCGAGCAGCTGGCGCGCAAGCACCGCGTCACCGCGGCCGAGCTCGAGGGGCAGCTCGGGCGGCTCGCGGCGGAAGTCCAGAACCTCGAAGGCGCCGAGTCGCGCCTCGCCGAGCTCGAGGCCGAGCGCGCGCGGCTCGCGAAAGCCTATCGCACCGCCGCCGGCGCATTGAGCGCGGCCCGGCGCACCGCGGCCGCCGCGCTCGGGCTCGCCGTGACCGGCCTCATGCGCACGCTCGGCATGCCGGGCGGCGTGTTCGAAGTGCGCATCGAGTCCCCCGCCGATGCGCCGATCGATCCGCGCGGCGTCGACCTCGTCGACTTCCTGGTGAGCGCGAACCCCGGCCAGCCGCCGAAATCGATCGCGAAGGTCGCCTCGGGCGGCGAGCTGAGCCGCATCAGCCTCGCCGTGCAGGTCGCCGCGGCCCACGAGGTGCACGGGCGCCTGTGCATGATCTTCGATGAGGTCGAGGCCGGCGTCGGCGGCGCGGTCGCGGAGATGGTCGGCCGGCAGCTGCACGCGCTCGGCTCGCGCGGCCAGGTGCTCTGCGTGACGCACCTGCCGCAGGTCGCGGGCCAGGCCGACCAGCACGTCAGGGTCGCGAAGCTCACCGACGGGCGCTCGAGCCGCACTGCGCTCACACGCCTCGGTGCCGACGAGCGGGTCGAGGAACTGGCGCGCATGCTGGGCGGGGTCGAGATCACCGACAAGGCGCGCGAGCACGCACGCGAGATGCTGTCGCGAAAGGCCGAGGCGGCAGCGCCCGCGCGCAGTCGCAAGCGCCGCTGAGCCCTAGGAGCCGCGGACCTTGCGGCTCGGACAGTTCTCGCGCCGGCAGTGCGCGTACAGAATCAGCGCGTGGTCGGCGATCGCAAAGCCAAGGCGGGCGGCGGCGGCGGCCTGCAGCTCCTCGATCGCCTCGTCGGTGAACTCCTCGACCTTGCCGCAGTCCACACAGACGACGTGATCGTGATGATCGCCGCGGTTCATCTCGAACACCGCCATGCCGCCCTCGAAATGGTGGCGGCTGACGAGGCCCGCAGCCTCGAACTGCGTCAGCACCCGATACACCGTGGCGAGGCCGATGTCTTCGTTCGAATCCAGAAGCTTCTTGTAAATGGCTTCCGCGGAGAGGTGGTGGGCCGACGAGGTGCTCGCGAGGATCTCGAGGATCTTGACCCTGGGGAGGGTCACCTTGAGTCCAGCACGGCGCAGGTCCTGGCTTTCCACGTTGATCTTCCTGGAGAATTCTGGCGGAGACCGCCGCGTGCCCTGCCGCGCGCGGACCGTTCCGGTATGATCGCGGCCCATTATCCACCCGACACCGTGCCGGACCAACCCGGCGCGCGGAACACCCGATGACCCAGCGTTCAGCCGCCTCGCTCCTTCGCAACGCCCTCTTCGCCGCGGCACTCGCGTGCCTGGGCTCCGGCTGCATCTATCGCGTGAACATCCAGCAGGGCAATTTCCTCGAGGCGAAGCTGGTCGAGCAGGTGACCGTCGGCATGACCCGCAGCCAGGTCCGCTTCCTGCTCGGCACGCCGATGCTCGCCGACTCGTTCCACCCCGACCGCTGGGACTACCTCTACTACTTCAAGACCGGCAAGACCCAGAAGGTCGAGAAGCACGAGTTCGTCGTGTATTTCGCCGACGAGAAGGTGCAGCGCATCGATCGGCCGCTCGGCATCTGGGAGGATCCGAAGGTCCCGACCTCGCCCGGCGCCTAGCGGCGCCGCGCACCCATCGTCCGACCCTCGCGCGCCAGCGTGCGCCGCGTGTCGCGCGGATCCGCGGGCAGGCCGCGGTAAATCTCGACGCGGTCGCCGGCCTCCAGCACCCGATCCGGCTTCACGAGCACGCCGTGCACGCCGAGCGCGGCTCCCGGCGGGATCCCGGGATGGCGCGCGTGGATGGCGGAGCGCTCGATGGCACCCGCGACCGTCGTGCCGGCCGGCACCTCCAGTTCGACGAGGGTCTGCCGCTCGCGTTCCGCGTAGGCGACGCTGACCGGGATCGGCGCCTCAGCCACGGTAGATCTCGCGCGCGCGCTTGACGAAGGCATCGACGAGCGAGTCCCAGCTCGACTCGAACAGCGGGCCCATCACGAGGCCGAGCGCGGCGTTGCGAAATTCGAAGGCGACTTCGAGCTCGACGCGGCAGCCGCGCAGCTCGCCCGGCGCGCCCGGCGTGCGGATCGGCACGAAGCCCCAGCGGCCGCTGAACGCCTTGAACGGCCCGTCGAGGAGCGCCATCGCAATCGACTCGCCGGCGGCCAGCGTGTTTCTGGTGGTCAGCGACAGCGTCAGGCCGGCACGGCGAACGTCGACGGTCGCCGTCAGCGAGTCGGCGCTCTCATCGAGCACCCGGGTCGAGGGGCACCACGGCACGAACGCCGGGTAGCCGGCGACGTCGTTGACCAGCGCGTACATTTGCGCGGGCGTGTACGGCACGAGCGCGCTGCGACGGACCTCACGCATTGAAAGGGCTTCCACTCAAGTCCCGGCGCCATTCTGCGGGTCCCCTGCGCCGCCGACAACGCGGGCTACAATGGCGGTCCGGAAGGGCGATGTTCATGGCCGACAAAGACACTCACGAAGGCACGATCGCGCTCAACCGCAAGGCGCGCTACGACTATTTCATTGACGAGCGCTACGAGGCGGGACTCGCGCTGCTCGGCTGGGAAGTGAAGGCGCTGCGCGCCGGACGCCTGCAGCTCGGCGAGGGCTTTGTGTCGGTGAAGAGGAACGAGGCGTGGCTGCTGGGCGCGCACATCTCGCCGTTGAGCACCGCCTCGACCCACGTGATCGCCGAGCCCACGCGCACGCGCAAGCTGCTCATGCAGCGCCGCGAGATCGACCACCTGGCGGGCGCGGTCGATCGCAAGGGCTACACCCTCGTGCCGCTCGCGATGTACTGGAAGGACGGGCGCGCGAAGCTCGAGATCGGCCTCGCGCGCGGCAAGAAGGAGCACGACAAGCGCGCGACCGAGAAGGATCGCGACTGGAAGCGCGAGAAGGGCCGAACGCTGCGGGCCCGGAACCGCTGAGCGCTCGCCCCCCGCTACGGGAGCGCCGCCACCACCACGATCTCGACGCTGTAGGCGGGCGCAGCGAGCGCGGCCTCCACCGTCGCGCGCGCCGGCGTCGCGCCTGCCACCACCCACGCGTCCCACACGTAGTTCATCGCGGCAAAGGTGCTGATGTCGGAGAGGTAGATCGTCGCCGACAGCAGCCGCGACTTGTCGGTGCCGGCGGCAGCGAGCAGCGCATCGATGCGCGCCAGGATCTGGCGCGTCTGGCCCGAGACGTCGGCCGAGGTGTCCTCGGCGACCTGGCCCGCGACGTAGACCGTCGTGCCGTGGACGACGGCCTGGGACATGCGGGGTCCGGCTCCAATGCGCTTGATCATCGGTCGCTCCGCGGGTGGGATGGAACGGCGCGCAATGTATCCCATCCGGGCCCTGTCGAGGGCTGCGCCCGCCGGGGCCCGCCCCGGCGGGGGCGTGGGGCGGAACCGTGAGGCGCGGCGGGACGTTCTCGGCTATGCTTACCGTGTTCTTGGGGGCGACCGGTTTCGACGTGGGTTGCGAAACTCCAGGTGCATGCCGAGGTGCAGGTTCCTCGTTAAACCATTTGCAAATTCTAGCTGCGAACGACAACAGCTACGCTCTGGCGGCTTAAGCCCCGCCTACTCCGCTCC
>JANXZZ010000164.1 GCA_025355245.1 Pseudomonadota bacterium | reverse complement strand
CGCAGCTTGCCGCCGGCGGCAACGGCGTCGTCGGCGCGGCCGAGGGCATCCCGTTCCCGATCCCGAAGGAGGGCGTCGAGCCGTTCTGGAACCACGTGCTGCGCTATCGCGCGGACACCGCCGAGCGCGAGACCGGCCAGGCCGCCGTGACCTCCAACGGCAGCTACAACATGGTCAAGTTCCACGACGAGTTCTACGTCGTGTACTCGCTGCCGGGCGCGAAGGAAGCGGATCTCGACAACGTGATCCTGTACTTCATCCAGGAGACCGTGGCCCCCGCGCGGCTTGCGGGCGAGATCCTGCTGGTCCACGAGACGCTCGACCAGTCGAAGGAAAACCGCCGCGCGTGGATCTACAACCCCGGCCAGCGTCGCGTCCGCCGCGCGCCGAACGTCGCCTTCGACAACCCCGGCACCGCCGCCGATGGCCTGCGCACCTCCGACCAGTTCGACATGTACAACGGCAGCCCCGAGCGCTACGACTGGAAGATCGTCGGCAAGAAGGAAATCTTCGTCCCCTACAACGCCTACAAGCTCCACTGGGCGAAGACCAAGGCCGACGACGTCATCAAGCCGCTGCACATCAACCAGGAGCTGGCGCGCTACGAGCTGCACCGCGTCTGGGTCGTCGAATCGACGCTGAAGCCGGGCCAGCGGCACATCTACAAGCGCCGCACGCTGTACCTCGATGAGGATTCCTGGCAGATCGTCGCGATCGACTGCTACGACAACCGCGACCAGTTGTGGCGCGTGCAGGAAGGCCACGGCATCAACTTCTACAACGTGCCGACCTTCTGGACCACGCTCGAGGTGACCTACGACCTGCAGGCGCGGCGCTACCTCGCGCTCGGCTTCGAGGAGCAGGTCGACCGGTCGATCAACTTCGGCATCAAGCGGACCCTGCAGGACTACACGGCGGCCGCCCTGCGGTCGCGCGGGACGCGGTAGAGCGCCGGCCCAAACCATTCGCAGCCACGGACCGGAGGCCACCCATGCTCCGGTTCGTCCGATGGGAGCGGCAATGAGAGGCTGGTGCGGCTCCTTGCTGCTGGCGCTGGCAACGCTCCCGGCGGCGGCGGACACGCCGGTCGCCTCGATCATCGCGCCGCTCGCCGTGCGCTCGCTGATCCTCGACGTCGGCGTGCTTCCCGATGGCGGCCTGGTCGCGGTCGGCGAGCGCGGCCATATCCTCGCGACCGCTGACGCCGGCGCCTCGTGGACTCAGCAAGTGGCGCCCGCGCGCTCGGGGCTCACCGCCGTCACCTTCGTCGACCAGAAGCACGGCTGGGCGGTCGGCAATGACGAGGTCATCCTGCGCACGCTCGACGGCGGCGCCGGCTGGGAGCTCAGCCACTACGCGCCCGAGCGGCAGCAGCCGCTGCTCGCGGTGTGGTTCGGCGACGCCGCAAACGGGCTTGCGATTGGCGCTTTCGCGACGATCTACGCCACGGGCGATGGCGGCGCGAACTGGCGGAGTGTCGACTTCGCGCCGCAGCCGCTGCCCGCGAGCGCGCGGCCGCGCGCGGCGGTGCGAGCCGCGAAGCCGGGAGCGGCGGCGATGCGCGAGGACGATGGCATCACCCAGCCGCACCTGAACGCGCTCGCGCGCGGCGCCAACGGACAGCTCTACCTCGGTGCCGAGGCCGGGCACCTGTACCGCTCCGCCGACGCCGGCAGGACCTGGTTCGAGCTCCCCTCGCCCTACCAGGGCTCGTTCTTCGGCATCGTGCCGCTCGCGGGCGATTCGCTGCTCGTCTTCGGCCTGCGCGGGCACCTCTACCGCAGCGACGACGCAGGCCTGAGCTGGCGCGCGCTCGACAGCCACACCCAGGCGCTGCTCGCCGGCGGCACCCGCCTCAAGGACGGCACCGTGGTCATCGTCGGGCTCGCCGGGACCGTGCTCGTGAGCAGCGACGGTGGGCAGAGCTTCCGGCTGCACACGGAGGCCGACCGCAAGGGCTTCGCGGCGGTTGCGCCCGCCGCGGACGGCGTGGTCATCGTCGGCGAGGCCGGCGTGCGCAGGCTGTCGCGCGCCGAGCTTGAGTCCGGGAGCTAGGCGTGGCCCACGGCAGTTCCGAGCCCGAGTTCGTCAGGAAGCTGGAGCCCTACGTATTCGGCTTTCGCGTGCCGGTGCTGGTCGTGTTCAGCGTGCTGACACTGCTGTTCGCCGCCCTGGCGGTGCGCGGCCTGCACATCGACACGCGCTTCACCAAGCAGCTGCCGCTGCAGCACGAGTACATGCAGACCTACCTCAAGCACCAGGAGGAGTTCGGCGGTGCCAATCGCGTGCTGATCGCGCTCACCGCGCGCGACGGCAACATGTTCTCCGCGGAGTTCCTGCAGGCACTCAAGCTCGCGACCGACGAGGTGTTCTTCATCCCCGGCGTCGATCGCGCCCGGGTGCAGTCGCTGTGGACGCCGAACACGCGCTACACCGAGGTGGTCGAGGGCGGCATCCAGGCGGGCGACGTGATTCCCTCGGGCTTCCAGCCGACGCCGGAGGGGCTCGCGCAGGTGCGCGACAACATCCGCAAGGCCGGCATCGTCGGGCGGCTCGTCGCGAACGACTTCTCGGGAGCGATCGTCTCCGCGCAGCTCCTCGAGCAGGACCCGGAGACCGGCAGGCAGGTCGACCTCATCAAGATCGGCGATGCGCTCGAGAAGGTCCGCGCCCGCATCGAGGGCGGCGACGCCGCCGCAGGAATCACTCCCGGACACATCGAGGTCAGCATCATCGGCTTCGCCAAGGTCGTCAGCGACATCGCCCACGGCGCGCTGTCGGTCGCGATCTTCGGCGTCGCGACGGTGGCGTTGACGCTGCTCGCGGTGTGGGTGTTCACGGCTTCGTTTCGCATCGCGCTCGTGCCCGTCGTCTGCTCGATCGTCGCGGTCGTGTGGCAGCTCGGGCTGCTGGTGCTGCTCGGCTACGGCGTGGACCCGCTCGGCATTCTGGTGCCGTTCATCATCTTTGCGATCGGTGTGTCGCACGGCGTACAGAAGATCAGCGCCGTCGGCGATGCCGCGCTCGACGGCGTCGACGGTAACGAGGCGGCGCGGCGCACCTTCCGCCTGTTGTTCGTGCCGGCGATCGTCGCGCTGCTCGCCGACCTCGTCGGGTTCGTGACGATCCTCGCGATCCCGGTCGAGGTGATCCGCGAAATGGCGATCACCGCCAGCCTCGGCGTCGGCGTCGTGATCCTCACCGACCTCATCCTGCTGCCGATCCTGGTGTCGTTCGCGCACTTCGACGCCGGCTACGCCGGGCGCATACGCCGCCGCCAGGCCCTCGGCCTGCCGGTGTGGCACGTAATGGCGCGCGTCGCGACGCGTCCGGTCGCGGCGCTGCTCATTGGCGCGGCGATCGTGCTGGCGATCGTCGGCTTCGTGAAGGGCCGCGAGACGCCGATCGGCGATACCGCCGCGGGCGTACCCGAGCTGCGGGCCAGCTCGCGCTACAACCGCGACACCGACCTCATCACCCGCAAGTTCTCAATCGGCACCGACATCATCAACGTCATCGTCGAGACGGCGCCCAACGGCTGCGTCAACTTCGAGGCGATGCGGCTGATCGACGAGCTCGCCTGGCGCATGGCCAATGTCGCCGGCGTGCGCGACGTGCTGTCCCTGCCCGGCGTATCGAAGATGGTCAGCGCCGGCTGGAGCGAGGGCAACCTCAAGTGGCGCAACCTGCCCCGCAACGGACAGGCGCTGGTGCAGGCGCAGGGCTACATCGACACGAGCACCGGACTCCTCAACAAGGACTGCAGCGTGATGCCGGTCATGCTGTTCCTCGCCGACCATCGCGCCGAGACAATCGAGCGCGTGGTCGCGGCGGTGAAGACCTTTCGCGCGGCCAACCCGGCCAGCGACGTGCGCTTCAGGCTCGCGACCGGCAACGTCGGCGTGATGGCGGCGCAGAACGAGGAGGTGCGCGCCAAGGAGATCCCGATCCTGATTTACCTGTTCGGCGCGATCGCGGTGATGTGCCTGCTGACGTTCCGCTCCGTGACCGGGACGGTGCTGGTGATGCTGCCGCTCGCGCTCGTGTCGATCCTCGCCTACGCGGTCATGGCGCTCGTCGGCATCGGCCTGAAGGTGACGACGCTGCCGATGGTGGCGCTCGGCGCCGGCATCGGCGTCGACTACGGCATCTACCTCTTCAGCCGCATGCAGGGCTTCCTGCGTGCCGGTTCCTCGGTCTACGACAGCTACCTGCAGACGCTGCGCGTGACCGGCGCCAGCATCCTCTTCACCGGCGCGACCCTCGCGATCGGTGTCGCCACCTGGGTGTTCTCTCCGCTCAAGTTCCAGGCCGACGTCGGGCTCATGCTGACTTTCATGTTCGTCGTCAACATGCTCGCGGCAATGTTCCTGCTGCCGGCGCTCGCGGCCTGGTTCATCCGCCCCGCCGCGGGCGGCCGGTGAGGGCGGTCGCGGCATCCCCACGCGGCGCTCCCTCGCCGTCGCGCTGCCTGCTGGCGCTCGTGCTCGTGCTCGCGACCGGCGCCCTCAGTGCGGCGCCGGTCGCGGAATTCCAGACGTCCTACGCGAAGCCCGTGGCCGAGGAGTACCAGATCTACTACGAGGAGCTCGCGCGCGAGCATTTCCTCGAGTCGGTCGCGCAGGAGCTCAACCACGTGCTCGCGCTGCCGCAGCCGCTGACGCTCGAAATCGCCGAGTGCGGGCACAGCACGACCCGCTGGGACCTGCAGCGCCACACGGTCACGGTGTGCTACGAGTTCCTGGACGCGGTGCTGGCGATCGCGGGCGACGCGGCGCCGTCGCAGTCGCGCGCCGAGCAGCTATTTTCAGGCGCCGTGACCTTCGCGCTCCTAACCGAGGTCGGCCGCGCGCTCGTCGGGCTCTACGAGCTGCCGGTGCCGCAGGGTGCGCTCGCGGCGGGCGATGAGTTCGCCGCGATCACGCTCGCCTCGGCCGAGCGCAACGGCGATCCGAGCGCGGCCGCGGCCGTCGAGTTCTTCGACGATGCGCTCAGGAAGCCGGACTCGGGCTTCGAGTACCTCGAGACGCACCGCTTCGACCGGACCCGCCTCGAGACGGTCGCCTGCATCCTCTACGGCAATGCGCCCGCCAACCACGCCGCCTCGATCGAGCGCGGCGTCGTGGCCAGGAACCGCGCGCCGCGCTGCGCCGAGGAAGTGGTCGCGGTGGCAAGTGCCTGGGACCGCTACCTGAAGAGCCACACGCGCGGCCCGTCCGCGGCGGCGGCCGCGCCGCCGTCGACCGCGCCGCACTAGCCGGGAGCGGGCGCGCTCAGTCGAAGCTCGGGCGCGAGCGCAGGCGCTTGACGTCGGTACGCTGCTTCTTGCCCTCCAGTCGTCGCTCGCGCGAGCCGCGGGTCGGCTTGGTGGCGCGGCGGGCCTTCGGCCGCTCGCGCGCCGCGGCGATGAGCTCGCCAAGGCGCTCGAGCGCGTCGCGGCGGTTGCCCTCCTGGGTGCGATGGCGGTGTGCGCTCAGCACCAGCCAGCCGTCCTTGTTGAGGCGCCGCCCCGCGAGCGTCGCCAGCCGCGTGCGGCTCCAGTCGTCGAGGATCACGGACTGGCCGGCGTTGAAGCGCAGCTGCACGGCGCTCGCGACCTTGTTGACGTTCTGGCCGCCGGGACCGGGGGAGCGGATGTAGGCGAACTCGAGCTCGGCGTCCGGGACCTCGATCCCTGCGGCGATTTCAATCACGGCGCTCAGCCTTCGGTCGGCGACCGTGAGCCCTGCGGGCCTAAGGCCGGGCCGCCGCTGCTCACCGGCGCCGGTACCGCCCGGCGCGCCGGCAGGGCGCCCTGGCCGATGATGCGGCCGTCCGCGTCGTACATGCGCACGTCGAGCTGCGCGCGCGGGATCGTGATGCCGCGCTCCTTGAACAGCCGCCAGATCGAACGGTTCACGTCGGAGCGCACGTTGTTGACGCCGGCTTCCGGATCCGCGATCCAGAACCTGAGCTCGAGGTCGAGACCGTAGTCGTGAAAGCTCATCAGCCGCGCGACCGGCGGCATGTCCTTGAGGATGCGCGGCGAGCAGTTGGCGGCCTCGAGCAGCACCTGCATCGCGACTTCCGGGTCGTCGTCGTAGCTGATGCGTACCGGCAGCTTGAGGCGCACCCGTTTGTCGCTGTAGCTCCAGTTGATGACCTGGTTGGTGATCAGGTTCTGGTTGGGGACGAGCGTCTCGACGCCGTCGCGGTCGCGGACCACCACGTAGCGGCCGCGCAGCTCCTGCACCCAGCCAAAGCCCTCGGTGCTGGTGCCGATGGTCCCGGTGAAGCTGATGACGTCGCCGGGCTTGATCGACTTGTCCATCAAGAGCACGAAGCCGCTCACGAAGTTGGCCGCGATCGCCTGCAGGCCGAAGCCGAGGCCGAGGCCGAGGGCGCCGCCGAAGATGCTGAGCGCGCCCAGGTTGAGCCCGGAGGCGGACAGGCCAAGGAGCACACCGAAGCCGATCAGGAAGGCGTAGGCGAACTTGGCGACCGCGATGCGGGTACCGGCGGCGAGGCCGACCAGCGAGGCGAGGCGGCGTTCCAGCCAGCGTCCCGTCCAGGCGCTGATGATCACGAAGGCGATGACGGTAAACAGCGCCCGGATCAGCGACCACAGCGTCAGCGCGGCCGCGCCCTTGGTCGCTGGAGTCAGTTCGATCTCGTTGAGGACGTGGGTGAGCGAGCCCAACAGGCCGAGCACCTGCATCGCGACGAAGAACCAGACGAGCAGCGTCAGGCGCAGTTCCCAGGCACGCAGGCGGCTCGCCTTGCCGAGCGACACGCGCACCAGGAACGTGATGCCGCGGATCACGATCAGCCAACCGAACAGCATCAGGCACTGGTCGAGGAGGCGGGTGTCGGCGGAGCCGAAGAGCATGATCGCGCGGACGGCGAGCAGGACGATCAACGCGCTCAGGTAAGGCGCCGCCAGCACCGCCGCCTCGCGCAGGACGACGTTGCCGGTGGTCGCCGCGCGTTCCCGCAGGGGGGCGATGCGCGCGGCCGCGCGGCTCGCTGCCGAGGCCGCAAGCGTTGCGGTGGCGAGGGCGCCGACCTCGAGCAGCGTCGTGCCGTTCAGCCAGTCGCGGGCGAAGTTGCCAAGATATTCGCCGAGCGTATCCATTCGTTCAGAGCCCCGGCGTGCAGTGCATCAGGCGTTGAGGTCCGGAATCAGCTCGCTCTCGAGCCGCGTGATCTGATCCTTGAGCAGCAGCTTGCGCTTCTTCAGGCGTTTCAGCTGCAGTTCGTCGACCCTGAGGTCGAGCTGAAGCCGCGAGATCACATCATCGAGGTCACGGTGCTCGATCCGGAGCTCGCGCAAGCGCGAGAGCCGCTGGAACAGCTCGGTGTTGATCTTGTCGTCGGTGTCCGTCATGCCTCGAGCGCTCGGCGCGGTGTCGGGTCCCACCGGTGCCATACCGGCGCGACGGCCTGAGGCAGCTTAGCCAATCGGTCCGGTCGATGCCACGGGAGCGCCGGATCGTGGCAGTCCGACGCCACCGAGCCCTCGAGCCCGGCGCGCAGCGCGAGCCCCAGCGCGGTTTCGATCTGGTGCGCGGCCGCGCCGCCGGTCACGACTTCGAGCGCGGTGCCGCCGAGCGCCTTGAATTCCCGCGCCAGCTGCCGGCGCTGGCCGGCGGAGAGCGTGTACCTGAGCGGGTGGGCGAGGACCGCGACGCCACCGCTCGCCGCGATCGTGCCGATCGTGGCGCCGAGCTCGGGCCACGCGGTGCTGACGTAGCCGGGACGGCCGCGCGCCAGCCAGCGGCTGAACGCGCCCTGCACATCGCCCGCGGCGCCAAGCCCGACGAGCGCGCGCGCGAAGTGCGTGCGCGTCGGCGTCGTGAGGGCGCCGAAGCTTGCGAGCGCTTGCCGTCCGGGGGCGCCCGCGCGTTCGAGGCGCTCGGCCATGTCGACGGCGCGCTGGCGTCTGAGCTCGGTGAGCGCGGCGACCGCAGTCAGGATCGCCTGGCTGTCGGGATCGATGCCGAGGCCGACCACGTGGATGCCCCGGCCCTGCCAACACGCGGACATCTCGATGCCGGGCAGTGCGCGGATGCCGCGGCTGCGCGCCGCCGCATCGGCTTGCGCGAGACCGGCGACGCTGTCGTGGTCGGTGAGGGCGAAGAGCCCGACGCCCGCCGCCGCGAGCAGCTCAACGAGTGCCGCGGGCGCGAGCACGCCGTCGGAGAAGGTCGAATGCACGTGCAGGTCGACGCCGTCGTTCACGCGGCATTCCCGTGCACGAGCGTTGGGCCGAGCCCGACGAGTTCGACCTCGCGCCCGCGCAGGATCACGAAGCCGTGCCGCCGCGAGGCACCGTCCTCGCAGTAGTCGAACACGTAGGTGCGCCGCAGCCTGAGCGAGCCCGTCGCATTGCGCGCGAGGCGCAGCGACTTGAACGCGGCGGTGCCGTCGAGCATCTGCACGCCCGCCTGCTCGCAGGCATCAAGGGCGGCGGCGTTGGCGCGGTCCCTGGCCTCGATGCTGGCGTGCCACCAGAGCGCGAGCAGGCCACCGGCGAGGATCAGGTAGAGCGGCATCATGCGGGGCGGTCCACAGGCGCGTGCGATATATCATGGCGTCCATGGCCGAGCGACCCGCAGCGCCCGACTGGGCGGCGATCGACACCGTGCTCATCGACATGGACGGCACGCTGCTCGATCTCAGATTCGACAACTGGTTCTGGCAACAGCACGTGCCGGCGCTGTGGGCGCATCCGCGCGGCCTCAGCGTCGCGACCGCGGTGGCCACGCTCACGCCCAGGTTCGAGGCCGCGCGCGGCCGGCTCGACTGGTACTGCATCGACTACTGGAGCCGCGAGCTCGATCTCGACATCCGCGCGATCACCGACCAGGCGAGCGCGTCGGTCGCATGGCTGCCCGGGGCGGCCGAGCTGCTCGCGCGCCTCGGCGCGCTCGGCAAGCAACGCGTGCTCCTCACGAACGCGCATCCCGGCACGCTCGCGATCAAGGACCGGCGTGCCGGGGTCATCGGCCGCCTCGACGCCGCGTACTCGAGTCATGAGTTCGGTGCACCCAAAGAGGATCCACTGTTCTGGCCGCGCTTTGCCGCGGTCCGGCCGTTCGACCCGGCGCGAACGCTGCTGGTCGATGACAGCCTGCCGGTGCTCGCCGCGGCGCGCGCCGCCGGCATCGCCTGGCTGTGCGCGATCCGCCGGCCCGACTCCGCGCAGCCCGCGCGCGAAGCGGCGGGCTTCCACGGAATCGACTCGATCGCCGAGCTCCTCTGAGCCGGCTTCAGTTGCGCAGCGTCAGCCACGCCACCGTGGCCGCAGCGCCGAGGAGCGCGGCACCGAGCAGTGCGAGGCGCCCGACCTTCGGCAGCCCGCTCGGCGCCCTTGCCGCGAGCTCGGGGCTGCCCGCCTCCGCGTTGGTCGCACCCGGGGCCGCGCCGCCGCCGCGGCCGCGCCGCCGCCGGCGACGTTTGCGCTTGGCCGGTTCCGCGCCGTCGGTGACCGCCGCAGTCGAAATCGCGCCGCGCGGTGGCTCGGCCGGCCGCGGGCCCTGCTCGCGCCGCGCGTGCAGCGCAGGCGCCGCAGCGCCGGCCACGGCCGCCACCGGGATCGGCAGCGGCACCGGCAACGCCGCGATCGGCTGCGGGGCACTTTGCGGCCGTGGGCTGCTGCGCTCGCCGCTGCGCGGTCCGCGTCCACCGCGCGGACCGCCACCGTCGCGACGCGGTCCGGAGTGCGGGCCCGAGCGGGGCCCGGAGCGCGGGCCCGATCGCGGGCCGCCGCGACCGGCGAAGCGGCCCCGACCCTGGAAGTCGCCCGCGACCTCGGTTATCTCCACGAGGCTGCCGGGCTCGACCGCCTCGACCGGGAGCTTGCGGCCGATGAACGACTCGATGTCGGGCAGCGACTGGACGTAGTCCTCGCAGCCGAAGCTGATGGCATCGCCGGCGGCGCCGGCGCGGGCGGTGCGACCGATGCGGTGGACGTAGTCCTCCGGGTCCTGCGGCAGGTCGAAGTTGAAGACGTGGCTGACGTCGGGGATGTGCAGGCCGCGGGCCGCGACGTCGGTTGCGATCAGCACCGGCAATCGCCCCTCGTGGAAGTCGCGCAGCATGCGCAGGCGCTTGTTCTGCGGCACGTCGCCCGACATCGCCTCGGCGTTGATGCCGTTGGCGCGCAGCGTCGCCTCGACGCGTTCGGCGGTGCGCTTCATGTTGACGAACACCATCGTGCGCGTCGCCTCGAGCTTCTTGAGGAGGCCGAGCAGCAGCGGGATCTTCTCGTCCATCGACGGGAAGTAGATGGCCTGGCGCACGCGGTCGGCGGTCACCTTCTCGGGCTCGATACGCACCAGCTCGGGCTCGTTCATGTGCTCGTAGGCGAGCTCGAGGACGCGCTGCGACAGGGTGGCCGAGAACAGCATCGAAAGCCGCTGCGCGGGCTCCGGGAGGCGCCGCATCAGGTAGCGGATGTCGGCGATGAAGCCGAGGTCGAACATGCGGTCGGCCTCGTCGAGCACCAGCACCTGCACGTGCCTCAAGTCGAACACGCGCTGCTTGTAGTAGTCGATGATCCGACCGGGCGTGCCGATCAGGATGTCGACCCCGGCCTCGAGCTGGCGCCGCTGCTTTTCGTAGTCGACGCCGCCGAAGGCGAGGCCGAGCGACAGGCCGCAGTACTGGCCGAGCAGCTCCGCGTCGCGGTGGATCTGCACCGCGAGCTCCCGCGTCGGCGCGAGGATGAAGCCGCGCGGCGAGGTGATCGGGCGATCGCCGGCCGGGACGTCGTCGCGCATGATTCGCGAGAACATGGCCACCAGGAACGCCGCGGTCTTGCCGGTGCCGGTCTGGGCCTGGCCCGCGACGTCGAGTCCGGCGAGCGCCCGGGGGAGCGTGCCGGCCTGGATCGGCGTGCAGCGCTCGAAGCCGGCGTCGGCGATGCCCCGCGCTAGCGCCTCGGGAAGGTGAAGGCTCGAGAAACTGATGTCAGTTACAGGTGTCTGATGCGTCACGGATACCACATTTGTAATCGGTTCACCGGCAGCGGGAGGCTTGCAAAGCGGCTTGGGAACCGCTAAAACATCGGCCCATACGGCAGCCCTGCCGCACCAATTCCGGTCTCGAGAGCCATCCCACCCGGCATTTGATCACCCCGAGGGATAGCTCCTAGGGATTGCTCCGCGGGACGTTTCCCAGGGAGCATCGAGCGCCCAGAAGGGTGGTTGGCTCCAGAAGCGCGCATTTTGCCGTAACGCACCCGCGCAGTCACGGTCGTATCGCAAATCGACAGCGTTCGAACGGGCCCAGAGCCTGCCCACCGCCCCCGGCTTAGCCCCGGACCCACAAAACCCAAGTTTCGCCAACCGATTTAAAACCTTGCTTTCCCGCCCCAATCCGACAGTTACCTGTCATTTCACCCATTGTCCTGCCTAGGAGGATTCCCCGCGTGAGCGGCCCAAATATTATTCACACCACCGACGCGAATTTTGATCGCGACGTACTGAAGTCGGAGACGCCCGTGCTCCTCGATTTCTGGGCCGAGTGGTGCGGCCCCTGCAAGATGATTGCGCCGATTCTCGATGAAATCGCGAACGACTACGGCGACCGCCTGCGGATCGCCAAGCTCAACATCGACGAAAACCCGGCGACGCCGCCGAAATACGGCATTCGTGGGATCCCGACGCTGATTCTGTTCAAGAATGGCACCGTCGAGGCCCAGAAGGTCGGTGCGGTCTCGAAATCGGCCCTGGCGGCATTCCTGGAAAGCAACCTGTGAGGGGCTATCTAGGCAACCCGGGGCGGAACCGCCCCAAGGGACAAGGCGGCGGCGGTCAGGGACAGAAGCACGGCGGCGGCGGTCACCGCGGCAACGCCGACGGCAACCGCGACCCGAATTGGCGCGGCCCCCGCGACCAGAACAACCCGAACAACCCGAACAACCAGAACCAGCAGAACGCGCCCGAGGACTTCCCGGACAGCGACGACGTCGGGATCATTTCCGCCGCCGAGCTCGAGGGCGTCCGGCGCCTCATGAGCCTCACGGAGCTCAAGAAGAAGCCGATCCACGAGCTGGTGCAGGTCTCCGAAGGCCTCGGTATCGAGAACGTCGCCCGGCAGCGCAAGCAGGACGTGATCTTCTCGCTGCTGCGGGCGCACGCGCGCAACGGCGAGGACATTTACGGCGACGGCGTGCTCGAGATCCTGCAGGACGGCTTCGGCTTCCTGCGCTCGGCCGACGGCTCCTACCTCGCCGGACCCGACGACATCTACGTGAGTCCGAGCCAGATCCGCCGCTTCAACCTCAGGACCGGCGATTCGATCTCGGGGCTCATCCGGCCGCCCAAGGACGGCGAACGCTACTTCGCGCTGCTCAAGGTCGGGCAGATCAACTTCGACGCGCCGGAGAGTTCGCGCAACAAGGCGCTGTTCGAGAACCTGACGCCGCTGCACCCGACCAAGCGACTCAAGCTCGAGCGTGGCAACGGCAGCACCGAGGACATGACGGCGCGGGTCATCGACCTGTGCGCGCCACTCGGCAAGGGCCAGCGCGGACTCATCGTCTCGCCGCCGAAGGCCGGCAAAACGATGCTGCTGCAGAACATCGCCACCAGCATCAGCTTCAACCACCCCGAGGTGTACCTGATCGTGCTGCTCATCGACGAGCGGCCCGAGGAGGTCACCGAGATGTCACGCACGGTGCAGGGCGAAGTGGTCGCCTCGACCTTCGACGAGCCGGCCAGCCGGCACGTGCAGGTGGCGGAGATGGTCATCGAGAAGGCCAAGCGCCTCGTCGAGCACAAGCGCGACGTGGTGATCCTGCTCGATTCGATCACGCGCCTAGCGCGCGCCTACAACACCGTCGTGCCGAGTTCCGGCAAGGTGCTGACGGGCGGCGTCGATGCGAATGCGCTGCAGCGTCCGAAGCGATTTTTCGGTGCCGCGCGCAACGTCGAGGAGGGCGGCTCGCTGACCATCATCGCGACCGCGCTCATCGACACCGGCTCGCGCATGGACGATGTGATCTACGAGGAGTTCAAGGGAACCGGCAACTCGGAAATCCACCTCGACCGTCGCATCGCTGAGAAGCGCATCTACCCGGCGGTCAACATCAACCGCTCCGGCACCCGCAAGGAAGAGCTGATCACGGATCACGCCGAGCTACAGAAGATGTGGATCTTGAGGAAGCTGCTGCATCCGATGGACGAGCTCGCCGCGGTCGAGTTCCTGATCGACAAGATGAAGGACACCAAGACCAACGACGAGTTCTTCGGCTCAATGAAGCGCTGAGGCGCGTGGGCGCAGGAGATTCCCCGGGGGGATCGACGGCGGAGGTGGCGCTCGCGGCTGCCTGCCCGCGCCTCAAGTCCGCGATCGAGATCATCGGGCCCTGTACGCTCAAGCGCGGCCGGGGCTCGCCCTACGAGGCACTGCTCTCGGCGATCGCGCACCAGCAGGTGCACGGTAACGCGGCGATGGCGATCCTGGGTCGCGTGCGGGCGATCTACCCGGGCTGTCGCTACCCGACTCCCGCCGAACTGGTGGCGACCGGTGATGCACGGCTGCGCACCGCCGGGCTGTCGCGCGCGAAGGTCGCGGCCATGAAGGACGTCGCCGCGCGCACCCTCGACGGCACGGTCATGGATCGCCGCGGCCTGATGCGGCTCGACGACGCGGCGGTGATAGAGCGGCTCGTGGCGGTGCGCGGCGTCGGCCGCTGGACCGCCGAGATGCTGCTGATGTTCACGCTCAATCGCCCGGACGTGCTGCCGGTCGGCGATTTCGGGATCCGCCACGGCTTCAAGATGCTGTTCGGCAAGCGCAAGGAGCCGAAGCCCGACTGGCTCGCCGCCTACGGCGAGCGCTGGGCGCCGTTCCGCACGACCGCGAGCTGGTACCTGTGGCGCTTTCTCGAGTACGCGCGCAGCGAAAAGCGCAGCCGCTGAGCGCGGCAGGCGCCCGGCGCGTGCGACTCACTGCGGCGGGTCGCGACCTTCATCGTCTGAGCCCGCGCCATCCGCTGCGCCGCCGCGGCGATGCCGGCCACCCGGCCCACCCATCGGCCCGCCTGCCTCCGTGCGGCCCTGCAGGTCGGCGAACTTGGTCTTCTGATCGGCATTGAGCACGCCGAAGATCTGCGAACGCAGCTGGCTGCCCTGCAGCACCATCTGCGCGGTGACGCCGCTCATCGCCTGGCTCACGTTGGTGACGACCGTCGTGTAGCTCGGGTCGTCCGGGCGCGTCTTCGCGAGCAGCTCCGCGCTCGCGCGCAGCTGCTCGCGCAGCTGTCGGAAGCTGGGCTTTGCCTGATCCAAGAATTCCTGGATGCGCTGCTGCTGGTCGGCGGTGAGGCCGAGTTGCTTGGCGATGTGCGGCAGCGCGCCCGGCGGAATCATCCCCGCCATCATGAAGCCGGGTCCTGGCGGCGGCCCGCGGTGCTCGTGTCCCGACTCCGGCGGCGGCGCTTCGGTCTGCGTCGCGATCGCGGCGCCCGCGAGCAGGGCGACGGTGCCGATGCCGGCGAGCAGGGTCAGAAAGAGTTTGCGGTCCATCATCGACTCCTCAGGACCCGCTGCGGGCCGTGGCTGGGAGTAGCGTGCCCGACCGGGCTCGCGCCATGTGCCGGCCGGGGGCAAAGGCGGCGCAAAGAATCGTCAAGTGAGACGGCGAGCGCGTGACAGCCGACCGCCCGCGGCGTCACCATCCGCGGATGAAGGAAAGCACCGTACCGCCGCGCGTCCTGCTGGTCGACGACGACCGGGAACTCACCGGCATGCTCCAGGAGTACCTCGGCCGCGAAGGCTTCGAGGTGACGACCGCGCACGACGGCGCGGAGGCGCTCGAGCGCCTGACGCAGCCGCGCCTCGATTCGCCGCTCGACCTCGTGGTCCTCGACGTGATGCTGCCGGGGCGCAGCGGTCTCGACGTGCTGCGCGCGCTGCGCACGAGCGAGAGCGCACCTCCCGTGCTCATGCTCACCGCCCGCGGCGATGACGTCGATCGCATCGTCGGCCTCGAGCTCGGGGCCGATGACTACCTGCCGAAGCCCTTCAATCCGCGCGAGCTGGTCGCGCGCATCCGCGCGGTGCTGCGCCGGGCGAGCGATCGCAAAGCGCCCAGCGAGCCGCTCGTGCTCGGCCCCCTGAAGCTCGACCCCTCGCGGCACCGCGCGACGGTGCGCGGCGCGGCGGTCGAGCTCACGGGCGCGGAGTTTCGGGTGCTTGAGGTGCTGTTGCGCGCCGCCGGCCGGGTCGTCAGCCGCGAGCAGCTCACCGAGCAGGCGCTTGGCCGCAAGCTCGAGCTCTACGATCGCAGCATCGACACGCACGTCAGCAACCTGCGCCGCAAGCTCGCGCTCGATGCGAGCGACGATCCGCAGATCCGCGGCATCCGCGGCGCTGGCTATCTGCTGACCCGACCGGGCGATGAGGGCGCCGAGTGAGTTCGCTCTACACGCGGATCTTCCTGTCGTTCTGGGTCGTCATGGGGCTCGTCGTCGCCGGCGCCGTCGGCGTAACGATGCTGGTGCTCGCCGAGCGCGGCGACGAGATGCCGCGTGCCTCGGCGGAGCTCACGCAGGCCGCGGCCGTCGCGCTGCGCGACGGCGGCGAGGCCGGCCTCGTCAAGTGGCTCGACAGCACCCGTTCGCACCGCCCGGGCCTCAGGGTGCTCGCGGTCGATGCCGCCGGCCGCGAGTTGCTGGGGCGCGCGCTGCCACCCTGGGTGCTGCGCGGGCCGCGCTCGGACCTCCCGGACTCGCCGGGGCTCACCGTCATTCCCGCCCGGCCCGTTCCGCAGCTGGTGACGCCCGACGGGCACCGCTACGGGCTCATCGTGCTGCCACCGCGGCGCGAGTACGGCATGCTCGGGCTGCCCGAGACGCGCCTCGCGGTGCTCCTGCTCGCGCTCGCGGCGACCGGCATCGCGAGTTGGCTCCTGACCCGCTCGATCACGCGCCCGGTGCGGGCGCTCGGCGCCGCCACCCGCGATCTCGCCCGCGGCAACCTCGACATCCAGCTCGACCCCGCGGTCAGCGCGCGCGGCGATGAGCTCGGCACGCTCGGTCGCGATTTCGACGCGATGGCGCTCCGGCTCCGCGATCTGCTCAAGGGTCGCGAGCGGCTGCTGCGCGACGTCTCGCACGAGCTGCGCTCGCCGCTCGCGCGCATGCGCGTCGCGACCGGTCTCGCGCGCCAGCCCGGCAGCGACGCGCCGCGGCAGATCGAGCGCATCGAACGCGAGATCGAGCGGCTCGACCGGCTGATCGGCCAGGTCCTCAACCTGTCGCGCCTATGCGCAGTCCGGGACCTCCTTTGACGAGGAGGTCGAGCTCGTGGAGCTCATCGACGGCATCGCGCGCGATGCCGCCTTCGAGGCGCAGGCGCGCTCGGTCGAGGTGCACTGGCAGCCGCCGGCCGAGTCGCACATTGTGCGCGGCAACGGGCAGCTGCTCGCGAGTGCGATCGAGAACGTCGTGCGCAACGCGGTCTCCTACACCGCGCCCGGGACCGCAGTCGCGCTCGCGCTCGCGCGCGAAGGTGACCACGAGCGCATCCGCGTCAGCGATCGCGGCCCCGGCGTGCCGGCGGCGGAACTCGAGAAGATCTTCGAGCCCTTCCATCGCGTCGCCGAATCCCGCGCGCGCGACAGCGGCGGCGACGGGATCGGCCTTGCGATCACGGCGCGCGTGATGGCCGCGCATCGCGGCAGCGCCGTCGCCGAGAACGAGGCCGGCGGCGGACTCGCGGTGTCGCTGTCCCTGCCGCGCGCCGCGCCGAGCGCCCGACCCGCGTAGCCGGTCCTTCTCCGCCTCCAGGCGACTGTTGCGATGGCGCAACAGCCTGTTTGCGTGTCCGCCCGGGATTATGGATACTTCCTGCGGCTGCGGTGCGCTTGGCGCAACAGCCGGATCCGAGTCGCGACGCCGACAAAGGTCCACGAACAGGCGCTGTTGGATCGCCCGCGAGGGGTCCCGGCACGATTGAAGTTCAGGGGGACGGAAAAAAAGGGAAGGGGGTAGCTCCGCGACCGCGGCAACGCGATCCCGGAGACAGGCGGAGACGGCGGCCGGGGCGTACGCGCTCCGGCCGCTGTTTTATCGGCGGCCTCGATTCCGGCCTAGTTGCCCGCCGGCTTCCTGAACTTGAGCACGAAGTTGTCCGACTCGCCGATCGCGACGTACTTGGCGCGGTCCTGGTCACCGAGCGTCAGCGTCGGCGGCAGCGTCCAGACGCCCTTCGGGTAGTCCTTCGTGTCCTTCGGGTTGGCGTTGATCTCCGAGGCGCCCGCGAGCTCGAAGCCCGCCTTGCGCGCCAGCGAGATCGCGTAGTCCTCGCGCACGTAGCCGCTTTCGGCCTTCGGGTCCTGCGCCTGGTCGGTGCGGCCGCGATGATCCTCGACGCCGAGAATGCCGCCCGGCTTCAAGGCCTTGAAGCACGCGGCTAGCGCCTCCTCGGCGTAACCCCCCTCGATCCAGTTGTGCAGGTTGCGGAAGGTGAGGATGAGGTCGGCGCTCCCGGGCGGGGCGACCTCAAGGTGCTTGGGTCCGAGCATCGTCTCGCCGATCGTCCCGTAGCGGTCCTTGTGCGGGCCAATGCGGTCGTGCCAGCGCTTGACCACGGCGTCTTCCTCGACATCGCCGGGCGCGGGGAGCGCGACCGCGTAGTGGCCGTGCGCGTTGAGGTACGGCGCCAGGATCTCGGTCCAGTAGCCCGCGCCCGGCCACAGCTCAAGGACGTTGAGGGTCGGCTTCAGGCCGAAGAACGCGAGCTCCGGCCCCGGGTGCCGCGCGCCGTCGCGGGCGATGAAGTTGGCGCTGCGCTGCGGGCTCGCGAGTGCGGCGGCGAGCGCCTCGTCGACCGGAGGGGATGCGGCGCAGCACGCCCCGGCAGCCAGGACGCCGAGGAGTAGCGAGACGACGAGTCGGGCACTGGGCCGCATGGGGGAGTCCTCGAGGGTGGAAACCGCCGATTGTACGCCTGCGGGCGCGTTGAGCCGCCCGCGCCCGGCTAAGCTCGTCCGGCAGACAGGGGGAAGCGCGATGAGCGTCGCAATCGACCGGCAGGCCCTGGCGGAACTCCGCGTGCGCGAGGAAGCGAGCCTCGCCGAGCGCACGCCGCGCTCGGCCGCGATGCGCCAGCGGGCGCTCGCGCACCTGCCGAACGCGGTGCCGATGTCCTGGATGGCGGGCCTTTATCCGACCGCGGCGATCTATGCCGCCTCCGGCAGCGGTGCGCGCTTTCGCGACATCGATGGCAACGAGTACCTCGACTTCAACGTCGGCGACCTCAGCATGTGCGCCGGCTTCGCGCCGCCGCCCGTGGTCACGGCGGTCAGTCGCCAGGTGGCGGCGGGGGCCCACTTCCTGCTCGCGACCGAAGACGCGGTGTTCGTTGCCGAGGAACTGGCGCGGCGCGTCGGCCTGCCGTTCTGGCAGATGACGCTGTCGGCGAGCGGTGCCAACACCGAGGTGCTCAGGATCGCGCGCCTCGTGACCGGGCGCGAGCGCCTGGTCGTGTTCGGCGGCCACTACCACGGCCACCTCGACGAGACGCTGGTGCGCCTGGTCGACGGCCGCGCCGAACCCGAAGGCGAGGGGCTGCCCGCGCACGCCTCCCGGCACACGCGGGTGCTGCCCTTCAACGACCTCGAGGCGCTCGAGGCCGAACTCGCCTCGGAGCGAGTCGCGCTCGTGCTCACCGAGCCCGCGCTCACCAACTGCAACGTGGTGCTGCCGGAGCCGGGCTTCCTCGCGGGCGTGCGCGTGCTCACCGAGCGCTACGGGGCGCTCCTTTGCCTCGACGAGGCGCACACCTTCCAGTTTGCGCACGGCGGCCTGATGCGCTCGTGGAACCTCGCCGCGGACTTCGTCGTGCTCGGCAAGGGCCTCGGCACCGGGATCAGCTTCGGGCTCTACGGCATGAGCGAGCCGGTCGCCAAGGTTTTCTCGCGGCACTTGGCGACCGACGGCGGCCGTCCGGGGCTTGCGACCGGCGGCACGACCTACGCGAGTGCCGTCGCGCTCGCCGCGGCGCGCGCCGCGCTCGAGGAGCTGCTGAGGCCCGAGGACTACGCGCGCATCGGGCGCCTCGGCACCCGTCTCGCCGACGGGCTCGAGGGGCACATGCGCGCGCGCGGGCTGCCCTGGCGGGCCTTCAGGCTCGGTCCGCGCTCGGGCTACTGCCTCGCGCCGACGCTGCCGCGCAACGGCGCCGAAGCCGCGCTCTCGCTCGATTCCGAGCTCATCGACACGCGCCGCATCTACATGGCCAACCGCGGGGTCTGGGATGCGGTGCAGTCCGCGGGTCCCCAGGTATCGCTGGTCCACGACGCGGCGGACGTCGAGCGCTACCTCGCGGTCGCGGAACGGTTCTTCGACGCCGTGCTGCGTGAGGGCGGTCCGGAATGAACCAGCGCGTGCGTGCTGCGCAATCGCTTAGCCGGGTTCGAGCGCGTGCGCGAGCAGTCGATCCACCTGCGCGCATCGGCCGAGGAAGAAAGTCGCGGCGCCGACGTCGACGAATCCCAATTTCGCGTAGAAGGCGAGCGCCCGCGGATTCTGGTCCCACGCGGTCAGCCACAGCGTGCCGGCGCCCGCCGCGTGCGCCGCGCGTTGCGCGGTGCGCATGAGCTCGGGCGCGAGGCCGCGTCCGTGCCAGGCACGGTCGACGTAGAAGCGCTTCACCTCGCAGGGCCTGGGCCCCGCGACGCCGGCGTGCGCGGCCCCCGTCTTCAGGAGCACGTAGCCGACGATGCTGCCGTCCATGACCGCGAGCAAACAGCTTGCGGCGGGATCGCCGAGCTCGCGCGCCTGGATCTCGGTTGAGAAGGTGCGCGCGAGGTGCAGCTCCACGTCCGCGGGATCGTTCTGCGCCGCGTAGGAGTCGTGAAAGCAGCGCGCGCCGAATTCGGCAAGGGCCGCGGCGTCGCCCGCGAGCGCGCGGCGAATCTCCGGGGCGGCGCTCACGTGCCGAGCTCGCGGTCGAGGATGCGGCCGATTTCCTGTTCGGCACGGCCGCGAAACATCGACAGCGGGAAGCCAAGTTCGGCGGCGACCACGATCTCGCGATCGAGCAGGCGCACCTCGCCGGTCACGCTGGCATGCTCGATCTTGAGCACGTCGCCCTGCCAGCGGCACGTCGCGCCGAAGCGCTCAGTGATTTTCGCGGCCGCGCGTTCGAGGCGCGCGCGGACCTCCGCGGGCGCGAGCGCGTGGGCGCGGCGGATCGACAGGCGGCTCACCGGGTCGCAGGCGCCGCGACGCCCGCCTCGCGCGCGATCGCGCGGTAGCCGATGTCGCGCCGGCACTGCATGCCGGTGAATTCGAGGCAGTCGACGAGCGCGTAGGCGCCGCGCTGCGCACCGGCGACCGTTCCGCCGAGGCCGACCGCGCACAGTACGCGCCCGCCCGCGGTCACGACGGCGCCGTCTTCCGCGCGCGTGCCGGCGTGGAAGACCTTGCCGGGGAGGCGCGCCGCCGCCTCGAGTCCCAGGATCGGATCGCCCAGCAGCGGCGCTTCCGGATAGCCCCGCGAAGCGAGCACGACGCCGACGGCCGCGCGCGGATCCCACTCGGTGCGCACCCCGTCGAGGCGCCCGTCGAGTGCGGCGTCGAGGAGCAAGGTGAGGTCCGAGGCGAGCCGCATCATGATGGGCTCTGCCTCCGGATCGCCGAAGCGACAGTTGAACTCGATGACATTCGGCGTGCCGTCGGGCGCGATCATCAGGCCCGCGTACAGGAATCCCGTGTAGGGCATGCCCTCGGCGGCGAGCCCCGCGACGGTGGGCTCGATCACCTCGCGCATGATCCGCGCGTGTGCCGCGGGGGTCACGACCGGTGCCGGTGAATAGGCGCCCATGCCGCCCGTGTTCGGGCCCCGGTCGCCGTCGTGGATGCGCTTGTGGTCCTGCGAGGTCGCGAGCGGCAGCACGTGGGTGCCGTCCACCATCACGATGAAGCTCGCTTCCTCGCCCTCGAGGAACTCCTCGATGACGACGGTTGCGCCGGCAGCGCCGAAGGCACCGTTAAACATCGCATCCACCGTCGCCAGCGCCTCGGCGTGCGAGCTCGCGATGACGACGCCCTTGCCGGCGGCAAGTCCGTCGGCCTTGATGACGATGGGCAGGCGCTGCGCCCGCAGGTACGCGGCATCGAAGCTCGCGCGCGTGAATCGCGCGTAGCCGGCCGTCGGGATGCGGTGGCGCTTCAGGAAGTCCTTGGCGAAGGCCTTCGAGCCCTCGAGGCGCGCGCAGGCCAGCGACGGCCCGAAGCAGCGCAGCCCCGCCGCCGTGAACGCATCGACGACGCCGAGCACGAGCGGTGCCTCAGGACCGACGATGGTGAGGTCGATGCGCTCCGCGGCCGCGAACGCAACGAGCGAGGCGATGTCGGTCGCACCGATGGCGACGTTCTGGCAGCGGGGTTCGGCCGCGGTGCCGGCATTGCCGGGGGCGATGAACACGCGCGCGACGCGCTGGGAGCCCGCGACCTTCCACGCGAGCGCATGTTCGCGGCCGCCCGAACCGATGATCAGGACCTTCATCGGTGGCGGCTAGTGCCGGAAGTGGCGCATGCCGGTGAACAGCATCGCCATGCCGTGCTCGTCGGCCGCGGCGATGACCTCGGCATCGCGCAGCGACCCGCCCGGCTGGACCACCGCCGCGATGCCGATCTCGGCCGCGACGTCGAGGCCGTCGCGAAACGGCAGAAAGGCATCGGAGGCCATCGCCGCGCCCTTGGCGGCGAGGCCCGCGTCGGCAGCCTTCATGGCGGCGATGCGGCTCGAGACCACGCGACTCATCTGCCCGGCGCCGATGCCGACGGTGAGCAGATCGCGCGCATAGACAATCGCATTCGACTTCACGAACTTGCACACGCGCCACGCGAACTCGAGGTCGGCGAGCTCCGCGGGGGTTGGCGCGCGCCGCGTCACGAGCTTGAAGTCGGCGGCCGCGACCGCGCCGCGGTCGCGCTCCTGCGCGAGCAGCCCGCCGCTGACGCTGCGGTACTCGAGGCCGGCGGACGGCGTGTCGCCGAGATCGCCCGTCACCAGCACGCGCACGTTGGACTTGGCGGCGGTGAGCGCGAGCGCCGCGGGCTCCGCCGCCGGTGCGATGATGACCTCGACGAACTGTCGCTCGATGATGAGCCGCGCGGTTTCGGCATCGAGGCCGCGGTTGAAGGCGATGACGCCGCCGAACGCCGAGGTCGGGTCGGTCCGGTAGGCCTGCTCGTAGGCGCGCGCCGGGCTCGCCGCGAGCGCGGCGCCGCACGGGTTGGCGTGTTTGACGATCACGCAGGCGGGCGCGGCGAACTGCCTGACGCACTCGAGCGCCGTGTCGGCATCGGCGATGTTGTTGTAGGAGAGCTCTTTGCCCTGCAGTTGCCGCGCGCCCGCGATGCTGCCGGCATGCGCGTCCGTCGCGGCGTAGAACGCCGCCGACTGGTGCGGGTTCTCGCCGTAGCGCAGCTCGAGCCGCTTCACGAAGTCGAGCGTCAGCGTATCGGGGTAGGCGCTCGCGGACGGGTTTGCGGTGTGCTCCATCCAGGCAGCGACGGCGCCATCGTAACGCGCGGTGTGCGCGTAGGCGCGCGCCGCGAGCGCGCGCCGCAAGGCGAAGTCGGTGCCGCCCGCATCGAGCGCCGCGAGCACGCTCGCGTAGTCGGCGGGATCTACCAGCACCGCGACGTCGGCGTGGTTCTTGGCAGCTGCGCGCAGCATCGCCGGGCCGCCGATGTCGATGTTCTCGACGCCCTCGGCGTAGCTCGTTCCCGGGCGCGCGATCGTCGCGGCGAAGGGATAAAGGTTGACGACGAGCAGGTCGATCGGCTCGATGCCGTGCTCGCGCATCACGGCCTCGTCGATGCCGCGCCGGCCGAGCAGCCCGCCGTGCACGCGTGGATGCAGCGTCTTGACGCGGCCGTCCATGATCTCGGGGAATCCGGTGTAGTCCGACACGTCCGTGACGGCGAGCCCGGCGTCGCGCAGCAGCCGTGCGGTGCCGCCGGTGGAGAGCAGTGCCACGCCGCGCGCACCGAGCGCCCGCGCAAACTCCACGATCCCCGCCTTGTCGGAGACGCTGAGGAGCGCGCGGCGGATCGGCGTGCGGCCCGCCGGTCCGCTCACGGGCTCAGTCGGCAAGGTCGTAGTCCTCGAGCTTGCGGCGCAGCGTGCCGCGGTTGATGCCGAGAATCTCGGCCGCGCGGCACTGGTTGCCGGCGGCGTAGCGCATCACGGCGCGAAACAGCGGCTCCTCCACTTCGCGCATCACCAGGGAATAGAGCCCGGCAGGTCGATGGCCGTTCAGTCGCTCAAAGTAGGCGCCGAGCGCCGCCTCGGCATGGTCCCTGAGAGGAACGTCGCCGAGACCGCCGCGGGCGGGCGGACGTGCCACGATTTCGCGACGCGGCCGCGTCGCTTTCCTTGCGTTCGCCATCTTGACAACCCGTCCCCGTCCCGCCGGATGCAGGCGCCCGCGTCCCGGGTCGCCGTTGCTTTCTCGCCGCTACCCCGTGGCGCGACGGCGCAACTCCAGCTTTCGTTGCCCCCCGTTCACCGGCCCGTGCACGGTAGCGTCGGTCGTTGCCGGTCGCTCCGCACTCACTGCATCAAACCATTCACACACCAGTCGACGCTGCACCGACACCGATTCGGCGACGCGCACTTGCCGGAAAAGCGCGTCGTGGTCGCGCTCGGGCGCGACGCTCCGGTCAGAGTCCTGGTGAGGCGGCACCGCGCTGTCGCCAAAGGCGGCGTCGCGATACCAGCCCAAATGTTTCCGCGCCACTCGTACACCTGCGTGCTCGCCGTAGAAGGCGTACAGCTGTTCCAAGTGCGCGAGCATGATATCACGTACCTCGGCGAGAGCCGGCGGCGCGAGCGTGCTGCCGGTCGCGAGAAAGTGCCTGAGCTGGTTGAAGATCCAGGGCCGGCCTTGTGCAGCGCGACCGATCATGAGTCCGTCTGCGCCGGTCTCTTCGAGTACTGCACGCGCTTTCGCGCCGGAGTCGATGTCGCCATTCGCAAAAACTGGAATCCTTACGGCGTCCTTGATCGCGCGGATGGTCCGGTACTCGGCGGCGCCCTCGTAGTGATCGGCGCGCGTGCGGCCGTGCACGGCGAGGGCGGCGATGCCGGAGCCCTCCGCGATCCGGGCGATCTCGACGCCGTTGCGGTGCTCCCGGTCCCAGCCGGTGCGCATCTTGAGCGTGACCGGGATATCGACGGCCTTGACGACCGCCTCGAGTATCGAGGCGACCAATGACTCGTCGCGCAGGAGCGCCGAGCCCGCCGCCTTGTTGCAGACCTTTTTTGCAGGACACCCCATATTGATGTCGATAATCTGCGCGCCGGCCTCGGCGTTCATGCGCGCGGCCGCGACCATGGCCGCGGCATCGCCACCGGCAATCTGCACAACGCGCGGCTCGGGTTCGCCGGCGTGGTCCATGCGGCGCCGCGACTTGAGCGTGTGGTAGAGCCTGACGTCGCTGGTCACCATCTCCGAGGCCGCGACGCCGGCGCCCAGGCGCCGGCACAGCATCCGGAACGGCCGGTCGGTCACGCCCGCCATCGGCGCGAGCGCCAGCGGCGCCGCGAGCAGGTAAGGGCCGAGC
>JANXZZ010000137.1 GCA_025355245.1 Pseudomonadota bacterium | reverse complement strand
AAGAAGACGAAGAGCGCGCCTCCCCGAACCTCACGGTCGAGGCGCCCGGCGACCAGGCTGCTCAGCCGATCGAAGCTCCAGCGCAGGTCGATGGTGTCCAGCACGACGAAGACCTCGACGCCGTGCGGGATCATCGGCGGCCTCCGAGCACGTCGAGCAACGCGCGCAGGGCCTCAGGATCGAACCCGCGCCGGACGCTGAACCGGGCGATGTCAATGAAGTTGTCCGGTAAACTGGTCACAGAAGCGAGCTGGCGATCTTGATGTTCTCCGGGTGCGGGTTGAGCGTCACCGGGCCGACGGGAGTCCAGTTGCGGGTACCTCGGGTCCAGCGGCGGGGCGTCTTTCGGCGAGCGGCCTGGTAGAGGGCGTGACGGCCGGCGAGCAGGGCGGGGTCGCGGCGCTCGTGGCGGTCCACCGGCGTCACGAATCGGAGGCTCGAATGCAGGTGCTCGGTGTTGTACCAGCGCACGAAGCCCTCGACCCAGGCGCGGGCTGCGTCGAGGCTCGCGAAGGGCCGGCGCGGGTACCCGGGCCGGTACTTGAGGGTCCGGAAGAGCGCCTCGGAGTAGGGGTTGTCATCGCTCACGTGGGGCCGGCTGAACGAGGCGACGACGCCGAGCCGCTGGAGCGTGGAGAGCATCGTCGAGCCCTTCATCGGGCCGCCGTTGTCGGCATGGAGCACGAGGCAGCCGGGGCGGACGCTCTCGCCGCAGCACGTGCGCTCGAGCAGAGCGGCGGAGGTGGTCATCGACTCGTCGGGCTCGACGGTCCAGCCCACGATCTTGCGGCTGAACACGTCGAGGACCAGGTAGAGATAGAAGAACGCGCCACGCACCGCGCTTCGGAGATAGGTGATGTCCCACGTCCAGACCTCGTTGGGCGCGGCGGCGACGAGCTCGCGGGGGCGATGGTGCGTGGCCGGCCGCGCCGGGTTACGGTGCGCGAGCAAGCCCTCCTCGCGCAGCACCCGATAGAAGCTGGACTCGGAGGCGAGGTAGACGCCGCTGTCGGCCAGGCGGGGCACGATCTGGTTGGGCGAGACGTCGCGGAACTCCGCGCTATTGCAGGTCGCGACGATCTCGGCGCGCTCGGCCAGCGTGAGCTTGTGGGCGGGCGACGGGCGAGGGTCGGCGCGATGATCGTCGCCGCAACTCGCTCCTTCGACCTTCCAGCGCGCGAGGGTCCGGGCATTGAGCCCGATCATCTTGCACGCGGCCTCGATGGACGCGCCGGCGGCCACCGCTTCGTCGACCAGCGCGCGCGTCACTTGTCGGTCTCCAGCTCCGTGTCGTCGTCCTCGTCCCCCCAGATCGCCTGGGCTTTTTTTTTCAGAATCAGCAGCGCCGCCGCCTCGGCCAGCGCCTTGTCCTTGCGGAGCAGCTCCCGCTCCAGCTCCCGCACGCGCTTCCCGTCACCCGCCACGCGCCCGGGCTTTGCCGGGCCCCGGAGGCCCTCCAGCGCGGCTTTGCGCCACTCGACGAGCTGGGCCTCATGCAGGCCCTCGCGACGCAGGAATTCCCCGAGCTGGGCCCCGGAGAGGCCGGCCGACTGCTGAACGGCAACGAGCTTTTGCTCGGCGGTCCAGTCGTCGGGACGTCGAGGAGCCGGAGCGGAAGGCGCGGGGAGCGGGCGGGAGGTGTCGGTCACGCTGGCCAGCGTACGGGCCTCGATGACCCAGCGCGACAGGGTGGTCTGATGGACCCCCGTCTCGGTCGCGATCGCAGCCGCGGAGGCTGCCCCAGGAGCCAGGAGGCGTTGGACCATTTTTCGTTTGAACGACTCGGAGTAGGCTTTCACTGGGTACGCTATCTCCGCTCCCTGCGATCGGTGATCCGAGCGTCAAAACGCAGATCGGATTGGGTGACAACTTCTCTGACGCAGGGGGGCGTAGAAGCGCTTCAGCGTCGCGACGTCGCCCGTCTTGTAGCCGGTCCGCACGAGGTCGCGCCGCTGTGCTCGGTCGATTCGGGGTACGATGTGCATGCGGGTCTGCTGCTGGTTCGGGGTTCT
>JANXZZ010000121.1 GCA_025355245.1 Pseudomonadota bacterium | reverse complement strand
CGTCGCGATCCTCGAGCGCCTGGCGCGACGCCGCGCGCTCCGCGCCTTCTTCACCAACACCACGCTCCACAACCCGACCGGCACGACGACCGAGCTGGCGGTGGCGCGACGCGTGCTCGAACTCGCCGAGCAGCACGGCTTCCGGGTCATCGAGGACGAGATCTTCGCCGAGCTGTCGCCGGTGCCGGTGCTGCCGCTCGTGGCCCTCGACCAGTGCCGGCGCGTGGTCTACGTGTCGAGCGTGTCGAAGACCATCGCCCCCAGCCTGCGCGTCGGCTTCGTGGCCGGGAGCCCTGAGGTCGCGCGGCGCCTGGCGCGCGCGAAGGCGCTGAGCGCGCTCGCCTCGAGCGAGCTGGTCGAGCAGCTCGTGCTCGGCGTCCTGACGCTGCCCCATTACCGGCGCCACCTCGAGTCGCTGCGCAGCAGGCTCGCGGCCAGCCAGCAGCGGGTGCAGGCGGCACTCTTGTCGCGGGGCGCCGAGCTCGCGTTCCGGCCGGCGGGCGGTCTGTTCCTGTGGGGGCGGCTGCGCTCGCGGGACAGCGTCAGCCGCCTGTGGCGCGCCGCGGTCGCCGCGGGCGTGCTGCTGGCGCCCGGCGAGCTGTTCAGGCCCGACGGCCGTGCGACCCCGTTCTGGCGCTTCAACGTCGCGCAGTCGGACGGCGACGAGCTGGTGCGTTTCCTCGACGGCCTCGCGGCGCCGGAGCGGCGCGGCGCCTAGACGGGCGCCGGTACGCGCGCGCGGCGGCGGTACCACCCGGCGATGCTGAACCGCTCGCGGCTCGCGGGGCAGACCTCGTGCTCGAAGCGCGCGCTCTCGAAGATGACGAGCGTGCCGCCCGCGGGCGCGACGGTGACGCGGTCGGAGTCCACGTACAGCTGCAGCTCGCCGCGGTCCGCGGCCGTCCAGCCGTCGTTGAGGTAGGCAACCACCGAAACAACGCGCTCGGCGCCGGCCGGCGAGCGATCGAGGTGGCGCGCATAGCGCGCACCCGGCCCGTAGATCGCGTACTGGCACTCGAAATCGAACAGGCCGAGCTGCAGGCGGCCGTTGAGCGCGAGCCTGAGCGCCTCGATGCGCCCGAGGAACAGGCGCTCGTCCGCCGTCGCCGGCGGCTCGAGCCAGCAGAGCCGATCGCCGCGCACGGCGGGCCGCACCGCACGCGCGGCGCCCGCCCCGACCGCGGCCGGGCGGAACGCGCCCGCGGCGTCGAGCTCCCCGATCCTCGAGCGCAACGCCGCGACCAGCGAGGCGGGCAGGAAGGCGTGATCGATGCCCCAGCCCTGTCCCGCGAGCTCAGCACCGAGACGCTGCGCCGCGGTGTCGGCGGCGCCGTTCACTCAGCCCGATCCCGCCGCGGAGTCGCGCCACGCCAGCAGCATGGTGCCCCGGCACTCCCACGTGCCGCAGCGGCAGCCGTAGATCGCGGCGATGTCCGGCGGGTCGTCCGCATCGCGCTCGAGGCGGTAGTCGTAGACGAGTTCATCGCCGACCTCGATGTCCACGATCGCCTCGATGAACACGCGTCGCTTCTCGATCACGGTCTCGCAGTTGGGGGCGCAGCCGTGATTGAGGAAGCGCGCCGCGTTGCCGCCGACGCCCGCATCGATGACGGTCTGCTCATCGACGGTGAAGAGAAAGGTGTGGTTGTCGGCGACGTCGCGGTCGGCGTAGCGCCGGTCGGCTTCCTCGTGGGAGACGCGCTCCCCGAGGTACTCGACGATGCGGGTGCCCTGGCGGATGGGGCGCGTGGCGAACACCCCGGTGCCGTGAATGGCGGAGCGTCGAACGCGAAACGGCGGTAGGCCGCGAAAACGGGTCATGCGGGTCCTCGGTGCAGCTGGGTTGGAAACGATCAGCGATCAAACGGCGACGGGAGCCTTGATCGCGGCGAGCGGCAGGTAGTCGGCAATCTCGAAATCCTCGTAGCGATACTCGAAAATCGACGCCGGCCGGCGCTTCAGCACCAGCCGCGGCAGGGGTTGCGGCTCGCGCGCGAGCTGGGCATCGACCTGCCCGAGGTGGTTCAGGTACACGTGGCAGTCACCGCCCGTCCATACGAAGTCGCCGACCTCAAGCTCGCACTGCGCGGCGATCATGTGCACGAGCAGCGCGTAGCTCGCGATGTTGAAGGGCACGCCGAGGAACAGATCGGCGCTGCGCTGGTACATCTGGCACGACAGTCGTCCGCCCGATACGTAGAACTGGAAGAAGGCGTGGCAGGGCTGCAGCGCCATGCTCTCGAGTTCGCCCACGTTCCACGCGCTGACGATGAGGCGGCGCGAGTCGGGGTTGCGCCTGAGCTCGCCGATGACCGCGGCGATCTGGTCGATGTGCCGGCCGTCGGGCGCGACCCAGTCGCGCCACTGCTTGCCATAGACGGGGCCAAGCTCGCCGGTCGGGCTCGCCCACTCGTCCCAGATCGTGACGCCGTGCTCGCGGAGGTAGCCGACGTTGGTCTCGCCGCGCAGGAACCAGAGCAGCTCGTGGATGATGCTCTTGGTGTGCACCTTCTTGGTGGTCACGAGCGGAAAGCCGGCACCGAGATCGAATCTGAGCTGCGCGCCGAACAACGACAGGGTCCCGGTGCCGGTGCGATCCGCCTTGGGCGCGCCGTGCTCGCGCACCTGGCGCAGCAGTTCCAGGTACTGCTTCAACGCGGCACGGCGGCGGCCGCCTCCGGCCGGTAGTTGCCCGACGGCCGGCGGCTCCGGTAAGCATGGCCGAGCAGCCCGAGCCCGACCAGCACCATCGGCGCCGACAGCACCATGCCCATCGTCAGCCAGCCACCGGCCAGGTAGCCCGGCCGCGCGTCCGGCAGCCGCACGAACTCGATCAGGATCCGGAACGTGCCGTAGGCCAGCATGAAAAGCCCCGTCGGAGCCCAGCGCGGCCGCGGCCGGGCCGTGAACCACCACAGCATCGCGAACATCACGAGGCCCTCGAGGCAGCCTTCGTAGAGTTGCGTCGCGTGCACGACGTGCGTCACGCCGTCGACGCCGCGCACCGCGAACCCCCACGGCAGGTCGGTGGGCTTGCCCCACAGCTCGCCGTTGATGAAATTGCCGAAGCGTCCGGCCGCGAGCCCGAGCGTCGGCAGCGGCGCGGTGAAGTCGAAGACGTCGCCGAGGCTGCGCTTGTGGCGCCACGCGAGCAGCCCGAGCGCGACCAGCACGCCGATCAGGCCGCCGTGGAAGCTCATGCCGCCCTGCCAGATCTTGTACCAGTAGTGCGGATCCTCCGCGAGCGCCTGCTGCCCGTAGAAGACCAGCCAGCCGATGCGTCCGCCCAGGATCACGCCGAACACCGAATAGAACACCAGGTCATCGACCTCGAGCAGCGTCCAGCTGGAACCCGGCTCACGGGCGCGACGCCGCGCGAGCCACCACGCGGCCAGGAAGCCGAGCACGTACATGATCCCGTACCAACGCAGTTGCAGGGGCCCCACCGAGCCGATCCCGGGCAGCGTGATGGGCCCGATCGAAAGCGCGACGGGGTCGAATCCTGGGTAGATCAGCATGGGCGGGAAGTGTAGCGAAAACGGCGCGCGCGCAGCACCTCAGCGACGGCCGCGAAGTTGCGCGACCAGCTCCCCGGCGATCTCGTAAAGCGCGGCTTGGCTGCGCACGAGAGCGGCACTTGAGGGCAACCAGCCGCGCAGGCCGCCGGCACTGTCGCGACCGGCAGCGGCCGGCGCCGGGACCGGGTTGAGGCCGGCGGCGTGGAACTCCGCGAGTGCGCGGCGCATGTGCACGGCCGAGGTCACGAGTATCACGCGCTTGAGCGCGAGCGTGCCGAGCAGCGCCGCCGTGTCGCGCGCGTTCTCCTCGGTGGTGCGAGAGTGGACCTCGAGCCAGCGTGCCTCGAGCCCGAAGTCCTCGCGCAGCGAGCGCTGCATCGCGAAGGCCTCCGGCACCGGGGTCGCGACCGCGCCACCCGAGACGAGGATCGGCAAGCCCGTCGCGCGCGCGAGCCGCGCCGCGCAGGCGAGCCGCTCGAGGGTCTCGGCCAACGGCGTGGCAGCGTCGGCTCCGGCGCCAGTGCGCCGCACGCCGCCACTGAGCACGACGATGACATCGCTGGCGGGCGCGTGCGCGGGATCGAGCACCGGATAGCGCTCGATGCTGCCGGTGAGTGCATCACCGACCACCGGCAGCGACAGGCCGAGCAGCAGCGCGAGCCCGAGCCCGGTCAGGGCGCGTCCCGTGCGCGGCGCGCGGCTGAGCAGCGCGAGGCCGGCGAGCGCGACCAGCAGCGGCCCGCCCGGCGGCAGCACCAGCGCCCGGCACGCCGCCCGAACGAGGAGATCAGGGTCCACGGGCGCGCCTTAGTCGTGCGTGACCCGGCACAGGAATGCCTTCAGGTAGCGCGTCTCGCGGATCGCCGGGTGGACCGGGTGATCCGGTGCCTGGCCGCCGGTCGCGAGCACCTGCACGAAGCGGCCGAGGTGCCGCCCCGCCTTCTGGATCGCATCGAGCAGCGCGTCGGGCTCGAGGTGGTAGGAACACGAACAGCTGACCAGCAGCCCGTCGCGCGGCAAGAGCTGCATCGCGAGCTGGTTCAGGCGCTTGTAGGCCGCCTCGCCCTTGCCCGCGTCCTTGCGGCGCTTGATGAACGCCGGCGGATCGATGATCACGAAGTCGAACTTCTCGCGCGCCGCGTGCAGCTGCTCGAGCGCCTCGAATACGTCGGCCTTGTGCGTGGCCACGGTCACGCCGTTGCGCTCGGCGTTCCTGGTCGCGGCCTCGAGCGCCGTCGCCGAGGAATCGATGCAGGTAACCGCGGCGCCGGCGCGCGCCGCCAGCACGCCCCAGGCGCCGACGTAGCTGAAGGCATCGAGCACGCGTGCCCCGGGCGGCAGCGTCGCGAGGAACTGGCGCCGGTTCGCGGCCTGGTCGAAGAACCAGCCGGTCTTCTGGCCGGCGGAGAGCGGCGCGCGGAAGCGGCAATCGCCTTCCAGCACCTCGACCTCCTCCGGCAGCGCACCCTTCGCGGCCTCCACATAGCTCGGCAGGCCCTCGAGCTCGCGCGCCCCCGAATCGTTCTTGAACACGACCACGCTCGGCTTCACGACCTTCTCGAGCGCGGCGAGGATCAGCGCCTTCTGCGCCTCCATGCCGGCGGTGCCGAGCTGCACGACCAGCGTGTCGCCGTAGCGATCGACCACGAGGCCCGGCAGCTCGTCCGACTCGCCGTGCACGAGGCGATAGTAGGGTCGTGGGTAGAGTCGCGCGCGCAGGGCGAGCGCGACGTTGAGGCGATGCACCAACAGCCCCTGGCCGGGCTGGAAACCCTGATGCCGCGACAGGATCCGCGCCGCGATCAGCGAGCGCGGGTTCACGTAGGCGTAGCCGAGGAACTTGCCGCGGTCGGACTCAACGGCCGCGAGGCTTCCCGGCTCGAAATCCACGAGCGGCGTCGCCGCGGTGTCGACCTCGTTGCTGAAGATCCACAGGTGCCCGGCGGCCACGCGCCGGTCCTCGTTGTGCTTGAGCTTCAGAACGGGGTAGGAGGTCTCCCCCGGCTCGGCGGTGGGCTGGGCGGCGTCTGACATCGTTGGTTCTCGGCGGGGACGGGGACGCGACCCCGGAGGGGGTCGCGTATGATGGGCGGGCGCGGCCATTCTAGCCGACGCGCATGCCCAAGCCGGACTCCTAACGATGCACAGAGCGCCGGGCCCGCCCTGCAATCGACTCGCGGGCGAAACGAGCCCCTACCTCCAGCAGCACGCGGCCAACCCGGTCGACTGGTACCCCTGGGGGCCGGCCGCCCTCGCCCGCGCGCGCGCCGAGCAAAAGCCGATCCTGCTCTCGATCGGCTACTCCGCCTGCCACTGGTGCCACGTAATGGCGCACGAGTCCTTTGAGGACGCGGCGACCGCGGCCTTGATGAACGAGTCCTTCGTCTGTATCAAGGTCGACCGCGAGGAGCGGCCCGACATCGACCGCGTCTACCAGCTGGCGCTGCAGGTGCTGACCCACCAGACCGGCGGCTGGCCGCTGACGATGTTCCTGAGCCCGGACGACCAGGTGCCGTTCTTTGGCGGCACCTACTTTCCACCGGTGCGGCGCCACGGCAGCCCCGCCTTCGGCGAGATCCTGAGCCACGTCGCGAGCGTGCACCGCGAGCAGGCGACGGCAATTCGCGAACAGAACGGGCGCCTGCTGCAGCTGTTCGCTGCGCTCACGCCGGCCGCGGCGGTGGACGGGGTGGTGCTCGACCGGGCACCGCTCGAGCGCGCGCGCGCGAAGATCGAATCGGCTTTCGATGCCGAGTACGGCGGCTTCAGCGCGGCGCCCAAGTTTCCGCAGGTCGCCTTCATCGAGCGGCTGCTCCGGCACTGGTCGGCGAGCGCGCTCGGCGCGGAACCCGACCTGCGCGCGCTCTACATGGCGACGCTGACGCTCACGCGCATGGCCGAGGGCGGCCTCTACGATCACGTCGGCGGCGGCTTCGCGCGCTACTCGGTCGACCGCTACTTCATGATCCCGCACTTCGAGAAGATGCTGTACGACAACGGGCCGTTGCTCGCGCTCTACGCCGACGCCGCGACCGCCACGGGCGATCCGCTGTTCCGGGCCGCCGCGAACGGTACCGCCGACTGGGT
>JANXZZ010000089.1 GCA_025355245.1 Pseudomonadota bacterium | reverse complement strand
GAAGTAAGTGAGCCGCCGCCCCCGGGCGGTACGCTGACTCAACGACGCCGCGGCCCTGCCGCGGCGTCGTCGTTTAGGGGGCCGCCGACGCTCCCGGCCGGCCGCTCGCGGCGACGGCCGTCGCCCGCGGCGACTCCGTGACCGGCACCGGAATCCCCCGGGCCTGCTCGAAGGCGACCTCCGCGCGGGCCCAGCTGACGCCGCCCGCGTCGGGGCGACCCCGTACCGCGTTTGCAACGAGGCGCGCGAGCGCCGTGCGGTCGGGTTCGTAGACGCCGTTGTCGGCCGCTTCGAGCGGCGGGTGCACCTCGACGAACAGCTGGCCGCCCTCCCAGCCGACCTTGTGCGGCTGGTTCACGATGCGCACCGGCGTATCGACCGCGACCCGCTTGAAGAGCTCCTCGATGTCCTCGGGGTAGAGGCGCATGCAGCCGTGCGTAACCTGCATGCCGACGCCCGCCGGCTTGTTGGTGCCGTGGATCAGGTACGAGCCGCCCGGGATCGCGAGGCGCATCGCGAACTGGCCGAGCGGGTTGTCGGGCCCGGCGGGCACCATCTTCGGCAGGATGTCGCCGTGCTTGGCGTGCTCGGCGCGCACCGACTCGGGCGGATACCAGGGCGGATCCTTGATCTTGGTCGCGACGTGCGTGAGCCCGATCGGCGTCGTCCAGTCCATCTTGCCGATGCTGACCGGGTAGGTAATGACGGTACGCAGCTCGCCGGGCTTGGCCGGCGGGAAGTAGTACAGCCGGTGCTCCGGCAGGTTCACGACGATGCCCTCGCGGGGGGTATCGGGGAGCACGCGCCTAAGTGGCAGCCGCACGACGGTGCCCTCGCCCGGGAGCCACGGATCCACCCCCGGATTCGCGTTCACGACCTCCTCGTAGCCGAGCCCGAAGCGGCGCGCGAGGTCGATCAGCGTGTCGTCGTGGACCGCGGTGACCTCAGTGTATTCGCCGATGAGGTCGTTGCCGGTGTCGGGCAGCGGCAGCGCGGCCGCGTTGAGCGCGGTGGGCAGCGCGAGCGCCAGCAGCAGCGTGAGACCAACGCTGTAGCTAAAGCGCAACACATTGCTGCCAAAATACTGTGAACTCACGCACACCTCGGTTGGCGCTTGCGGAATACCCTTATCCCCGGAATAAAGCACCTGCTCGGGTTACACCTCATGGATCGTCCGAACGCCCTCCGCGTTCCCTTCATCGACGCGCTGGATGCGCAACCCGACGGTTGGGATCCCCACGCCGTCTGGCGCGACCGCGTCCACGTCTCCCGGACCCCGGCCAAGCGCGTCGCGAAGTCGCCCGCCCTCGCCGTGCTCCTCGATGCCTCCGCGGGCTGGGACCCGCTCGAGACCTGGCGCGTTCGCGTCCGGGGCTCGCGTCGCGCGACGACCTGATCGCGCGATCCCGCCTCGTCAGTAACGGACGAGCGCCGACCCCCACGTAAAGCCGCCGCCGAAGGTCTCGAGCAGCAGAAGCTGCCCGCGCTTGATGCGTCCGTCGCGCACGGCGGTGTCGAGCGCGAGCGGAATCGAGGCCGCCGAGGTGTTGCCATGATCGGGGACCGTCACGACCACCCGCTCCATGGGCAGGTCGAGCTTTCGCGCCGCCGCCTGGATGATCCGCAGGTTCGCCTGGTGCGGCACCAGCCAGTCGATCTCGCTCTTGCTCACCCCGCCCTTCACGAGCGTCTGGTCGACCAGCCGCGAGAGCGTGTTGACCGCGACCTTGAACACCTCGTTGCCCTTCATCTGGATGCCGGCCGGGACGCCGCTCCTCAGCTTTTCGAAGCCGTAGGAGACCCCGTAGGGAAACTTGAGCAGGTCCTGGTACTGGCCGTCGGCCGAGAGCAGCGTGGTCACGATGCCGGGCGTCTCGCTCGGCTTCAGGATCACCGCGCCCGCGCCGTCGCCAAACAGGACCGCCGTGCCGCGATCCGTCCAGTCGATGATGCGCGACAGGCACTCGGCGCCGATCACGAGCGCGCACTTGGACTCGCCCAGCTTCACGAACTTGTCCGCCATCGACAGCGCGTAGATGAAGCCGCTGCAGGCGGTCTCGATGCTGAACGCGGGCGTGTCGTGGATGCCGAGCCTGGCCTGCACCAGCGTCGCCACGTTCGGGAACAAGAGATCCGGGGTGGTCGTGCCGACCGCGATGAAATCGATGTCCCCGGCCTCGACGCCGGCGGCTTCCATGGCGCGTTTGGCGGCCTCGGTCGAGAGCGAGGACGTCGTCTCCTCGGGGGTCGCGATGTGGCGCCGCTCGATACCGGTGCGGCTGCGGATCCACTCGTCGGTCGTCTCGACCATCTTCTCGAGGTCGGCGTTGGTGACGATCTTTGCCGGCAGGTAGCTGCCGGTGCCGGCGATCGTTGCGAACATATCAGGCCGCCTGTGCTTGTAGTTGCGCGCTGATGTGTGAGGGTACGCCGTTGCCGGCCTCGAGCACGCCGACCCGCATCGCGTGCGCGAAGGCGGTGGCATCGGCGCTGCCGTGGCTCTTGATGACGACTCCCGCGAGACCGACCATGCTCGCACCATTGTAGCGTCTGGGGTCGAGGCGCTTCTTGAGGCCCGCGAGCGCGGGACCCGCGGCGAGCGCGCCGAGGCTCCTGGCGGGGTTCGCGGTGAACTCCTCGCGCACGGCGCCGGCGATCATGTGCGCGAGACCTTCCATGGCTTTGAGCGCGACGTTGCCGGTGAAGCCGTCGGTGACGATGACGTCGACGGTGCCGGTGCAGATGTCATTGCCCTCGACGTAGCCCACGTATTCGAGGCGCGAGGCCAAGAGATACTGGTGCGCGGCCTTCACGGTCTCGTTGCCCTTGATGTCCTCGCGGCCAATGTTGAGCAGCGCAACGCGCGGCCGCGGCCGCGCCAGCAGGTCCTCGGCGACGACCGCGCCCATGATCGCGAACTGCAAGAGCTGCTCCGCGGTCGCCGACAGGTTGGCGCCGAGATCGAGCATGCAGGTGTGCCCGCCGACGGCGGGGAGCGCGGAGATGATCGCGGGGCGCTCGATGCCCTCTATCATGCCGAGCACGAAGTGCGCGGTTGACATGAGGGCGCCGGTGTTGCCGCTGCTGACGCAGGCATCGGCCGCGCCGCTCGCAACCAGATCGAGCGCGCGCCTGAGCGATGAATCCTTCTTGCGGCGGATCGCCTCGCGCGGCGCCTCGTCCATGCCGACGACCTGGCTCGCCGCGAGCACGCGCACCCGCGCGCGATCGGCGGCGCTCAAGCTCGCGAGCTCGGGCTCGAGGAGCGCGGGCTGGCCGACCAGGACGAGCTCGAGCGTCGGCGACTCGCGCAGCACCGTCAGCGCCCCGGGCACGCAGACGCGCGGCCCGTGGTCGCCGCTCATCGCGTCGACGGCAATAGTGAGTCGGGACGCCAACGGCAAGCGGGCCGGACGGCCGGCGCGTGGCTCTACTTCTCGCCCGTTTCGACGGGGGACTCGATGACTTTCTTGCCGCGGTAGTAACCGTCGCGGGTGATCCGGTGACGCAGGTGCGTCTCGCCGGAGGTGGGATCAACCGACAGCGCCGGCGCACTCAAATGGTCGTGCGAACGGTGCATGCCGCGCTTCGACGGCGTTTTCCTGCTTTTCTGAACAGCCATGACTTGCTCCTAGAACTCAACGCTTCAATAGATCGCGCAGCTCCGCGAACGGTCGCTGCGTCGGTACCCTGGGCGGCGCCTCGTCGCTCGCGGCGTCCGCCGCTGCCAGGAGTACCGCACATTCGGCCGGCGTCGCGTGCATCGGCACCAGCGGCAGCGCCAGCATCAACTCGTCCTCGACGAACTCCTCGAGCGCCAGCTGCCCGCCCGGCGCGGTGACCGCATCGTAGGCGTCCGGCACCCGGCTCGCCTCGGCATCGCGGCCGACGAAGGCGACC
>JANXZZ010000070.1 GCA_025355245.1 Pseudomonadota bacterium | reverse complement strand
AGAACACGAACACCTGGCCGTCGAGGTTGCCGAGCCAGTGGCTGAACGCGATGAAGTTGAAGTTGACCGCGAGCAGCATGAGCTCGATGCACATCAGGAGCACGATCAGGTTCTTGCGGTTGAGGAAGATCCCCGCGACCGCGATGCTGAACAGGACTCCAGCCAGCACCAGAAAATGTGGCAGACCGATCATGGGCGCTCCGCGGAATCGACCTTGACGATGCGCACGCGATCCTCGCGGCGCACCGAGACCTGGCTCGCGATGTCCTGCTGCTTGTAGCCCGGGCGGCGTCGCATGGTGAGCACGATCGCGGCAACGATCGCGATCAGCAGCACCACCGCCGCCAGCTGGAACGGCAGCACGTAGTCGGTGTAGAGCACCGCGCCGAGCGCCTTGGTGTTCGAGACCACCGCGGCGGCCGGGGCGACCGTGGTCATCATCGACTTCAGGTCGAAGCCGAGGTGGCGGACCCAGACCGCGTACACGATCTCGACGATCATGATGCCCGCGACCAGCGCGCCCAGCGGCGCGTAGCGCGTGAACCCCTCGCGCAGCTGGGCGACGTTCACGTCGAGCATCATCACGACGAACAGGAACAGCACCATGACCGCGCCCACGTACACGAGCACCAGCACGATGCCGAGGAACTCGGCCTCCATGAGCAGCCACAGCGCCGCGCTATTGAAGAACGCGAGCACGAGGAACAGCGCCGCGTGCACCGGGTTCCTCGACAGCACGACACCGAGCGCGGCGCCGACCAGTACCGTCGCGAGGATGTAGAAGATGAGGGTGATGAACACGGCGTGCCTGCGTCTAGTTCAGCGATACGGCGCGTCCGCGGCCTTGTCGGCCGCGATCATCGCCTCATAGCGCTCGCCGATGGCGAGCAGCTTGTCCTTGTTCATGATGTTCTCGCCGCGATTCTCCATGTGGTACTCGTGGATTCGCGTCTCGACGATGGCGTCGACCGGGCAGGCCTCCTCGCAGAAGCCGCAGTAGATGCACTTGAAGAGGTCGATGTCGTAGCGGGTGGTGCGTCGCGTGCCGTCCGCGCTCGCATCCGACTCGATCGTGATCGCGAGCGCCGGGCACACCGCCTCGCAGAGCTTGCAGGCGATACAGCGTTCCTCGCCATTCGGGTAGCGCCGGAGCGCGTGCAGGCCGCGGTAGCGGTACGACTGCGGGGTCTTCTCCTCCGGGTAGTGCACGGTGAACTTCGGCTTCCACAGGTAGCGGAACGTGACCGCAAGACCCTGCAGGAGCTCGCCGAGCAGGAGTGTCTTGGTGAAATTGCGAATGGCGCCCATGAGGATCTCCCGCGCTAACCGAGGCTCGCCCAGGGGCCGACCCGAAACCACGCCATCGCGCTCTCGACCGTGATCCACACCAGCGTGATCGGAATGAACACCTTCCAGCCGAGCCGCATGATCTGGTCATAGCGGTAGCGCGGAAAGGTCGCGCGGAACCACAGGAAGCAGAACAGGAACGCGAGGATCTTCATCCCCAGCCAGATGAACGAGGGCTGGGCAAGGAACGACGTGGGTACCAGGTAACCGTCGAAGGGCGACTGCCAGCCGCCGACGAAGAAGACCGCCGCGAGCGTCGCGACCAGGATCATGTTCGCGTACTCGGGAAGCGCAAACAGCGTCGCGAAGGTCGCGCCCGAGTACTCGACGTGAAAGCCCGACACGATCTCGGACTCGCCTTCCGCGACGTCGAAGGGCGCGCGGTTGGTCTCGGCGATGCCGGAAATGAAGTACACGACCATCAGCGGAAAGAGCCAGAACCAGTTCCAGGTCAGGAAGCCCGCCGCCTGCCACGGCCAGCCGTAAGGCGCATAGCCGTGCGACTGCGCGCGCACGATATCGGTGAGGTTGAGGCTGCCTGCCGCCATCAGCACGCCGACGAGCGCGAAGCCCATCGCGATCTCGTAGGCGACGATCTGCGCCGCCGAGCGCATCGCGCCGAGGAGCGCGTACTTCGAGTTGGCCGCCCAGCCGGCGAGGATGATGCCGTACACGCCGAGCGAGGTGAGCGCGAGGATGTAGAGGAGCCCCGCGTCGATGTCGGCGAGCACGAAGTCGGGCGAGAACGGCACCACCGCCCAGGTCGCGAGCGCCGGCACCAGCGCGATCAGCGGTGCGATCAGGAACAAGAGCTTGTCCGCGTTCGCCGGGACGATGACTTCCTTGAGGAGCAGCTTGATGACGTCCGCGAAGGGTTGCGCGAGGCCCTTCAGGAACGGCAGGCCGAAGATGCGGATCTGGTTCGGGCCGTGCCGGACCTGGATCCAGCCGATCACCTTGCGCTCCGCGTAGGTCGTGAGCGCGACGCAGACGACGACCGCGAGCATCACGCCGATGACCTCGAGGGTCATCACGATCAGCTGCTGCAGCTCGATCGAAAGGCCCGTCCACATGCCGGTGAGAGTGCTCATGCGGGCTCAGTACACCGCGCGCGCGCGCGCGGCGTCGCGGGTCTCCTGGAGCGCCCGCGCACGGCGTACGATGGGATCCGCCTGGTAGAGCGGCAACTCGCTCAAGACCCCCGGCAGCGCCCCCGCCGGACGCCAGCTGCCCGCGTAGCCCGTGGCCGCCGCCTGGCCGGCGAGATCGCCCAGCCGCGCGCGCAACTCGTCGCGCACGGCTTCGGAGCTCGCGTAGTCGAAGCCCGGCAGCCCAAGCAGGTTGCCGAGCACGCGCAGCACCTTCCAGCCGGGCCGGGATTCGCCGACCGCGCTTGCGGCGCCGAGGAAGCTCTGCCAGCGGCCTTCGAAGTTGACGAAGGTGCCGGAGGTCTCGGCGAAGGTGCCGATCGGCAGCACCACGTGCGCGTAGCGGGCGAGTGACTCGGGTGCGTAGGGCGTGAGCGCGAGCACGAACGCGGCGCGCTCGAGCGAGGCGTCGGCGTCCGCGGCGGTCGAATCGAGGCCCGGCTCGATGCCACCGTGCAGCACGTAGCCCTTGAGCCCGCCGCTCAGCATCGCGGCCGCGTCCTTGCCACGCGTCGTTGCCGCCCGCCCGCCCTCGGCGCGGTGCGGCAGCACGCCCGCGAGCGCGGCGCCGGCGGCATTCGCGCCGTCCGGCAGGTAGCCGAGCGTGGCACCCAGGAGCCCGGCGATCGCGCCAGCGGCCGCGCGCAGGTCCGAGAACGCCGGGTGGCGTTCGGCGAGGCCGCCGAGGAGCACGAGGCGCCGCGCGCCGGCACCGGCGAGCGAAGCCACGAGCGCGACGTGCGCGGGCGTCGGCGCCGCGGCGCCCGCGAGGGCGGCCGGCAAGGGTTTGCCGGCGGCCTCGGCGAGGGCGCGACCGAGCGTCAGGAGCTCCGCCGACATCGCGCCCGCCGCGACCACGCGCTGGCCCGCGACCGGGAACAGGAACTCGAACTCGGCCGGGTTCACGAACGCGACGCGCGCGCGGTTGCGCGTCGCCGCGGTGCGCACGCGATGCGCGAGCAGCGGCGCCTCGTGGCGGAGGTCGGAGCCGACCACGAGAAGGGCATCGAGCGCATCGACGTCGGCGAGCGGCATGCCGAGGCCCGCGAACACGGGGTCGCTGTCCTGGTCCCTGAAGTCCACGCGCCGCAGGCGGTGGTCGAGGTTGGGCGTGCCAAGCGCGCGCGCGAGACGCTGCAGCAGCCAGTGCTCCTCGAGCGTCGCTCCCGGCAGCGCGAGCACGCCGAGCGCGCTCGCGCCGTGCTGGGCGACGGTGTCCCTGAGGCCCGCGGCGGCCGCCTCGAGCGCGCTCTGCCAGTCGGTCGGCTGCAGTTGGCCGTCCCTGCGCCGGAGCGGCGTCGCGAGGCGGTCCTCGGCGTAGATGCCCTCGTAGGAGAAGCGGTCGCGATCGGCGATCCAAGTCTCGTTGATGGCCTCGTTCGGCCGCGGCACGACGCGCATCAGCCGCCCGCGGCGCACGTGCGCGTTCAGGTTGGTGCCGAGCGCATCGTGCGGCGAGACGAGCGGCAGCTCCGCCATCTCCCACGAGCGGCCCTGGTAGCGGAACGGCTTCGAGTTGAGCGCGCCAACCGGGCACAGGTCGATGATGTTGCCGGACAGCTCGTGGTTGACGCTCTGCTCGACCCAGGTGCCGATCTGCATGGCCTCGCCGCGCCCGGTCGTGCCGAGCTCCTGCAGGCCGGCGATCTCGGCGGTGAAGCGCACGCAGCGCGTGCAGTGGATGCAACGCGTCATGTCGGTCGAGACGAGCGGTCCCAGGTTCTTGTCCTTGACGACGCGCTTCCTCTCCTGGAAGCGCGCGGCATCGCGGCCGAAGCCCATCGCCAGGTCCTGCAGCTCGCACTCCCCGCCCTGGTCGCAGATCGGGCAATCGAGCGGGTGGTTGATCAGCAGGAACTCCATCGTCGCCTTCTGCGCGCCGATGGCCTTCGGTGACTTCGTGAAGACCTTCATGCCCTCGGCGATCGGCGTTGCGCAGGCGGGCAAGGGCTTCGGCGCCTTCTCGACCTCGACCAGGCACATGCGGCAGTTCG
>JANXZZ010000050.1 GCA_025355245.1 Pseudomonadota bacterium | reverse complement strand
TTTCTTAAGGTGTGGGAGTTTGGCAGTTCCCGCTTTTCGCTATATAAAAAAATCTTCTGCTGACCGTACGAGGCCATATAGGGCCGTACGAGACCGTATAAGCCCTCCGCCACTTGCTCCAAACTACTAGGCGGCGCTCGCGCGCGAGGCAGCGAGCGTGCGCGCGCCGGTCGAGCGGCGCGCGCGCACCGCCTGCAGCGTGTTGATGCCGGCCGTCGCTAGGCGCTGGCGCCAGTCCTCGGGTACCGCGCACGCCGGGCGCAGCCCCGGGCGCAGCGGCCCGTCGTCAGCCTCGGGCAGCGACCAGAACGCCCGCGTCGCGTCGAGCCGCGCAAGCATGCCGGCGGCGGCGGCGGACGGCGCGAACGACTCGAAGCGGCCGCGCAGCCGGTCGTAGGTCTGGATCCACGGGAAATACATCAGCGCATTCTCGCTCGCGAATGCGAAGCGCCGGATGCCCTCGAGCGCCGCGGCCGGATCGACCCAGTCGTGCGGCGGGTCGAGCAGCAGCAGCGCGCGCCGGTCGCGGCAGAAGCGCGCCGCGACGAGCAGCGCACTCGGTCCCACCGGGTGGTCGCGCGTCAGCGGCGGGATGCACAGGAAATTGAAGGGATCGGCGTCGGAGAGCGCAAACAGCCCGGTGCGCTCGATCGCGGAGCCGATGATGTCGTAGTCGGTCAGCGGCCCGCCGTCGTCGCCGTCGGGATTCGAGCTCACGTAGGCCGCGAGCGTGCGGCCGTCGCCGCGGTGGGTCGGTACCGGCCGCTCGAGCGGGACCGCGCCCTTGAGGCGCACCAGCGCGGAGTCCGCCAGCACGGTCGCAACCGCTCGCGGCGCGTTCGGATCGATCGACAGGCGCGGGTAGATCTCCTGGTCCTCGACGTGCTCCGAGCCCGGGGCGCGCACGCGCTGGATGACCAGGTTGAACTTGTCGGTGTCCAGCGGGCCCAGGTTGTCGTAGTCGATCGCCGCGCGCAGGAACTCGCGGGTGCCCGCGCACTGCGCTTCCAGCGTCAGCGCCGACAGCCGGGTGACCGCCAGCGTCAGCGTCGCCGTGCGCCCGCCGTTGACGACGCGCACCACGCGCGCTGTGCGCCCACCGTTCTCGAAGAACTGCTCGATCGCGTAGGAGAGCGTGCTCGGTTGCCAGAGGCCACCGAACACCGCCTGGAAATCCGCGAAGCTGCAGACCGCGACGGCGCGATTGACGGGGCCGCGCAGCGCCCGGCCGATGAAGGCGACAGTCGTTGCGGCGACGCGGGCGATGGATTCGCCGGCACCGACCTCGTGAGCTACTTGAATGCCGGGTGTAAGTCCTTCCCGCAACCCGGAGTCCCCCGCACTTTTCGCGAGATTAACACAGGGTCGTTCGCGGGCCCCGGACGGGCGCCCGCGGCGGGTGCGGCGGGTGCGGCCGGGCCGTTACGGGCGCTTGGCCCGGTGGGCGGGCGGCGGCGCCGCGGCGGGCGCGTGTGCACGGCGTTCGCTCTCGAGGCGGGCGCGCTCGGCGTCGGCGCGCTTGCGCTCGACCTCCTCAAGCATCACTCGAAGCCACTCGGTTGGCACGCGGCGCCTCGCTCGGTTGCGACTTCGCGGCAGTATAGCGGCCGTGCGGGCCGTCATCAGCGAGCGAACGATAGAGCGCCAGGAGTCGCGCCGCCATTGCGCCCGCGGTCCACGCCTCGACGTCGCCGGGCGCGGCGCGCGCGAGCTCGGCGCGCAGGCCCGGATTCTGCAACACCTCGACCACACGCGCCGCGAAGCCTGCCGGCTCGTCGGGCGCGATCAGCGCGCCGCGCGCGCCCTTGAGGACGTCCGCGGTACCCATGACGGCGGTCGACACGACCGGCACGCCGAGCGCGAGCGCCTCGAGGAGCACGAGGCCCTGTGTTTCCGTGCGCGAGGCGAACACGAAGGCGTTGCCGGCGCGGTAGCAGTCGAGGAGTGCGCCGGCACGCGCGAGGTAGCCGACGAACAGCACGTTCGCGGCGAGGCCGAGCGCGAGCGCGCGCGCCTTGACGTGCTCGAGCGCCGGCCCCTCGCCGGCAATGACCAGCAGCACGTCCACCACCTCGCGGCGCACGAGCGCGACCGCCTCGAGGATGAAGTCGATGTTCTTCTCGTGGGCCACCCGCGAGATGTGCACTAACACTGGCCGCGCCGGGTCGATGCCGTGCTCCGCCCGAAACCGGCTGCCGTCGCCGCCACGAAAGCGCTCGGGATCGATGCCGGTCGGCAGTACCTCGGCGCGCGCGGTGACGCCGTAGCCGCGCAGCATCGCGAGCATCTGCCGCGAGGGCACAACTAGCGCATCGACCGCAGCGCACTGGCCGACGCTCAGGCGCCGCGCGAGCAGTCGCGTCAGCGCGCGCGGCAGGAATGGCACGTAGTGGTGCAGGTATTCCTCGAAGAAGGTGTGGTAGGTCTCAATGACCGGCAGATTGAGGCGCGCGGCCATCGCGACGCCGACGTAGTGCGCGACGAAGGGCGTGTGGATGTGCACGACGTCGAAACGCTGCTCTGCCAGCATCGGCAGCAGCGCCAGCGCCGCACTGCGGCTCATCAGCCGATCCTCCGGGTCGCGCGGCACGCCGCGCGAGCGCACGCGGATCACGCCGGTCTCGTGTTCGCCGCCGCCCGCGGCGTAGGCCGGCGCGATCAGCGTGCTCGGGTGTCCGAGCTCGGCGAGGCTGCGCCTGAAGGTATCGATCGAGGTCGAGACGCCATTGACGCGCGGGAAGCTGACGTCGGAGATCATCAGGATGCGCAACGGGCTGGTCCTCGCGGTTGACCCGCGAAAAGGTAGTCCGGCCGCGTGACGGGTGTGTGACAGCCCCTTCGCCTATGATGCCGGCTTCGCTACCCGGAGGCTGCGTGGCCGAGAACCCGATCATGGATTCGATCCGCCTGCACGCGCAGGCGATCCCGCTCGATGCCGCGGAGCGCCTGCGCTGGCAGGAGCGCATGAACGCGCTGCCGGCGATGCGCCTGATGGGCACGCACCTGAACCTCGAGGACGCCGCGGTCGTCAGGATCACGCTCGCGAACGTCGTGGAACACCATCTCGGCGGGCTCGCCACGCGCGCGGTCAACGGCGCGGTCATCGCCGGCATGTTCGATGCAGCGCTCGGCATTGCCGGCACGCTGCAGTTCCCTGGCCAGCGCGCCGGGACGGTCGAGCTCTCGATCAAGCTAATGCGGCCGGTGTTCGAGGCGCCGCTCGAGGTGCTCGGCGTCGCCGTGAAGCGCACGCCGCACCTCGTCTTCACGGAGGCGGAACTGCATGCCGACGGGCGGCTATGCGCGAGCGCGACCGGGATCGTCGCGGTCGCCTCGAATCCGAAGGACGGCGACGACTACTGGTGAGTGCGCGCGGCCGTGGCCCTGGCCTCAGTGCTGCGCGTTGCCGGGCGGCGTCGGGTTCGGCACCACACTCGGCGGGGTCGCCGCGGGCGTGGGCGTGCTCGCCGGCTCGCGCGCGCCGATCATCTCGGCGAACTGCTTCTCGTCCACCAGCAGCCCCGTCTGTCCATCCCAGGTGGCACCGTCCGGCAATTCGTTGCGGACCTTGTGGGCGCTCGCGACCACCGCAGCGAGCGAATCAGCATCGCGCTTCATCACCGACACCGGCACGCCGCGCGGCGTCTCCGACAGCAGCCGCGCGCGCTCCCAGTCGATATCCGCGTCGTGCGCGCGGATCCGCTGCCAAAGCGGCGTCTTGCCGGCCTTCTTGAGGAGCGACTTGGGCCCGTGCTGCCAGGCGCGGTTGTCGTCCTCGAGCGCGCCGTACACCTGCACGTAGAGTTCATCGTCGTGCCAGCCGAGCACGAAGGGCTGGTTGACGACGCGCACCTGCGTGCCGATCGGCACGCCGTCGAACAGGATCGCGATGTCCTCGGGGTAGAGGCGCACGCAGCCGTGGCTCGAGCGCATGCCGACGCCGTAGGGCTTGTTGGTGCCGTGGATCAGGTAGCTCGGCCAGCCGAGGCGGAACATGAACGCGCCGAGCGGATTGTCGGGTCCCGCTGGCACCTTGGCCGGCAACACGTCGCCGTCCTCGAGATGCTCCTTGCGCACCGACACCGGCGGAACCCACACCGGGTCCTTCACCCGCGCGACGATCTTGGTAACGCCCTCCGGCGTCTGCCAGCCGACCTTGCCGATGCCGATCGGGTGCGTGAACACGACCTGCGGCTCGCCCTTGGCGCGTTTCGGGAAGTAGTAGAGACGCATCGCCGCGACGTTGATGACCACGCCCTCGCGCGGCGCGTCCGGCAGGATGAAGCGCGTCGGCACGACGACCTCGCGCCCTTCGCCGGGCAACCACGGATCGACGCCGGGGTTCGCCCGCACCATTTCCTCGTAGCCGACGTTGAAACGCCGCGCGATGTCGGGGAGCGTGTCTTCCTTGCCGATCACCGTCGTCTGCACGACGCCGACCACGTCCTCGTGCGCCGGATCGAATTCGAAGCGATGCGTCGCGAGCGCGCGGACTCGCTCAGGGACGACGGCGGTCGGTGGCGGCGCCGGTGCGGCCGGCGGCGGCGGCGGGTGCAGCAGCGAGCACCCGCCGACGAGGGCCGCCGCGGCGAGCGCGCCGGGCCACGCGCGGGCCCTATAGAACGACAGGACGGTCGGGCAGTTCATTGCCACTCCGGGCGGCGCCGGGGAAGTGCCGGCCCATGAGCACAGCCGCGGCCGCGACGCCCGCGAGCACGCCCTCGGCCCAGCGACCCGCGCGAAATTCGGCTTCCATCGCCTGGCATACGGTACGCCATTCGGCGGGGGTCACCAGCTCGTTGAAGCCGCGATCGGTGACGATCTCGACCACGCGGTCCGCTCCCAATACGTAGAGCAGCACGCCATTGTTGAGTTCAGTGTCCCAGACGTGAAAGCCCGCGAACACCTCGATCGCCCGCTGTCGCGAGGTCTTGCCGCCGAGGATTGACCAGGCGTCGAGGTCGGTCTCGATGACGACCCTGAGCTCACCGGCGTGGCTCGCCTCCGCCGCGCGCACGCCCGCCTCGATCCGATCCAGCACGGCCGGCGGGAAGCGCCGGTGCGTCAGCAGGTGGGTCTCGAACAGATGCCGGCACAGCCGACCGATGCGATTCATGGGCTACCAGCTCCCCGACGAGCCGCCGCCGCTGAAGCCGCCGCCGCCGCCGCTGAAGCCGCCCCCGCCCCCGCCGCCAATGCCCCCGCCACCAAAGCCGCCGCCGCCGAAGCCGCCCATGCCGCCGAATCCGCCGGTTCGGCCACCGCCGAGTCCGCCGAGCAGCGTCAGGAGGAACGCGACAACGGCCGCGACCGCCGCGAGGCCGAGCGTGCCGATCAGCATCCACGCGACGAAGCCCGCGACGCCACCCGTCGCGACCGCACCGACCGGACGGCCGAGGACGGTGCGCAGGAACGGCCCCGCGATCAGGCCGAAGATCAGCAGGATCGGGAACAGGCCCTGCAGGCTCCCTCCCGAGCGCCGCGCCGCGCGCTGTGGCGGCGGCGGCAGGTCCTCGCCGTTGGTGAGCGCGATCATCTGGTCAACGGCCGCCGCGAGGCCGCCGGAGAAGTCGTCCGCCCGGAAATGCGGCCGCAGGATCTCGTCCTCGATGCGATGCGCCTTGATGTCGGTGATCACGCCCTCGAGCCCGCGGCCGACCTCGATCCGGAATCGCCGGTCGTTCTTGGCGACCAGGACGATCGCACCGTCATCGATGCCCTTGCGGCCGATCTTCCAGGCGTCGGCCACCCGGATGCTGTACTGCTCGATGTCCTCCGGCGCCGTCGTCGGCACGATGAGTACAACGATCTGACTGC
>JANXZZ010000009.1 GCA_025355245.1 Pseudomonadota bacterium | reverse complement strand
CAGGGCGACGGCATCGAGCTCGTGAAGGACGCGCGCGCGCACTACCCGAGTCTGCCGATACTGGTGCTGTCGATGCACGACGAGACCATCTACGCCGAACGCATGCTTTCCGCCGGCGCCAACGGCTACATCATGAAGCAGGCGGCGAGCGACCAGTTCCTGGTGGCGCTGCGCCGGGTGCTCGAGGGCGGCATCTACGTCAGCGAAGTCGTCGGCAACAGCATGATCCAGAAGTTCGCCTCGGGCGGCGCCTATATCTCGGCCAACCCGATCGACCGGCTGTCGAACCGCGAGCTGCAGATCCTGCACATGATCGGGCGCGGGCTCTCGACCCGGCAGGCCGCCGAGGCGCTCAACCTCTCGGTCAAGACGGTCGAATCGCACCGCCAGCGGATCAAGCGCAAGCTCAACCTCGCGACCGGTTCGCAGCTCGTCCAATATGCTGTGAACTGGTTCTCAGGTCGGGAGGCGGGAGCCGGCTGAAATAGGGTCACGCGCCAGCGCGGCTGTAGGGAATTCCCTGCACTCGCGGTGCCCCGATCAAGTCGGGGCGCGGCGCGGACGATAAAAGGGACGTGGGGAGCACCCCTGCGTCCATCGATATCACGCCTTATGCGGGCGAATCCCGAGCGAATCCCTGCGTCCCTCCCACCGCCCCCGGCCGAGGCGATCGCACTGCTTGGTGCGGCGGTCGGGGATGCCGCCGCCGGGATCGCCATCGTCGATGGACGCGCGGATGAACTCAACGTGATCTACGCCAACGAAGCCTTCCTCGCCCAGGCGCAGCGCAGCGCCGGGCCGGCGCCCGATTTCCGGCTCGCCGATGCGGTCGGCTTCGGCCCCGCGCTCGCGGAAGCGACCCTCGCGTGCGCGGCCGGCGTGCCGCAGTCGCACCGCATCGCGTACCGCCAGGGCGGCACGCTGCTCGCGGCAGACGTAACGATCACCCGCCACGAACTGTCGGGCGAGGGTCCGTATTTTCTTCTGGTCGTGCGCGATGCGCCCGAGCTCGCCGACTCGCCCGCGAGCGAAGACAGCTCCGACGATCCCGAGTCGCGGCTGCTGCGCGCCGCGCGCGGTTCGGGTGCCGGTCACTGGGACTGGGACCTGTTGACGGGGCGCGTCTGGTACGAACAGCGCTTCAAGGAGATCCTCGGCTACGGCGCCAACGATCTCGCCGACACCTTCGCCGCCTTCCAGGCGCTCGTGCACGACGACGAACGGCCACTGATGCTGCAGCTGCTGCGGCTGCACATCGAGTCGCGCCAGCCCTTCGACCTCAGTGTCCGCGTGCGTACGGCCGCGGGGCCGTACCGCTGGTTTCGCGTCTGCGGCGCGGCGACCCGCGATCCCGCCGGCCGCCCGGTGCAGATCTCGGGTCGGCTCGAGGACATCACCGAGCAGCGCCGCGCGGAGTCGGCGCGCCGGCGCGCCGAGGAGTCGCTGCGGCGCACGCTCGACGGACTGTCATTTGCGGTGGGCGTCCTCAACTCGGCAGGCGAGCTCATCGAGATCAACCGCGCCTGGCGCGAGTTCGCGGGCGATCGCGCGCTCATCGGGCTGCGCTACGGATTTGGCGAGCGCTACTCGCACTTGTGCCACGAGGCGGTCGAGCGCTGCTCCGCGGGACCCGCCGCGGCGGTCGCGGTCGAGAACGTGATCGCCGGCCGCGAGACCGAGGTCAGGATCGACTACCGGGTCGAGGGCGAGGACGGCCCGCGCGCGCTGCAGATGGGGATCCGGCCGCTCGACGTCGACGGACGGCGCGGCGCCATCGTCACGCACAAGGACGTATCGGAACTCGAGCGCGCCCACGATGCGGTGCGCGCCACCAAGGAATTCTACGAGCTGATCCTCGATTCGCTGCCGCTCAACATCGCGTACGTGAACCGGCGGCGCGAGTTCGTGTACGCGAACCGCGGCTACGAGGAGTGGTTCCGCCTGCCACTCGCGGCGCTGCAGGGCCGCCGCCTCGAGGAAATGACCACGACCGAGAACTACCGGCAGATGGCGCCGCGCATCGAAAGCGCGCTCGCCGGGCGCACTGTCGAGTACACCGCGCGCGGCACGCGTGGCGAGGAGCAGCGCGACCTCGCGGTCAGCTACCTGCCGCACCGCGTCGATGACATCGTCGAGGGCTTCTTCGCGGTCGTGCGCGACGTCACCGCGCAGCGCCGCCTCGAGAGCGAGCTTCGCCACGCGCAGAAGCTCGAAGCCGTCGGCCAGCTGACCGGCGGCATCGCGCACGATTTCAACAACCTGCTTTCGGTCGTCATCGGCAACCTGCAGCTGCTCGAGCGGCCGCTCAAGACCGAGCCACGCCTCGCGGCGCACATCACGACGGCATTGCGCGCCGCGCTCAGGGGTGCAGATCTCACGCGCCGGCTGCTCGCCTTCGCGCGCCAGCAAGTGCTCGAGCCCCGCGTGCTGAGTCCGAGTCGCATGGTCGGCGGGACCAAGGATCTGCTGAAGCGGACGCTAGGCGCGACGATCGAGCTCCAGAGCGATCTCGCCGTCGACACCTGGCTGATATTCGCCGACCCCGGCCAGCTCGAGTCCTCGGTTCTCAACCTCGCGATCAACGCCCGCGACGCGATGCCAGCCGGCGGCTGCCTGACGCTCGCGAGCCGCAACGTCAGCTTCGCCGAGGACGACGTGCGCCGCCACCCGAGCCTCGCCCCCGGCGACTACGTGGAAGTGAGCGTGCGCGACACCGGTGGCGGCATGACGCCCGAGGTGCTGAAGCGCGCGTTCGAGCCCTTCTTCACGACCAAGGAAACCGGCAAGGGCACGGGCCTCGGGCTCTCGATGGTGTACGGATTCGCGGAACAGTCGGGCGGCGCCGCCACCATCGAAAGCGAGCCGGGACGCGGCACCGTGGTGCGGCTGTTTTTCCCGCGCTCGCTGCTGCCGGGATCGGTCGCGATCGAAGGCGAGAGCGACGACCGGGAACTGCCCAACGGCCACGAGACGGTGCTGGTCGTCGACGCCGATGCGGACGTGCGTGCGACGGCTGCCTCGGCGCTGCGCATGCTCGGCTACCGCGTGCTCGAGGCGGCCAACGGCACGCAGGCGCTCAAGGCGCTCGCCGATGAAGCCGAGGTCGCGCTCATGATGGCGGACCTCATCCTGCCGGGCGGCATGCTGGGAGCCGAGCTCGCAAGCCGGGCCGCGGCGGCGCGGCCGGCGCTCAGGGTGCTGCACACGTCCGCCTTGTCTCAGCCCGGGCTGCGCGACCTCGCGGTGCCCTCGGGCGGCAACCTCTTGCACAAGCCTTATGCGATCGGCGAACTGGCACGGCGCGTGCGCGCCGTACTCGATATGGAGACTGCACATGTTGACTGACGGCAATCGCCTTCTGGTCGTCGACGACCAGCCCGACATCCTCGACTTCGTCGGCCAGGTCGCCGAAGCGATCGGATTCAAGGTCCGCCTGGCGAATAACGCCCAGGAATTCCGCGATTCCATGCACGATTTCAAGCCCTCGCTCGTGATCCTCGACCTGCAGATGCCGCAGACCGACGGCGTGGAACTCATCCGCGAGCTCGGCAACCTCGGCACGCGCGCCGCGATCCTGATATCGAGCGGTATGGACCAGCGGGTGCTCACGAGCGCCGAGCAGCTCGGCGTCGCGCACGGCCTGACGATGGCCGGCATCCTGCAGAAGCCGATCATGCTCGCCGACCTCGAAGCGGTCCTGACGCAGTACCTGCAGGCGCCGCGCGATCCGACCGAGGACGAGCTGCGCCGGGCGATCGATCGCGGACAGCTGCTGGTCCACTACCAGCCGAAGTCGACGCTGCGCGAGGGTCGCTGGCAGGTCGTCGGGGTCGAGGCACTGATCCGCTGGGAGCACCCGGAGGCGGGTCTCATCTATCCGGATGCGTTCATCCCGCTAGCCGAATCGACCGGCGTCATCGCCGCGCTCACCGACTTCGTGCTGCAGGAAGGAATCCGCCAGCTCGGCGTGTGGAGCGCGCAGGGGGTCGACCTCGATCTATCGGTCAACCTCTCGCCGCGCCTCGTGCGCGAGCTCGATTTCCCCGATCGCCTCGCCGAGCTCATGCGCACGCATTCGCTCGACAACTCGCGCCTGACGCTCGAGATCACCGAGACCGCCGCCCTCGAGGACCCGGCGCGCACGCGCGACATCCTGACCCGCCTCAGGGTCAAAAACTTCGGCCTGTCGCTCGATGACTTCGGCACCGGCTACTCCTCGCTGACGCAGCTCTACCGGATGCCGTTCAACGAGCTCAAGGTCGACAAGTCGCTCGGCCTCGAGCTCCACCAGAGCCGCGAGGCGCGCACGATCGTCCGTTCGCTCGTCGATCTGGCCCACAACCTCGGGCTCAAGGTCTGCACCGAGGGCGTCGAGACGGCGGCGGCGCTCCAGTTCCTCGAGGTCGCCGGCTCCGACTTCGTGCAGGGCTACTATCTCGGCCGGCCGATGGCGGCGAGCGCCATCCCCCAGAGCGTCAGGAGCCAGGCGCCGCTGGCGGCGGTCGGCTAGCCGCAGCCTTAAACCTTTGGGGTCGCGCTTGCCTCCAATCCCGGTACGATCCGGAAGGAGGCAGGCATGCAGGCGACCGCTCAGGTCGTTGATTTCCCAGAGGCGGAGGTCCGCGAGGCCGCCGAGGAGGCGTCCGCGATCACGGCAGCCGCGGCCGGGGACAGGCGTGCCTTCGAGCGGCTCTACCGCCGCCACGTGGGGCGGGTCAACCGCCTCTGCTTCAGGCTGACCGGGCACCGCGAAACGGCCGAGGACTGCGTCCAGGACGCGTTCGTCAGCGCCTGGCGGGCGCTCCCCGGCTTCCAGACCCGCAGCACCTTCTCGACGTGGCTGCACCGCATTGCGGTGAATGCGGTGCTCGCGCGTCGCCGCGGGCTCGCGCAGGCCTTCGAGACGACCGTGGACGCCGACGTTGCCGAGCTCGACAAGCGCGTCACCACCGACACCCCGGCCATCGACGTCGAGGTCGCCATCGGCGCGCTTCCCGACGGCGCCCGCCACGTACTGGTGATGGTCGGTCTCTACGGCTTCAGCCACGAGGAAGCGGCGCGGGAACTCGGCATTGCGGTCGGAACCAGCAAAGCGCAACTGCATCGTGCGCGTCGGCTGCTGTCGGCGCGGCTCGGCCTGACTGAGGAAGCATCATGAACCACGACGACCCCGCACGCGCCGCGCGTCTCGATGCCGCGCTCGCCGCGCTCCCCGCCGAGGAAGCACCCAGCCGCGACCTGTGGCCCGGCATCCTCGAGGCGATCTCCGCCGAACCGCGCCGCGTCGTGCGCCCGCGCACCCGCTGGCCCTACGCGCTCGCGGCGGGCGTCGTGCTCGCCACGGTCGCCGGCTACGCGGGCTGGATGGGCGGGCGCTTGGGACCCCCGAGCATCGCGAGCGCGCCGGCCGGGAGTGCTGCCGAGTCGATGCGCCAGGCCAGCTTCGCGGTACCCGCGGGCGGCGAGTACCTTGCGACGCGCGTGGAGCTCGAGCGCGTCTATCGCGAGCGCCTCGAGCTCATTGCTCCGGCGACGCGCCTGCGCATCGAGGCGGACCTGCGCACGATCCGCAAGGCCAACGACGACATTCGTCAGGCGCTCGCGGCCGATCCGCAGAGCCCCGTTCTCAACCGCCTGCTGCAGAGCATCTGGCAGCAAGAATTCGACTTGTACACCACCGTGGCGCGGAGCTCCGATCCCGCCGCACAGAGGACACGCACATGAACCGACTTGGCCTTCGTTCCGTCATTCCGGCCGCAACTGCGCTCGCGCTCGCCACCGCCTTCGCGCTGCCCGCCGGCGCGTCCGCGCGCCGCGCGATCGACGAGCACCGCGCGGTCGATGCCCAGGGGCAGGTGGAGATCGTCGTCGTGAGTGGCACCGTCCACGTGGTCGGCTGGGACAAGCCCGAGATTGCGGTCTCGGGCAATGTCGGCGAGTACGTCGACAAGATCGACATCAATACCGCCGGCGTCCGCACCACGATCCGCGTCGTGCTCAAGGAGCACGACGGCGTGCACTGGGACTGGGGCGGCCGGTCGGCCGATGCGGATCTCACCGTGCACGTGCCGCGCGCCGACAGCCTGACGGCCTCGCTGGTCAGCGCCGACTTCAACGTCGCCGACCTGCAGGGCAACCAGGAAGTCCATTCGATCAGCGGTGACCTCAGGATCGCGGCGAGCCGCGAGGTGCGCGTCGGAACGGTGAGCGGCGACGTGCACCTGACGGCCGGCAACGACACGAAGCTCCTCGAGGTCGCCACCGTCAGCGGCGATGTGAGCGTGTCGGGCGGTGGCGGGGATGTCAGCGTCACGACCGTCAGCGGCGACGGCACGGTGTCGGTCGGCACCGTCAGCAAGCTGCACGTGAAGACCGTGTCGGGCGACTTTCGGGTCGCGAGCGCGCTGACCGCCGACGGGCGTCTCGACGCCGAAGCGGTCAGCGGCGACCTCACGATCGAGTTCGTGGGGGCGGTGCCGCCCGCGGAGTTCGACGTGCAATCCTTCAGCGGCGACCTCTCGTCCTGCTTCGGCCAGAAGCCGGTCCGGGAGCGGTACGGCCCGGGATCACGGCTCGCCTATAAGGAAGGAGCCGGGACGGCACGCGTGAAGGTCGACACCAAGAGTGGCGACGTGACGATCTGCACAAAACGCTGACGGAGGCACCCCGCTGGCCGGGGGTCCTGCAGGGGCGCCGGGGCCCCTCCGGGGAGGGCTCAAGTAAGGGGGCTGACGGCCGACTATGGGGGCGTAAGACTCAATCGGTCTCCCGTACGTGAGTGCAACCCCCATCCCGACGCCCGACGCCCCGGCGACCACGCCGGAGCCTCGCTGCGTACTGCTCGCCGAAGACGACCCGGTCGCGCGCATGATGACGGCGCGCCTGCTCAAGAAGGCGGGCTACGAGGTCGTCGCGGTCGCGGACGGCGGCGCTGCGCTCGAGGCCCTGCGCGCGCGCTTCTTCCCGGTGCTCCTGACCGACTGGGAGATGCCGGTCCTCGACGGACTCGGCGTCGTCTCGGCGGTGCGCGAGGGCGAGTGGCCGGGCTACGTGTTCACTATCCTGCTCACCGGGCGCGACTCGCGCGAGTCGGTGCTGGCGGGACTCGAGGCCGGGGCCGACGACTACCTCACGAAGCCCGTCGACGAGGCCGAGCTGCTCGCGCGCATGAAGACGGGCTGGCGGATCGCCGAACTCGAGCGGCGCCTGCGCGCCGCGCAGCGCGAGGCGCTGCGCCTGTCGCTGACCGACGCACTCACGGGCACCAGCAACCGGCGCGACCTCATCGACCGGCTGCCGTTCGAAGTCGAGCGGGCGCGCCGCTACAAGCACTCGCTGTCGGTCGTCATGTGCGACATCGACCATTTCAAGGGCATCAACGACTCCTACGGTCACCCGGCCGGCGATGCGGTGCTGCGCGCCTTCGCGGCGCTGCTGCGCAGTGCTCTACGCCACGGCGCCGACTGGGTCGCGCGCTACGGCGGCGAGGAATTCGTCGTCGTGCTGCCCGAGACTGACCTCGCGGGCGCGCGCACGGTCGCCGACAAGCTGCGCGCCGCGACCGCCGAGATGTCGGTGGCGCACGGCAACGAGCGCATCTCGCTGACCTCGAGCTTCGGGGTATCGAGCGTGGGTGCGCACTGGCCGGAGGCGGGCGTCTCGGATGCGCTGCTCGCACAGGCAGACGTCTGTCTCTACCAGAGCAAGCAAGGCGGACGCGACCGCGTCACGGCCCAGGAACTCGGCGCCTGATCCCTCAGGCGAGCCCGGCGCGCCGCGCGCCGATGAACTCCGACGTCAGCCGATAATCGGCCTCGAGCGCTGCGCTCGCGTGCTGGCAGCCCGCGAGATTGCCGGCGGCCGCAGCTTCCTCGAGCACGAGCGCGCGCGCGGCAAGCGCCCGCGCGCGCAGGTTCGCGCTCGCGCCCTTGAGCGAGTGGGCGTAGCGGCGGACTGCCGGCAGGTCCTCGGACCTGAGCGCATCGCGCAGCGCCGCCAGCGTCGTGTCGCCGCTCGCGATAAAGACGTCGATGAGCTCGCGCTGGAACGCGGTGTCGCCGTCGGTGAGCTCGTGGAGCGCCGCGAGGTCGACCGGCGGTCCGCCGTCCGCGACGCCGTTCGTGCCCGCTGCGCCAGGCGCCGCCGCCGCAGCGCCCGCGGCAGACGTCGGCGACGGCACTTGACGGCCGCGCGTCGCCCACCGTTCGACGCACGCGGCAAGAGCCGCGGGTTCGATGGGCTTCGACAGGAAGTCGTCCATGCCGGCGGCGAGGCAGGCCGCGCGATCGCCACTCATCGCGTTCGCCGTGAGTGCAATGATGGGTAGCCGCGGTGCGTTTGCCTCGCGGTGGCGGATCTCACGCGTGGCGTCGAAGCCATCGAGCACCGGCATCTGGCAATCCATGAGCACGAGATCCCAGGCGCTCGCGGCGACCGCCGCGATCGCCTCGATGCCGTTCGCGGCGATGCCGACGAAGCAGCCGAGGCGCGTCAGCTGGTGTTCGGCGACGCGCCGGTTGACGGCGTTGTCCTCGACGAGCAGCACGCGCCAGACCGGGTGCTCGGTCGCGGTGCCAGCCCCGAGCGCATCCGTTCGCGCACGCTCCGGGGCCCCTTGCAGCCGCTCGAGGCACGCCGACAGCTGCAAGCTGCGCACGGGCTTCGTGAGTACCGCGTCGACACCGGCGGGCGGGCGCGTCGGCGCATCGCCAAGGCGGTTGAGGAGAACGATGGACGGGCGCTGCGGCATCGCACGGCAGCGGGTCGCGACGGCGAGCGGGTCGGCGTCGATGAGACGCCCGTCGATCATCACGGTGACCGGCGCGTCCACCGGCAGCGCCGCGAGCGCCTGCTCGAGCTCGACGGCGGTCGCGCAGGCCTCGGCGTGATGGCCGAGGCTGCCAAGCTGGCGCGTGAGGAAGCGGCCGGCGGTCGGATTCGACTCGAGCACCAGCACCCGCGTGCCGGTCGGGTGCGACGTCGCGAGGGAACTCACCTCGCAGCGGACCGTGAACCAGAAGCGCGAGCCGGCGCCCGGCGTGCTGGTGACGCCGACGTCGCCGCCCATCAGCGCCGCCAGGCGTTTCACGATCGACAGCCCGAGGCCGGATCCACCGAAATGCCGCGTGGTCGAGGAGTCGACCTGAGAGAACTGCAGGAACAGCCGGTCGAGCCGGTCGCCGGCGATGCCGATGCCGGTGTCGGCGACCGTGAACCTGAGGAGCGCGCCCGCCGCGTCAATCGAAACGAGGTCGGCCTCGACCGTCACCTCGCCCTGCGCCGTGAACTTTACCGCGTTGCCAAGCAGGTTCACGAGGCACTGCCGGAGCCGCCCGGGGTCGCCCCTGAGCCGGAACGGAATGTCCGCGGCGACGTGCGCGGCGACCTCGAGGTCCTTGCCCAGCGCGTTCATCGCGACCGCGCCGAGCGCGTCGTCGACGACGGCGCGGATGTCGAGCTCGATCTGCTCGAGCTCGAGCTTGCCGGCCTCGACTTTGGAGACGTCGAGGATGTCATTGATGAGTGTCAGCAGCGCTTCGCCGCTCGAGCGCAGGATCTCGACGCACTCGCGCTGGCCGTCGGGCAGGGGCGAATCGAGCAGCACGTGCGCCATGCCGATCACGCCGTTGATCGGCGTGCGGATTTCGTGGCTCATATTGGCCAGGAACTGGCTCTTTGCGAGATTGGCGTCCTCCGCCGCCCGGCGTGCTCGCTCGAGCTCGGCCGCCTGCTGGCGTCGGTCCGTTACGAGCTGCAGGGATCCCGAGAGGATGATCGAGTCCGCGGCGACGTCGCGATTGGCCTGCGCACGCGAGCGGAACCACTGCCACTCGTGCGCGGCGTCGAGCATCCGGAACTCGATGTCGTAGGCGGCGCTGCGTTCAAGGTGCGCCATCAGCGCCTCGGCGCGCAGCGCGCGATCCGCGGGGTGCACGAGGCCATCGAATGCCTCGACGGTGGCCGCGAACTCCGCCGGCACGTAGCCGAGAAGCTCGGCAACGCGCGGCGCGAACCAGACGCTCTGGCGCGTGACGTCGTGCTCGAAGAGGCCGTCGCTCGTGCCGCGCACCGCGCGCGCGAGCCGCGCCTCGGCGTCGATGAGCGCGAGCTCCGACTGCTTGCGCTCGGTGATGTCCATCAGCGAACCGACGATGCGCCGCGCCGCGGGTCCGTCGCCGATGACCACGCGCCCGGCGCTCGTCACCCAGCGGACCGAGCGGTCCACACGCTGAATGCGGTATTCGACACGGTAGCCACCGCCCTCGACGACGGCCGTCGTGAAGGCACCGATCAGGATCTCGATGTCATCCGGATGCACGAGCGCGAGCCACTGGTCCTGGTGCATGACCTCGGCGGTAGGATTCAGGCCCTGCAGCTTGAAGAACTGGCCGGAGCCGCGCAGCATCCTGTCGTCGAGATCGAGGTCGAACACGCCGATGCCGCCGGCTGATTGCGCGGCCTCGAGGAGCTCGCGCGACCTGAGCAGCTGATCCTCGGCGCTGCGCCGGTCGCGGACCTCGCTCTGCAGCGCGAGGTTGCCGTCGCGCAGCTGGCCGCTCGAGGCGGTCAGCGCGCGTTCGCGCTGCTGGACCGAAGCCACGAGTTCGTTGAAGCCGGCGATGATCTCGCCGACCTCGTCACGGGATTCGGCGGTGATTGACAGCGGCGCCGTCGCATCCTCGCGGAAGTGGCGCATCGCCACCGCGACCGCGCCGAGCGGGCGCGTGATCGCACGCCGTGCCCAGACGGTCAGTATGATCGCGAGCGTGCCGACGAGGACCATGACGATCGCGAGAATCGTCAGCGAGCGACGCACCTCGTCCTCGAGGTCGCGGAACGCGAGGTCGCTCTGGCCGCGCGCATTGGCGATCAGTGAGGCGAGCGTCGCCGAGATCTCGCCGACCTGGTTGTTCGACTGCACGACGTCGGCGCGGATCTCCTCGGGAGTGCGCTCGACGCTCAGGCGTGCGACCACGTCCTGGAAATCGGAGAGGAGCTTGGAGGATGCGGTGAAGCGCGCCGCGTCCGCTTCGTGGGGCCCCACATCGAGCGCGGCCGCATCGAGTTCGGCGTTGAGGTCGAGGGCGCTGCCGAGGAGGGCGTTGAGCCCCTTGCGTTCGTTCGCGCCGGTCGCACCCGCGAGGCGCGCGGTCGCGAGGTCGAGGTACTGCGCGTGTTGCTGCGAGAGCTTGTCGAGAATGGTCGCGTAGTGCCGTGCCTTGCTGGTCTCAGTGCCGACGCCGAGGCGTGCGACCGAGTCGTAGTGTCGCTGGGTGAGGGCCGTAAAGGCGATGGCCAGTGCCAGGAGCGCCACACTGACGATCGGCACCAAGAGCAGCTTGGCGGTGATACCCCACTTGTTCATGCGGAAGGACAGCAGTCTCCGGTGAGGTCCGGCGTCATGCGGGACCCCCAAGTCCTAGTGTCGGCCCGGGCGGCCCCGACTTGAGGCTCCCGGAGGCCGCGCAGCCGCTGGCAGGGCCCTAGAATAGGAGCCCGCCGAGGTTCCCCGTGCCCCTTCCGACCCCCCAAACCTGCCGACCGAAGCACCCCGCATGCCACCCGGGACGCGCCGGGCGGGTCAATGGACGCTTGCTGTGACGGGCTCCCTCCCGGGCCCGGAGTGGTTTGCGCCGCGGCTGCTCGAGTGGTTTGCAGCCGCGGGGCGAACGGGGCTCCCCTGGCAGGTCGAACGGACGCCGTATCGCGTCTGGATCTCCGAGGTGATGCTCCAGCAGACCCAGGTCGCGACGGTCGTGCCCTACTTCGAGCGCTTCCTCGATCGCTTCCCGGACGTGCGCTCGCTCGCCGATGCGCCGCTCGACCTCGTGCTGCACGAGTGGTCCGGCCTCGGCTACTACGCGCGCGCCCGCAACCTCCACCGCGCCGCCGAGATCGTCCGCGACGCACACGGCGGCGAGTTCCCGCGGAGCTTCGCGGCGGTCGTGGCGCTGCCCGGAATCGGCGCCTCGACGGCGGGAGCGATCCTCGCGCTCGCGCTCGATGAGCGCCACGCAATCCTCGACGGCAACGTGAAGCGCGTGCTCGCGCGCTGGTTCGCGGTCGAGGGTTCTCCGGGGAGCACGCAGACCGGGAAGGAACTCTGGGCGCTCAGCGAGCGGGTCACGCCGCCCGACCGTGCGGCCGCGTTCACGCAGGCGATCATGGATCTCGGCGCGACGCTGTGCACGCGCGCGAATCCCGGCTGCGAGCGCTGCCCGGTCGCCGCGGGCTGTCGCGCGCGCGTGGCAGGGCGGGTTCTCGACTATCCGTCCGCGCGACCGGCGCGCGCACGACCGCAACGCGACGTCGTGTGGCTCGTGCTCCGGCGCGAGGGCGCCGTGCTCCTCGAACAACGCCCGCCGACGGGAATCTGGGGCGGATTGTGGGGCTTCCCGGAGTACTCGAGTCGCGATCTCGCCGAGGCCGCACTCGCGCAGTTCAACCACGGCGAGCATGCCGTTGCGCCGGCGTCAGTCGCGGCGACGATCTCGCATTCGTTCAGCCACTTCGATCTCGGGATCACGCCGTTGATCGCGGTCGTTCAGCGCGAAGACGGTCGCGTCATGGAGGGGCCGGCGCAGACGTGGTACAACCTGCGCGCACCCGCGCGGCTCGGGCTCGCCGCACCGGTCGAAACGCTTCTACGCGCGCTCACCGACGACACTCCCGCTCCCTAGCCGCCCGCCGGAATTGCCATGCCTCGAAACGTTCAATGTGTGGTGCTGGGTCGCGAGGCGGAAGGCCTTGACTACGCGCCCTATCCGGGCGAACTCGGCAAGCGGATTTACGCCCAGGTGTCGAAGGAAGGCTGGCAGCGCTGGGTCGCGCACCAGACGATGCTGATCAACGAATACCGCCTCACGCCGATTGAGCCCAAGGCGCGCGCGCTCCTGGTTGCGGAGATGGAGAAGTTCCTGTTCGGAACGGGCGCCACGAAGCCGGAGGGGTTCGTAGCGCCCGAGGCGGGGAAACCCGAACCTTGACGGCTTCCGGCGAGGCCCGGTCTAATACGCGCCCGCTCAAGGGCCGCTCGCGGCGCTCTTGTGTAGAATCAAAGACTTAGCGCGGCCAGGTAGCTCAGTTGGTAGAGCAGCGGACTGAAAATCCGCGTGTCGGCGGTTCAATTCCGCCCCTGGCCACCACCTTCCCATTCAGGATCGCCTCGGCGCGGATGCGCCCGCGGTTCTGC
>JANXZZ010000346.1 GCA_025355245.1 Pseudomonadota bacterium | reverse complement strand
CGGGGCGGGTTGAAAGAGCGCCCGCGCGGCGCCAGATTGGCCGGACGTGCTTATGGAAAACAGCGGCGAGGAAGTGTTCCGCTCGCGCGGCCTCTCGGCCTGCGACGAACGCGTCCTCGTGCTGTTCGCGGTCGGCATCGTCGGCCGGGTCGAGGCCACGGCCGCCGGCTTCGGCCTCTACGTCGATGCGCCCGATGCCGGGCGCGCGCGGCTCGAGCTCGAGCGCTACGCGCTCGAGAACCGTCCCCGCCCCCGCCCCACCCCGCCGCGCCTGCACCCGGGCGCCGTCGCGGGCGCGGCTGCCTACGTGGCGCTGCTGTTCCTGGTCGGCGTCGGCACCAGCCGCGGCTTCGGCCACCTCGACTGGTACGACGCGGGCGTGCTCGACGGCGTGCGGCTACGCGCGGGCGAGCTGTGGCGGGCCGTCACCGCACTCACGCTGCACGCGGATCTCGCGCACCTGGCCGCCAACGCCGGCTTTGGCGCGCTTTTCGGCGCTCTCGCCGGCCGGGTCTATGGCGCGGGCGCGGCCTGGCTCCTGATCCTGGTCGCCTCGACCCTGGCCAACCTCGTGAACGGCTTGCTGATGCCGGCGGGGCGCCTGTCGATCGGCGCCTCGACTGCCGTGTTCGCGGCATTGGGCGCGCTCGCGGTGCACCGCTGGCCCGCCGCCACGCGCCGCGCGCGGGTGGGCCTCACCGGCGCACCCATCGTCGCCGCTCTCGTGCTGCTCGCGCTCCTCGGGACCGGCGACGCGCACACCGACATCGCCGCGCACGCGCTCGGTTTCGGCTGCGGAACATTGCTCGCGGTGCCGCTGCGGCGCTTCGCACCGCCGCCGGGGCGGCTGCAGCACATCGCGGCAGCGATCGCGGTCGCGATCGTCGTCGCCGCGTGGAGCCTCGCACTCCTCGCCGAGCACCGCGCGCCCTGAGCGCCGCTACTGGATGTAGTTGAAGAGGCTGAGGCTTCGGATCTTCACGTAGCTCGCTTGCGCAGCCTGCAGCCCCGTCATCTGCAGGTTGAGCTTGGTGATCGCAGCGGCGTAGTCGAGATCGCGGAGATTCGACATGGTGCTCTTGAGCTGCAAGGTCAGTGCGCTGCTCGAGCTGCTCTGCGAGTCAATGGCGCCGAGGCGTGAACCGACCTGGGACTGGACGTTTGAGACGGTGGTCAACGATTGGTCGATCGCCTCGACCGCGCGGTTGATGCCGTTGACGACCGCAGGCTGGCCGGGGGTGCCCGTGGTCGTCAGTGCCGACACGAGGTTCTGCAGCGTCGTGAACACGTCCTGGTTCGCACTCGCGGCGACGCTGAAAGTGTCGCCGGCGGCCGGTGTGCCACTGATTTGCAGCTGCGCGCCATTGAAGGCCAGCGTCTGGCCATCGGCGTAACTGCCCGACTGCACGGTCGCGCCGGTCGAGTCGGTGACCGCGTAGGCGGTCGGCGTCGAGAACGTGATCGTGTACGGCGGGTTGCCGCCCGCCCAGGTTGCCGGGTTCGTCACCGAGTTGAGGCCGACGACACCGCTGCCGGTATTGGTGCTCGCCGCCCCCACCACGAACGTGCCGTTGCCGTTTCGGATCTGCTGAAACAGTCTCGCGCCGCTGTCGCTGTCAGCGACGGTGCGGTTGCTGCCGATCTGCACCAGGCGCTGCGACTGCGTGCCGTTGTAGGTGAACGTCGAACCCGTCTGGCTGAACGGCACGGTGCTGGTCGCGGAGCCCGCGAACAGGTACTGGCCGCTGCCGTCCTGGGTGTTGGCGAGCTGCAGGAGGCCCTGCAGCTGCTGCGAGATCTGCGTCGCAATCGTCGCGCGCGTGGCGGCGGTCTGCGTCGCATTGGCGCCCTCGAGCGCGAGGCTGCGCACGCTCTGCAGCGTGCTGGTCAGCGTGCTCAGCGTGCTGTCCTCGATCGACAGGCGGCTCTGCGCAAGGTTCGAGTTGGTCGTGTACTGCGCGGTCTGGTCGAGCGTCGCCTGCAGCGACAGGACCTGGCTCGCGGCCACGGGGTTCTGCGAGGGCTCGCTGAACTGAAGGCCGGTGCTGATCTGTTGCTGCGTCTGCGCGAGCGCGGCTTCCTGCTGGTCCTGCGAATTGATGAACAGCTGCGCAATGTAGTCCGAGGAAATACGCATGATTCAGACTCCGCCGAACGCGTGGATCAGGGTCTGGAACATCGAATCCGCAGTCGACACCAGCTTGGCAGCGGCCGAATAAGCCTCCTGCCAGCGCAGCATGTTGGCCGCCTCCTCGTCGATGTTGACGCCGGACACGTTCTGCACGGCCTGGGTTGACTGCGTCACGAGCGACTGCTGGGCGCTTTGCGCCTGCGTGACCTGCTGGGTTTCGGTGCCGACCACGTTGACGAGGTTCGCGTAGGCGCCGCCGAGCCCGACGGTGCCGGCGGCGAGCGCCGCCTTGTTCTGCAGGGCGGCGAGCGCGAGCGCGTTGCTGTTGTCGCCGGAACCGGTGGTGTTCGGCGACACCGTGAAGCTGTCGCCGGCGGCCGGGGTGCCGCCGATCGTGACCGTCCAGCCGCCCCCGGAGCCGAGAACGCCGGCGACCGCGGGCGCGGTGATGACGCCGTTCGCGCCGAGCGTCAGCACGCCCGAGGTCACGCTCGTCGACGCCGAAGTCTGGGTCGTGACGGTGTAGGTGCTCGGCGACAGGAAGCGGATCGAGGCGGGCAGCAGCAGGCTCGGGTCGCTGACGTTGGGCACCGTCGGCGCCGAGATGGTCGCGTTGCTCGTGTTCGCAAGGGCCGCGGCGCTCGCAAGCGGGCTCGCGGCCGCGATGCCGGACGGGTCGGTGAGCGCCACGCTCAGGCTCGAGGCGACCGCCGCCGTCGGCTCGATGAGGAAGGAATCGCCGTTGGCCGGCGCACCGGTGACAACCAGCGACAGCCCGCCGAAGCTGAGCGGGCTCCCGGCACTGCCGGTGCCCGTGACCGTGACCGGCTGGCCGGTGCTCGCAATCGAGGCACTCCAGGCGCCGCCCTGGAAGCGCAGCACGTAGTTGCTGGTCGTCAGTTGCCCGAGCGTCGAGGTATCGATCGGCTTCGCGGTCAGCGTCGCGGTACCGGTATTGCTCGCAGCACCGAGCGCCGCGGGCGGGGAGATGCTGAAGAGCGGCTTGCCGAGCGTCGCATTGAGGTCGAAGCCCTGCGCCTGCTGGTTGTTGACCAGCACCGAGAGGCCGGTCGCGACCTGGCCGAGCGCGTTCAGCGTCGGCTGGATCAGCGTGCTCGACACCTGCAGTAGACCGCCGAGCTGGCCGCCGGTCAGCGAGCCGGTGATCACCTGCGTGGTCGCGCCGCTGCCGTAGGACACGTCGAGCTTGGTCCCGTCGTAGGCGTTCGGCACCGTGGTCAGCTGGGTCGTCTGCGTGCCGACCACGAGCGCCTGGCCATTGCCAATGAACACGTCGACGGCGCCGTTGCTCTCGGTGTTGGTCTTGACCGATGTCAGTGCGCTCAGTTGCGTCAGCAGCTGGTCGCGCTGGTCGAGCAGGTCGTTGGGACTTCCGCCCGGCCCATTGCCCGCGGAAACCGCGATGGTTTGGTTGAGCTTCGCGATCGACGCCGCCAGCGTATTGATGGTGCCGACGGTCGACTGGATCTGCGAGTTGGCGTTCTGGTTGAGCGCATCGAGCTGGCCGGCGGTCTGACTGATGGAACTCGCGAGGCCCTGCGCCTGCGAGATCACGTTCTGCCGGTTGCTGGCCGAGCTCGGGTTGCTGGCGAGCGTCTGCCACGAATTGAAGAAGCTCGTGAGCGCACTCGACACGCCGTTGGTCGAGCCGCCGACCAGCGAGTCGACCTGGTTGGCGATGCCGAGGAAGGCGGTCTGCTGGCCGAGCACGCCGGTGCCGGTGCGCAGCTGGTTTACCGCGAACTGGTCGAAGGCCCGGCTGACACCGGTCACGTCGACGCCGTTGCCGATGAAGGTTCCGGCGGTCGCATCCGGCGTGCGCTCGCTCAGCGTGGCGACCTGGCGGCTGTAGCCCGCCGTCGTCGAGTTCGCGATGTTGTTGCTCGTGACCGCGAGCGCGTTCTGGAACGCGACCAGCCCGGAAACGGCGGTGTCGAATACATCAGCCATGCGTCTCGCCTGTGCGGGCGGCCTGCGCCCGTGGGTTGTCTGCCCGCCTCGTCACGATCAGAAGATCGGCGGTTCCTCGGGCTTCTTGAGCGCCGCCACCGCGTCCCGGAGGGTCGTTGAACGCAAAACTGCCGTTATCTTCGTCGAATAGTCGGGATCTGTTGCGTACCCCGCCCGATGCAGCGCGATGGCGAAAGCCTCGCCGTCGGCTCCTTGCTGCAGTGCACCAGCAAACCGGCGGCTGCCCTTAAGGAGCGCCACGTAATCCTCGAAGCCGTGGGCGACGGATTCGTAGGCACGGAACGGCTCCCGGCGCCGCTCGGCGACGCCGCTCGTGTACTCGACGGTGTCCTTGACCGTGCGCTTGCCGGCCCAGGCGGCGTCGGCCTTGATGCCGAAAATGTTGTTGCTGGAGCCGCCGTCCGCGGTCGGCAGCTGCCGGCCCCAGTTGCTCTCGAGCGCGGCCTGCGCGACCAGCGCGAGCGGATCGACGCCGAGCTCGGCGCCCGCGGCCTCGGCATCCGGCATCACGAGCGCGACGAACTCGTCGGGGTTCGCGGCGATCGCGCCCGAGTTTGATGTCGCGTTGCCCGCCGGGGCGCCCGCGGCATCCGCGGGCGCTGCGATCGCATTCCCCTCGCGCAGCGCCTCCGACATCGAGGCGGCGACGCCCGCGGGCGCGCGGCGCAAGGGCTTCTGGTAGGCGCCGAGCGCGCGCCCGGCAGCGGCGCCGTGCGGTGTGAGGCTGCGCACCAATAGATCCGCGATGCCGAGCCCCCGGCCCTGCGACAGCGTCAGCGACAGCTGCTGGTCGAACAGGTCCTGGTAGAGCCGCGTCTGGTCGTTGTCGAACAGCCCGTCACCCAGCTTCGCCTCGCGCATCGACTTCATCATCATGTTGATGAGCAGCGACTCGAACTGCTGCGCGACCGCCCGCAGCGTCGCGGGGTCGTGCGGCGAGGCGGCCGCGGCCGACTTCAAGGGCGCGAGGCCCTGCACGTCGAGCCAGTTCTGCGCGCCCGCGTCGGCGGCGCTCGGCAGGATCGGAGTGATGGGCAGTGTCGCAGTCATGGCGCTTCAGATCACGATCAATTCGCCGTGCAGGGCACCCGCCTGCTGCAGCGCTTCGAGGATTGCGACCAGATCGCCGGGCGCCGCGCCGACCTCGTTCACCGCGCGCACGATCTCATCGAGCGACACGCCGGGCTCGAACAGGAACATGCGGCTGCCCTTCTGCTGCACGTCGATCGTGGAGTCGGGCACGGTCACGGTCTGCCCGCCCTGCGAAAGCGCGTTCGGCTGGCTGACGTGCAGGTCCTCCTTGATGCTGACCGTCAGCGAGCCGTGCGAGACGGCCGCGGCCGTCACCAGCACGTGGTTGCCGATCACGACAGTACCGGTGCGCGAGTTGATGATGACCTTTGCGGAAGCCTCGCCCGGATCGACCTCGAGGTTCTCGAGCACCGAGAGGAAGGCGACGCGCTGGCCGGCGTCGCTCGGTGCGCGCACGCGCACCGAGACCGCATCCATCGGCGCCGCGGTATCGGCGCCGAGTTCCTTGTTGATGGACGCCGCGAGGCGGGTCGCGGTGGTGAAGTCGGCGGTGTGCAGGCTCAGGGTGAGGCTGTCGCCGCCCCCGAACGTAGTAGGCACGAGCCGCTCGACGGTCGCGCCGTTCGGCACGCGTCCCGAAGTCGGCACGTTGACGGTGACCTTCGAGCCGTCGTTCGCCTGCGCGCCGAAGCCGTTGACGACCAGGTTGCCCTGCGCGATCGCGTAGACCTGTCCGTCGAGGCCGTGCATCGGCGTCACGAGCAGCGAGCCGCCGCGCAGGCTCTTGGCGTTGCCGATCGAGCTCACCGTCACGTCGATGGTCTGGCCCGGCTTCACGAACGGCGGCAGCTCCGCGTGCACGGACACGGCCGCGACGTTCTTGAGCTGCGGCGTCGAGCCCGCCGGGATGGTAATGCCGAGCTGCTCGAGCCAGTTCCTGAGGCCCTGTACCGTGAACGGCGCCTGGCTCGTCTGGTCGCCCGAGCTGTCGAGGCCGACTACGAGGCCGTAGCCGACGAGCTGGTTGGCGCGCACGCCGCCCACGCTCGCGAGATCCTTGATGCGCTGGGTCGGGTTGGCGGCGGCAAACGCGCCGCTCGCGAGCACGAGGCCCGCGAGGAGCACGCCGAGACGAAGACGGTGCAGGGTCATGGCGGGCCTCAGAACGGCGTGATCGGTGAGTTGAAGAAGCGCGCGAGCCAGCCCTGGCGGTTGCTCGCG
>JANXZZ010000331.1 GCA_025355245.1 Pseudomonadota bacterium | reverse complement strand
CGCAGTATCCGGACCTCCATCACGCGACCGTGAACGGCAAGCCCGCGCTCTCGCTCGTCGATGCCACCTGGTACGCCGACACGTTCATCCCGACCGTGCAGCAGCGCGGCGCGGCGGTCATCAAGGCGCGCGGCTCCTCCTCGGCAGCCTCCGCTGCCTCCGCCGCGATCGATCACGTGCGCACCTGGCTGCTCGGCAGCCCCGCAAACGACTGGGTCAGCATGGGCGTGATGTCGGATGGCAGCTACGGGATCCCCGAGGGCATCGTCTACTCGTACCCGGTCACGACCGCGAACGGCCGCTACACGATCGTGCAGGAGCTTCCGATCAACGACTTCAGCCGCGCGCGCATGGCCGCGACCGACAAGGAACTCCGCGAGGAGCGCGACGGCGTCAAGGACCTCATCTGAGGCACGCGCGCGCGCTGAGGAAGATCGCGACAGGAGCAGCGCCGTGAAGATGCTGCTGCTGGCATTCACGGCGCTGTTTTCGATCGTCAACCCGCTGTCGGGCGCGTTCGTGTTCTTCGGCGCGACCCAGGGCATGGAGACGCGCGAGCGCGCGCAGGTGTCGCGCTGGGTCGCGATCTACGCGTTCGCGATCGTGACCGCGTCGCTGTACGTCGGCGCCTACGTGCTCGAGTTCTTCGGCATCTCGCTGCCGGTGCTCAAGGTCGGCGGCGGCATCATCGTCGCGATGTCGGGCTGGCGCATGCTGACGGGTCCGGACGCGACCGAGCAGCGGCGCAGCGAGACCGCGAGTGCGCTGCGGCCGAGCGTGGTGCCGAGTCGACTCGCGTTTTATCCGCTGACGATGCCGCTGACGACCGGGCCGGGCACGATCTCGGTCGCGATCTCGGTGGGCGCGGGGCGGCCGAACGGCTTCGGCGAGGCGTGGCTGTCGTTCGTGCTCGAGACCGTGCTCGCGGTGGCGCTCCTCTGCCTCGCGATCTACGTGTTCTATCGCAACTCCGAGCGCCTCGCGCGCGCGATCGGCGCGACCGGCACCACGATCGTGGTCCGGCTGTCGGCCTTCCTGCTCTTTTGCATCGGCATCCAGGTGTTCTGGAACGGTGCGGAGGTGCTGTTCGCCTCGGTGATCCACGGCACCCCGATCCCGGCGAGCTAGCGAACCGGATCTACCGGGAGCAGGAGAAAACGACCGGTCGTGCTTTATCTTAAGTTACCGGTACTCCTGCCGAAATCTTCTGCGTAATATCCCCGCTACCCACCCGACAGCCCGGAGCCGCCGATGCTGAGCCTCGTCTGGCTGATCCTCCTCATCGGTACGCTCCTGTACCTCGCCTACCGCCGCGTGACCCTGGGCCAGGCGACGACGGTGCTGGGTGCGCTGCTCGTCGCCTACACGCTCTGGGGCGAGGGTGGCTGGGTATTCACGAGCATCCTGTGGGCGTTGTTTGCGCCGGCGGCGCTCTTGAACCTTCCACCGGTGCGGCTCACGCTCGTCTCGCGCCGCTTCCTCAGGGTCTACCGCCGCATGCTGCCGCCGATGTCCTCGACCGAGCGCGAGGCGCTCGAGGCCGGGACCGTGTGGTGGGACGGCGAGCTTTTCACCGGCGGTCCCGACTGGGACAAGCTGATGTCCGCGAAGCGCCCCGAGCTCACCGCGGAGGAACAGGCCTTCATCGACGGCCCCTGCGAGGAGCTGTGCCGCACGGTGCAGGACTGGGAAGTCACGCACGAGCTCGCCGATCTGCCGCCGGCCGCGTGGGCCTACCTCAAGGCCAAGGGCTTTTTCGCCATGATCATCCCGAAGAAGTACGGCGGCCTCGAGTTCTCCGCCTACGCGCACTCCTGCGTGCTCGTGAAGCTCGCGAGCCGGAGCGCGACGCTCGGCTCGACCGTCGCGGTGCCGAACTCGCTCGGGCCCGCGGAGCTCCTCCTCCACTACGGCACCGAGGAGCAGAAGAACCATTACCTGCCGCGCCTCGCGCGCGGCGATGAAGTGCCGTGCTTTGCGCTCACGGGTCCGCGCGCGGGCTCCGATGCCGCCTCGATCCCGGACGTCGGCGTCGTCTGCCGGGGCACCTGGGAAGGCCGCGAGGTCGTTGGCCTCAAGCTCAACTTCTCCAAGCGCTACATCACGCTCGCGCCGGTTGCGACCGTCATCGGCGTCGCGTTCCGGCTCATGGATCCCGACAAGCTGATGGGCGAGAAGACCGACGTCGGCATCAGCGTCGCGCTGATCCCGCGCGGCACTGCCGGGCTCACGATCGGTCGGCGCCACTTCCCGCTCAACGTGCCGTTCCAGAACGGGCCGATCCAGGGCAAGGACGTGTTCGTGCCGTTGGACGTCCTGGTCGGCGGCCCGAAGATGGCGGGCCAGGGCTGGCGCATGCTGGTCGAGCAGCTCTCGGTGGGTCGCTGCATCTCGCTGCCGTCGAACACGACCGGCGGCGCCAAGGCCGGGGTGTTCGCGACCGGCGCCTACTCGCGCATCCGCCGCCAGTTCAACATGTCGGTCGGCCGCTTCGAGGGCGTGTCCGAGGTCATCGCGCGGATGGCCGGGCACACCTACATCATGGACGCGGCGCGCTCGGTGACCGCGGGCGCGATCGACGGCGGCGAGAAACCTTCGGTGCCCTCGGCGATGCTGAAGTACCACTGCACCGAGCTCGCGCGCTCCGTCGCCGACGATGCGATGGACGTGCACGGCGGCAAGGGCATCTGCCTCGGACCCCGGAACTACCTCGGCCGCGGCTACCAGGCGGTACCGATCGCGATCACGGTCGAGGGCGCGAACATCCTGACGCGCAACCTCATCATCTTCGGCCAGGGCGCCGTGCGCTGCCACCCGTACGTGCTGCGCGAGATGACGGCGGCGAAGGACCCGAACCGCGAGCGCGGGCTCGCCGAGTTCGACCGCGCGCTGTTTGGTCACATCGGTTTCACGCTCTCGAACGCGGCGCGCTCGCTGGTGATGGCGCTCACGCTCGCGCGCTTCACGCGCGCGCCGGACGCGGGCACGAGCACCCGCTACTTCCAGCACATCAACCGCTTCAGCGCGAGCTTCGCCTTCGCCTCCGACGTCGCGATGCTGTCGCTCGGCGGCTATCTCAAGAAGAAGGAGACGCTGTCGGCACGGTTGGGCGATGTGCTGTCGTTCATGTACCTCGCCTCCATGGTGCTCAAGCACCACGAGAACCAGGGGCGGCCGGAGGCCGACCAGCCGATCGTCGAGTGGGCGTGCCGGTCGCTGCTCTACCGCGCGCAGGAACAGCTGCACGGCTTCCTCAGGAACTTCCCGGTGCGCTGGCTCGCGGCACTCATGCGGATCTTCATCTTCCCGCGCGGGCTCACCTATTCCGCGCCCGGCGACAAGCTCGGCCGGCAGATCGTCGACATCATGATGACGCCCTCCGAAGCGCGCGACCGCCTGACCGACGGCATCTACCGGACGCTGGAACCCACCAACCCGCTCGGCCTGCTGCAGGAGGCGCTGGTGCTGTCGCTGATGGCCGAGCCGATCGAGAAGCGCATCCGCGTCGAGGGCGTGAAGACGGGTCGCGTGACCGCGCTCGACCTGCCGGCGCAGATCCAGCAGGCGCTCGCCGAGGGCATCATCAGCGCGACCGAGGCGGCGCAGCTGCGCGACTACGACCGCAAGGTGATGGAAATCGTGCACGTCGACGACTTCGATCCCAAGGAACTCGGCACCCGCACCGCGGCACCGCCCGCCGAGGTGCGCTCGAGCCAGCAGGTGGCCTGAAGCGCGCGGGGCCCGACGGGGGGCCCCCCCCCCCCCCCCCCCCCCCCCCCCCC
>JANXZZ010000317.1 GCA_025355245.1 Pseudomonadota bacterium | reverse complement strand
CGCTACGTCGATCCGACGTTCCGGCCGTGCTTCGAGCTCGAGTGCCGCGCGCTCAAGCGCGTGCGCAACGAGATGGGCCTGACCAACGTCCAGGTCATGGTGCCGTTCGTGCGGACCTTGAAGGAAGCGGAGCAGGTGACCCAGCTTTTGACCGACAACGGCCTCGGACGCGGGGTCAACGGCCTGAAGCTCATCATGATGTGCGAGTTGCCGACCAACGCGCTGCTGGCGAAGGACTACCTCAAGTTCTTCGACGGCATGTCGATCGGCTCCAACGACATGACCCAGCTGACGCTCGGACTCGACCGCGACTCCGGTGTCGTTGCCAAGCTCTTCGACGAGCGCGATCCGGCGGTCAAGGCGATGCTGTCGATGGCGATCCGCGCGTGCAAGGCGGAGGGCAAGTACGTCGGCATCTGCGGGCAGGGCCCGTCCGACCACCCGGAGCTCGCCCGCTGGCTGGTGGACGAGGGCATCGACAGCCTGTCGCTCAACCCCGATACCGTCCTCGAGACTTGGCTGTTCCTCGCGGGCGTCTCGCGCTAGGCGCGGCCGGGCTCAGCTGAGCCCCGAGCGCGCCGATTCCCAGTCGCGGCCGTCGAAGGGCCGCACCTTCATCTCGATGACCGTCGAGGCATCGAGGCAGCGCGCGTGCACGCTGATGCCGTCCGGGTGCGAGCGTGGCACGTAGAAGGACTTGACGCCGCAGTGCCTGCAGAACAGGTGCCGCGCAGTGCCCGTGTTCCAGCGGTACTCGGTCAGCGACTCGCTGCCGCGCAGCAGGCGAAAGCGCTCCTTGGGCACGATCAGGTGCAGGTAGCCGGTCTTCGAGCAAACCGAGCAGTTGCAGTCGGACACCTCGAGAACCGCCGGCGCATCGACCTCGAAGCTGACGGCCCCGCAATGGCAACCGCCGCGGTGCACCACATCGGCCGCCGCGCTCACGGCGCCGCACCCTGCCGGCGCTGCCACGCCGCGAGCCGTGGATCCATGACCCGGCGCCACAACGGCGGTACCAGCGCGAGGAAGATCATGCCCGCATAGCCGGTCGGCAACTGCGGGGCGCCGAACGCATGCTCGAGTTCCGGGTAGCGACGCGTGACCTGCACGTGGTGATGGGAATGGCGCTGCAGGTTGAAGGTCAGCCAGTTCGAAACGCGCTGGCTCGAGTTCCAGGAGTGTTCGACCCCGACTCGCTCCAAGCGGCCGTGGGCGTCGCGCCGGCGCGTCAGTCCGTAGTGCTCGATGTAGTTGACGAGCTCGAGCAGCACGATCGCGACCAGCGCCTGCCCGACGAAGAACGCGACCGCGGGCGCGCCGAGGCCAAGGCCGAGCAGCACCGCGATCGCGAGCGGGCCGCCGCCGGCCCAGAGCACGCGGTTGTGCAAGCCGAGCAGGGGCCGGCGCGCCGCGCCGAGGCGCGCTGCCTCGATGTGCCAGGCGCTCGCGAGGCCGTTGAACACGCTGCGCGGCAGGAACTGCCAGAACGCCTCGCCGGCGCGCGCGCTGGCGGGATCGGCATCGGTGCCGACGCGCGCGTGGTGGCCCTGGTTGTGCTCGATGTAGAAATGCAGGTACGCGACCGTCGTCAGCAGCGCGCCGGCCAGCAGGCGTTCGCGGCCACCCGGCCGGTGACCGAGCTCGTGCGCGACGACGATGCCGATGCCGCCGGTAGCGGCACCTACCGACAGGCAGAAGCCGATGCGCGCCGCCATGCCGTCGATGCCCGCGACGGCGGTCACTCCGAAGGCCAGCAGCGCAAGCTGGACCGGCACCCAGAACACCAGCACGCCGTCGAAAAAACGATCCCAGGCCGGTGACTCGCCGCGCTTCGCCGAGACCTGCGCGGTGTCGACGCCGCCCAGGAAGTCGATGAGCGGCACGAGCGCGAAGCTCCAGCCGAGCGCCAGGAAATTCCACGCGCCGCCCAGCCGGTAGCCGCAGACGATGAGGACCGGCAGGGTCAGCGGCAGCAGAAAACCGAGACGGCGCAGCAGCACGCGAATACCTCCGCCGCGATTTTAGATCGCGGCTCCCGGGCTGTCGATTGCAGTCCTTGGGCTCAGGGGCAGGAGCGCGGCGCCGCGGCCTCGCCCGTTGCGGTGCCCGCCGCGAGCAGCGCGAACGTGCGCCCGCCCGGCCGCACGACCCGGCAGACGATGCGCAGCGCACCCAAGCCGGCAGGCGGCACGAGGGCGGGCGCCGGCACCGCTACCAACGCGGGCCGATAGCCGAGGAACGCGAGCCATCCGGCGCTGCCCCAATTCGCGCGATCCGGAACCAGCCAGAGTACGCGCGCCGCCTCGCCCGCCGTCGCGAGCGCTGCGCGCGCGTCGGCGATCGCGGCGGGCGAACTCGAGCTCAACGCGAGCCGCCCGCGGCCGGGCGGCAGGTACAACGAGGCCATCGCGAGCGTCGTCTCGTCCGCATCGAGCAGGAACAACGGCCCCGGGCCCGCCGCCGCGCTCACGCGCCGCGCCGGCGCCTCTAGGTCCTGCCAGCCGTTGAGCGCGCGGTAGACGGGGCCGATGACCAGCGTCAGCACGATCGCAACCGCGAGCGCATATCGCGGCATTGCAGCGGCGCTCGCGCGCGCGCTCAGCGCGATCCCGGTGGCGGCGACGGCGGCGGCGATCGCGACCGCGCCGAGCAGCACTGCATTCGTATCGCGCGTCGCCGGCGCGAAGCAGACGAGCCCGGCGGTGGTGCCGAGCGCGAGCGCCAGCGCCGCTATCAGCCACGCCGTCAGCCGCCAGCAGGCGCGCTCGATGCGATCGGGAGCCACGCTCGCCGTGCCGACCTCGAGTCCGATCAGGAGCGCAAAAGCGAGCGCCACCGGCCCGTAGTAGACACCGCGCGCGGTCGCCGCCAAAGACAGCAGGATCGTCGCGGGAACGACGGCGCCGAACGCGAGCCGCCAGGCCGTCCCCGTCGGTCCCGGGTCGCGCCAGCCGCCGAGGCCGCGCCGCAACGCCGCGAACGCAACTGCCACCCACGGCAACAGGTAGAGCGGCAGCTCGAGGAAATACTTGCCGAAGGAGTTCTGGTGGCCCGCCGCGTAGGCGTACCCGGGTGGCGCCGCCAGCGGCAGCGCGCGCCCGACGAGGTTGTACCAGAACACGACCTTGAGCGACTCGCGTCCCTCCGGGAGCAGGTCGACGCAATAGACCCAGCTGCCGATTGCGACGATGAGCAGCAGCGTTCCCAACCACAGCTCCGCGCGCGCGAGCTCGCGCCAGCGCCGCTCGAGCACGATGACGCCAAGAAACGCCGGCACCGGGACCAGCCAGCCGGCAAAGCCCTTGGCGAAAAAGGCGAGCGCGAGTCCGGCGTAGAAACCGCCGTAACCGAGCAGGCGGGTGCGCGGAATTTCGGTCGTGAGTGCCGTGTAGCCACCGAGGAGCGCAAGCGCGGTGCCGGCGACGAGCGGCGCGTCGGTCGCGAGCCAGATCAGCACCTGGTAGATCTGCAGCGCCGTGACCGCGACGAAGCCCGCCGCAAAACCGGCGGCGGGACCGGCCGCGCGTCCGGCGAGCGCCGCGAGCGCGAGTGCGGTGACCAGGAAATAGAGGAGATTGGGCGCGCGCGCGGCCGCCGGCGTCGCACCGAAGGCGCTGACACTCGCGCCACCCAGCCAGTAGAGGAGCGGCGGCTTCTCCGCGAACGGACGGCCCGCGAGCTCGGGCAGCGCCCACTGCGCCTGGCTCGCCATCGCGACGACCAGGCTCGCCTCGCGCGGCTCATCGGGCGTGAAGTACCCGCGCCCGAACAGCCCGACGCACGCGATCGGCAGAACCAGCAGCAGCAGCCGCAGGCTCGCCAGCCGGTTCACGTGCCCGACACGAACAGCGTGGCGCGGTAGTGCCTGAGTTCGTTGATCGAGTCGCGCACGTCGTCGAGCGCCTGGTGCGAGTTCGACTTGGTGACGCCCGCGAGCGCCGCCGGCGCCCAGCGCCGCGCCAGCTCCTTGAGCGTGCTCACGTCGAGGTTGCGGTAGTGGAAGTAGCGCTCGAGCGCGGGCATCCAGCGCGCGAGGAAGCGTCGATCCTGGCAGATGCTGTTGCCGCACATGGGCGATGCGCCCGGAGCCAGCCACTCGCGGAGAAACTCGACGGTGAGCCGCTCGGCGTCCACCTCCGCCACGGCGCTCACGCGTACCCGTTCGATGAGCCCACTGGCGCCGTGCGTGCGGCGGTTCCAATCGTCCATGCCGGCGAGCGCCGCGTCGGATTGGCGCACCGCCAGTACCGGACCCTCCGCCAATATCTTGAGGTCGCGATCGGTGACGATCGTGGCGATCTCGATGATCCGGTCGGTGTCGGGCACGAGGCCCGTCATCTCGAGATCGATCCAGGCCAGGTTGTCGGGGTGTTGCGGCATGGTGCTCGGTTGCCGCTGATTCTAGCAGACGCTACAGTGCCGCCACTCCCCGGGCACCGCGATGCACCCCCTCACAATCACCTTCCTGCTGACGCTCGTCCTCATGGTCGGCGTGCGCTGGTGGCTGGCCTCG
>JANXZZ010000310.1 GCA_025355245.1 Pseudomonadota bacterium | reverse complement strand
GCCCCTCGGGATCGAGTACGACCAGCACGTCGGCGCCAATCCGCGATCGGTAGTTGGCCACGGCCGACATCAGCGTGGCCGTGTCGGCCGAGGCAACCGCCTCCTTGAAGCCGAAGTCGGCGGCCAGGACCTCGACCGCACTGGTGAGCTGGTTGCCGCGGAAGGTGAGCACTTCGCGGGCGGTGCCGGCGGCCGAGCGCAGCTGCAGCGCCGCCTGTCGGCCGACCTCGTCGCGCGCCTTGACGACTACGGCGATGATCGTCGCCGTTAGAACCACGGTGACGAGACCGAGCACTAACGCTAGGATGCGACTGTAAAAGCTGCGCATGATGTACGAAGGCAAACGCATGGCCCATGGTAAGTCGCATGTCCGCAGTCGTTCCCGGGCCGGGAGCCGAGTTGCGAACGGGTTCGCGCTCAGGGGCCGGCTTTCTGCCAAGCGGGTCACGCTCGCCTTCATCGTCACGCTCGCCACGGCGAGCGCCTGCGGGGCGGGGGAGCTGGCGATCGGCATCGTCGACCGGACGGGCCGGCCGGTCGGGGACGTCGTCGTGACGCTGGCGCCGCTGGACGCGAAGCCGACCCACCGCGGCACCGCGCTACCGACGGCCGTCATGGACCAGCGCAATCTCGCCTTCGTGCCGCGCGTGCTGGTCGTCGCCACCGGCACCAGTGTCTCGTTCCCGAACAGCGATTCAGTGAGCCATCAGGTCTATTCGTTCTCGGCGGCCAAGCGATTCCAGCTGCCGCTCTACAAGGGCGAGGGCCATGCGCCGGTCGTCTTCGACCACGACGGGCTGGTCGTGCTCGGCTGCAACATTCACGACGAGATGGCCGGCTACATCTACGTGACGTCGGCCGCCTATTTCGGCACGACCGATGCCACCGGTACGCTGCGTGTCCCGGACCTGCCCGCCGGCGCCTACCAGCTCACGCTGTGGAGCCCGCTGGTCGCGGACCCGCCGCCGACGCTGACGCGACCGATAGCGATTGCCGCGCAAGGCGTCACGCCGAGCCGCGTGCAACTGGCGCGCGAGCTGCGCGCGCGCCCGGAGCCGCGGCCGCGGCGCGGCGACTGGGAGTACTGATGAGGGCCTGGCACGCGACCCTCGCCATGATCGGTTGCCTGTGCACAGCTGCCGCGTGCGGCGAAGAGCGGCTCGCGCTCGCCGGTACCGTCGACCTGCGATGGGTGCATTCCACTGCGGAAACGTCCTATCTCAACGGCGGCGTCGGCACGCTGCGCTTCGATCCGGACCACGAGGACCTCAGGCTCGGTCGGACCTTCCTCGCGGCGCGCCTGCGCCTGACGGATACCGTGACCGTGCACGCGGTCGTCGATGCCTATGGCGATCACGACCGCAACCCCGTCGACCTGAGCGAGCTTTGGGCCGAGCTGCGCCCGTTTCCGACCAGCGCGCTGCGCTGGCGCCTGCGCGTCGGCGCGTTCCACATGCCGATTTCGCTCGAGAACCGCGCCGCTGGCTGGAGCGACGTCTACACGATCACGCCGTCGGCGCTGAACACCTGGCTCGGCGAGGAGTTTCGCACCATCGGCGCGGAGTTCGAAGCGCGCTGGCTTGGCGCGAGCAGCGGCTATCTCGGCGACCTGTCGCTGGTGGCCGCGGCGTATGGCTGGAACGATCCTGCCGGCGCACTGGTCGCCGACGGCGGCTTCGCGCTGACCGATCGACCCTCGACGCTGTTCGGCGGACTGAGCCGACCGCCGCTGACCTTCTATCACGAGATCGACCGCAAGCCCGGCTACTACGCGGGCCTCGTCTGGCGGCACCATGATCGGCTCGAGCTGCGCGCCCTGCGCTACGACAACCGCGTCGACCCCGGCGCGGCGACCGCCGCCGGCGGTGGCGCATGGCGGACGCGCTTCTCGAGTTTCGGCGCGCGGCTCGAGCCCACGGCGCACTGGACCTTCATCGCGCAGTACCTGGACGGCGATACCGCGATCGGACCGGCTTCGGCCCGCGACGACCAGTTCCAGATGGGCTACCACGCG
>JANXZZ010000268.1 GCA_025355245.1 Pseudomonadota bacterium | reverse complement strand
CTCGGGATCGCGCTCGCGTTCGCGGGCGTCCTCATCATCGCCTTCGAGCCCGGGCTGCTCGAATCGCGGGCGGGACTCGCGCTGGTGGTGGCCTCGGCGTTGATCGGCTCCTTCGGCATCGTCGCGGTCAAGAGCCTGGGGACGACGCTGCAGCCGCTCGAGCTGCAGGCCTGGTTCGCGGTCAGCGGCCTGCCGCTCCTCTGGCTCCTGTCGGCCTGGCTCGAGGACGGGCAGCGGCACGCGCTCGCCTCGGCCTCGTGGCGCGAGTGGAGCGCGGTCCTGTTCACGGCGCTCGTCTCGAGCCTCGTGGCACACACCGGTTACTACTGGCTGATCCGCCGCTACCCGGTCACCAGCCTCTCGCCGCTGACGACGCTGTCGCCCGTGTTCGGCGTCAGCCTCGGCGTCCTGATCCTGGGCGACCCGTTGACAGCCCGCATCCTGTGGGGCGGCCTGTTGACACTGATGGGCGTCACCATCATCTCGGTGCGCGAGCGGCGCTTCGCCGACACCGGTTCCTGAGCGCGCGGGGTGGCCGCCGCCGCGCGCGCCCGTCACAATGGCGCCGCGGCGGCCGGCCGCGCCACGCGACCGAACCCTCCCATGCCGCGCCAGAAGCCACCGTACGACGCCCGCCAACACTCACGCCTGGTCTTCGACGGCGTCAAGCAGTCCGCGAGCCGCGCGATGCTGCGCGCGGTCGGCTACGTCGACGAGGACTTCGTGAAGCCCTCAATCGGCATCGCCTCGACATGGTCGAACATCACGCCCTGCAACGTGCACCTGGCGCGGCTGGCGGAGGCCGCAGCGGGCGGCGCCGACGCCGCCGGCGGCAAGAGCCGCATCTTCAACACGATCACCGTGTCGGACGGCATCTCGATGGGATCCCCCGGCATGCGCTTCTCGCTCGTGTCCCGCGAGGTGATCGCGGATTCGATCGAGACCGTCGCGGGCGCCCAGGGCTTCGACGGGCTGGTCGCGATCGGCGGTTGCGACAAGAACATGCCGGGCTGCCTGATGGCGATCGCGCGGCTCGACCGGCCGGCGGTATTCGTCTACGGCGGCACCATCCGCCCCGGCGTGCAGCGCCGCGACATCGTCTCGGTGTTCGAAGCGGTGGGCGGGCACGCGGCGGGCACGGTGTCGGATGCGCGCCTCAAGGAAGTGGAGTGCACCGCGATCCCGGGCGCTGGCAGCTGCGGGGGCATGTACACCGCGAACACGATGGCGTCCGCGATCGAGGCGCTCGGCATGAGCCTGCCGAACAGCTCGGCGCAGGAAGCGGTCGGGCAGAACAAGCTCGATGACTGCGTGCGCGCGGGCGCGGCGGCGGTCCGGCTCGTGAAGGAGGGCATCCGCCCGTCCACGATCCTGACGCGCGCGGCGTTCGAGAACGCGATCACGACCGTGATCGCGCTCGGCGGCTCGACCAATGCGGTGCTGCACCTGCTCGCGATCGCGCACGCGGGCGGGGTGAAGCTGCACCTCGACGATTTCACGCGGGTGGGCAAGCGCGTGCCGTTGCTCGCGGACCTGAAGCCGAGCGGCAAGTACCTGATGTCGGAGCTGATCGCGATCGGCGGCATCCGGCCGCTCATGAAGGCGCTGCTCGAGGAAGGGCTGCTGCACGGCGAGTGCCTGACGGTGAGCGGGGAGACGCTGGGGCAGAGCCTCGCGAGCGTGCGTCCCTACCCGCCGGGACAGGACGTGGTGCGCGACTTCGGCAATCCCATCAAGGCGACGAGCCACCTCGTGATCCTGTACGGCAACCTCGCGCCCGAGGGCGCGGTCGCAAAGATTACCGGCAAGGAGGGCCTCAAGTTCCAGGGACCCGCGCGCGTGTTCGATTCGGAGGAGGCGAGCCTGACCGCGATCCTCGATGGCACCGTGCAGGCGGGCGATGTCGTCGTCATCCGCTACGAGGGGCCGAAGTGGGGTCCCGGCATGCGCGAAATGTTGAGCCCCACGGGCGCGATCATGGGCAAGGGTCTCGGCGACAAGGTGGCGTTGATCACCGACGGGCGCTTCTCCGGCGGCAGCCACGGCTTCGTCGTCGGACACGTGTCCCCGGAGGCCGGTGTCGGTGGGCCGCTCGCGCTCATCAAGAGCGGCGATGCGATCACCATCGACGCGGCCAAGCGCACGCTCAGCGTCGCCTTGAGCGCCGCAGAGTTGAAGCGGCGCCGCCGCGCCTGGCGCGCGCGGGCGCCGTACGCACTGCGCGGCGTGCTCGCGAAGTACGTACGCGAGGTCACGAGCGCATCGGTGGGCGCGGTCACCGACCCGCTCGACGCGGTGCTCGCAGCGGCGAAGCCGCGCGTCGCGAAGCCGCGCAAGCGCGCGCACCGTCGCAGTGCGGCAAGAGGCTGAAGCGCCCTGAAATCGAGCAGCGGCGCGTGAGCCGTGCGCGCCGGAAGGCCCTTGACAAGCGGGGTCTTGCGGGAAACTCCGCAGGCCCATGGTGCGTTGCGCGCGCGGACGGAGTTCAGGCTTGCAGACCCGCGCGTCAGGCGTTATCGTCGGCTCGCGTCGGCGGGGAAGAAGACGCGCAGCAGCGCGTATAGCTATTCCGCTTACGTCTGTGAAATGTCCGGCCTGAAGCCGGGCGTTTTGTTCCGAGTGAGAGGGTCGCGACCCGCGCCTCCGCTATCGGTGATCTGACAAGGGTTCGGGAGATAGGGGCTCCCTGCTACATGCCAAGCGCTGCTGCTATTCGACGCCGCACGATGGTCCTGTCCTTCGTGATCGGCATTCACGTGGTGCTCGCGCTCGGCCTGATCGCGGCCACCGCGATCAAAGTCGTTCCGCAACTGCGCGACATGCTGGACGCCCAGCTGATCAAACACGAGGACGAGCCACCCCCCAAGGAACCGCCGCCGCCGCCGCCGGACTTCGTGCCGCCGCCGATCCAGGCGCCGTCGATCGACATCCCGGCCGTGGTCGGACCTCCGGTCGCGACCGCGATCCAATTGCCCAAGGCCGAGCCCGCGCCGCCGCCGAAGGCCGCGCCGCCGCCGATCGTGCCCGCCCGGCTCGCGAAGGGACTCAACCTGGGCGATGCCTGCAGCGGCTACTACCCGTCGGCCTCGCGACGCTTGAGCGAGGAAGGCTCCGTCGTCGTGCTCATCTACGTGGCCCCCAACGGCCGCGTGACCGAATCGAAGGTTGAAACCTCGAGCGGCATCCAGCGTCTCGACGAGGCCACGGTCAAGTGCGTGACTTCGCAAGGTCGCTTCGAGCCGCAGAAAGTCGGCACCGAGGCGGTTGGTTCCTGGCAGCGCATGAAGTACACCTGGCGCTTGACCTCATGATTCGTCTCTAAATTATTGACTCTAAATAGAATCGTAGATCCGAATTCACTACGCAGAGGGCTTTGATCATGGCTGACGCAGCTGTCGCAACTGACAACCCGTATGGCATCGTCTCGTTCGTCCAGAACGGCGACGCCGTTTCCCGGACGGTGCTATTCATCCTCGTATTCATGTCGCTGTTCTCGTGGTACGTGATCATCACGAAGGCCCTCGACCAGCGCGCCCTCAAGAAATACGCACTGTCCTCGGAGAAGGACTTCTGGGCCGCTTCCAACCTGCAGGACGGCCTTGCGCGCCTGAAGGGCGGCGATGACAACGCCTTCCGCGGCCTCGCGAGCGACGGCATCCAGTCCCTCGAGCACCACGAGCGCAACAAGGGCCGCCTGACCGAGAACATCGACCTGCACGACTGGATCTCGAGCCACCTGCAGCGTCGCGTCGACCTCATCACGAGCGACCTGTCGAGCGGCATGTCGGTGCTCGCCTCGGTCGGTTCGACGGCGCCGTTCGTGGGCCTGTTCGGCACGGTGTGGGGCATCTACCACGCCTTGACCGCGATCGGCATCTCGGGCCAGGCCTCGATCGACAAGGTCGCGGGTCCGGTCGGCGAGGCGCTGATCATGACGGCGCTCGGCCTCGCGGTCGCGGTGCCGGCGGTGCTCGGCTTCAACTGGCTGATGCGCCGCAACAAGTTCATCATCGAGCGCGTCACCGACCGGACCTGCGACCTTGTCGATCGAGGCCTGGCCCGAGATGCCGATGGCAGTTAACGCGTGGTAAATGCCCCACACCGTGCCGAAGAGGCCGACGAACGGGGCCGTGGAGCCGACCGAGGCGAGCACTGACATGCCGCTTGAGAGGTCGCTCGTGATGAGGTCCACGCGACGCTGCAGGTGGCTCG
>JANXZZ010000260.1 GCA_025355245.1 Pseudomonadota bacterium | reverse complement strand
CCGCGGTGGGTGGCGTCGCGACGGGCGCGGGGCTTGGCCGCGGCACCGCGGCACGCTCGCTCGTCGCCATGTCGATGACGACGGTGCGTTGCGGGGCATCGCCCGGGCTCGAAGTCGGCACCGTAGGCGCGCGCTGGCCGGTCAGAAGCTCCGGCACCACGATGACGACGATCGCGACGAGCGCGATCGCGCCGAGTAGGCGCTCCTTGATCCGGGTATCCATGGGCTCGATATCAGCGCGGCTGGGCGCAGTATAGACGATGCCACTCGAGCGCCGGGCCGACGGTGTGGAAGGAACCGAACACCAGCACCGCATCGTCCGCGCGCGCCTCGCGAGCGGCGAAGGCGCAGCCCTCCGCGACCGACTCCGCGAGCACCGCGGCGCGGCCGAGGAGCGGGCTCAGGATCGCGGCGAGTTCCCCGGCGCTGCGCCCGCGGTCACCCGCCAGCGTGACCGTGCACAGGACGTCCGCGGGCCGCAGCGCCGCGGCGAGCGCCTGGCCGATCGCCGCGGCATCCTTGTCCGCGAGCACGCCGACGACCAGCAGCCAGCGGCCGCGCGGCGCGCGCTCCTGCATGGTGGCCGCGAGCGCGGCGGCGGCGGGCGGGTTGTGGGCGACGTCGAACACCCAGGTGACCGGGCCCGGTCGGACCTCGAAGCGCCCGGGCAGTGTCACGGCCCCGAGCCCGGCCTCGATCGCCGCGCGCGCGGGCAGCCAGCCGCCGGCCTCGAGGGCGGCGAGTGCGGTGGCGGCATTGCCGAACTGCACGGCGCCGACGAGGTTCGGCGCCGGCAAGCCCTCGAGCCGCGTCGCGCCGCGGCGGTAGTTGAACCCCTCTGCGGTGCGCTCGGCGCTGAACTCCCTCCCCAGCCGCTCGAGACGCGCACCGATGCGCTCGGCCTCGCTCGCGATGCTGGCGGGCATGTCGGCGCTGCCAAAGATCGCGGGCTTGCCCGAGCGGAAGATCCCGGCCTTCTCGCGGCCGATCGCCTCGAGCGTATCGCCGAGGTAGTCGCGGTGATCGAGGCCGATCGAGGCGACGATGGCGACGTCGGCATCGATCGCGTTGATGGCATCGAGCCGGCCACCCAGGCCGACTTCCAGCACCGCGAAGTCGACCGCGAGGTCCTGGAACGCGACGAGTGCGGCGGCGGTCGCGTATTCGAAGAAGGTCAGCGTCACCTCGCGCCGCGCGGCCTCGATGCGCGCGAACACGTCGAGCAGGCGCTGCTCGTCGATCTCGCGCCCGTCGATGCGGATGCGTTCCTGGTAGCGGTTGAGGTGCGGCGAGGTGTAGAGGCCGACCCGGTGTCCCGCCGCCCGCAGCACCGCCTCGAGGAGCGCCGCCACCGAGCCCTTGCCGTTGGTGCCGCCGACGGTGATCACGTGCGCGCGCGGCCGCGCGGCGCCGAGCCGCGCGAGCACGGTCCTGATGCGTTCGAGCGTGAAATCCATCGCGCGCGGGTGCACGCGCTCTTGGTAGGCGAGCCACTCGGGCAGCGTTCTACCCGCCACGGAATCAGGCCGCCGCGGGCGGCTGCTGCAAGAGTAGGCGCAGGAGGCTGCCGATGCGTTCGCGGTGGTCGCGCCGGTCGAGGATCAAGTCGAGCGCGCCGTGGTCGAGCAGGAATTCGCTGCGCTGGAAACCCTCCGGCAGCGTCTCGCGCACGGTTCCCTGGATCACGCGCGGACCCGCGAAGCCGATCAGCGCGCGCGGCTCGCCGATGTTCACGTCGCCGAGCATCGCGAGGCTCGCCGAGACGCCGCCGGTCGTCGGATCCGTCATCACCGAAATGTACGGCAGGCGGGCTTCCGACAGCCGCTTCAGCGCCGCGCTGGTCTTGGCCATCTGCAGCAGCGAGTACAAGGCTTCCTGCATGCGCGCGCCGCCGCTGGCGGCGAAACACACCAGGGGCATGCGATGCTCCAGACAGTGCTCGACCGCTCGCGCGAATTTTTCGCCGACGACCGATCCCATCGAACCGCCGAGAAAACGAAATTCGAAGGCGCAGGCGACGATATCGAGATCGGCGAGCTTGCCGCTGAGGACGATCAACGCATCGCGCTCGCCCGTTTGTTTCTGGGTCTGAACCAGACGATCCCGATAGCGTTTGGTGTCTTTGAACTTCAGCGGGTCCTCAGGCTCGATCTTCGGCGCGATTTCCTTGGTCGTACCCGGATCGAAAAACTTCATCAGACGTTCGCGGCCGTTGATGCGCATGTGATGGC
>JANXZZ010000254.1 GCA_025355245.1 Pseudomonadota bacterium | reverse complement strand
AAGAAGGCGGCGGAGCCTGCGAAGAAGGACGATCCCAAGAAGGACGCGAAGAAGTAATTCGCGACCACCGCCTCGTGCCGCCGGGCCGCGCCCCTTCGGGTGCGGCCCGGTCGCTTTAGGCGACCGCGAGCGACGCGCATGGCGGGCCTGCCCCTCAAGCTGATCATCGGGCTCGGTAATCCGGGCCCCGAGCACGCGGACACGCGCCACAACGCGGGGTTCTGGTGCGTCGACCGCCTGGCAGCGCAGTGCGGCGGCAGCCTGCGGCCGCACGCGCGGTACCACGGCGACGTCGGTCGCGTGACTCTCGATGGCCGCGAAATCTGGCTGCTGAAGCCGATGATCTACATGAACCGCAGCGGCATGGCTGCGCGCGCGCTTCTCGATTACATGCGGATCGAGGTCGCCGAGACTCTGGTTGCGCACGATGAGCTCGATCTCGGCGTCGGCATCGTGCGCCTGAAGCAAGGCGGCGGTGCCGGTGGTCACAACGGCCTCAAGGACCTGATCACTCAGATCGGCGACGCGTTCTGGCGCCTGCGCCTCGGCATCGGCCGGCCCGCGACCAGCGAGGAAGTGATCGACTACGTGCTGCGCCGGGCGCCGGCTGGCGAGCAGGAATTGCTCGATGGCGCGGTCAACGCCGGCGCCCAGGCGATTACGAAGCTGCTGAGCGATGGCGCCGAGAAGGTGATGAACAACCTGCACCGGCGCGAGCCGGCTGCCTAGGGAGCCGAAACTTGGGAATCAAATGCGGAATTGTCGGCCTGCCCAACGTTGGCAAGTCGACGCTGTTCAATGCGCTGACGCGGGCGCAGATCGCTGCCGAGAACTATCCCTTCTGCACCATCGACCCGAACGTCGGTGTCGTCCCGATCCCCGATGCACGCCTCGCGCGGCTCGCGGCCATCGCGAACCCCGAGAAGATCGTACCGACGACGGTCGAGTTCGTGGACATCGCCGGCATCGTCAAGGGCGCCTCGGAGGGCGAGGGCCTCGGCAACAAGTTCCTCGCGAACATCCGCGAGGTCGATGCGATCGCGCACGTCGTCCGCTGTTTCGTGGATGACGACGTCGTGCACGTCGCGGGCAAGGTGAGCCCGCTCGACGACATCGAGACCATCAATACCGAGCTTGCGCTCGCCGATCTAGAGACGGCGGAGAAGGGCCTGCAGCGCGCCGAGAAGGCCGCCCGGGCGCAGGAGAACAAGGAAGCGGGGCGCGTGCGCGACGTGTTCAAGCGCGTCCGCGACGGGCTTAACGAGGGCAAGGCCGCCCGGGCGCAGGTCCTCGACGAGCAGGAGCGGGTCATCGTCCGCGAACTCCAGCTGCTGACGATGAAGCCCGTTCTGTACATCGCCAACGTCGAGGAAGGCGGATTTCACGACAACGCGCTGCTCGCCGCAGTCGAAAAGCTGGCCGCGGCAGAGGGCTCCCAGGTGGTCGCCGTCTGCGCGGCAATCGAGGCGGAGATCTCCCAGCTCGAGGACGCCGACCGGAGTGAGTTCCTGAAGGAACTTGGGCTCGATGAACCGGGTCTCAACCGGGTGATCAGGGGAGCCTACCGGCTGCTGGGGCTGCAGACCTACTTCACCGTCGGGCCAAAAGAGGTTCGTGCCTGGACGGTGCGCAGCGGCAGTACCGCGCCGCAGGCGGCGGCGGTCATTCACACCGACTTCGAGCGCGGGTTCATCCGCGCCGAGGTCATCGGATTCGAGGACTACGTCGCCTGCCGCGGCGAGTCGGGCGCGCGCGACGCCGGAAAACTGCGACTCGAGGGCAAGGAATACCTGGTCCGCGAGGGAGACGTCATGCATTTCCGGTTCAACGTCTGACGACAGGCGGCGCTATGCTGTGCGCCGCCGCCACCAAGGAACACACGATGCGAGCGATGCTTCTGAACCGTGCCGTGACTCGCGCCCCTGCAAGGCTGCTGTTCGCGCTCGCCTGTGCCGCAATGATCTCCGCGTGCGGCCACAAGACGACGTCGCACGCGGTTGGCGTGGGCCTCGGGGTTTCGCTCACGGCACCGAGCGGATCGACGATCGTAGAGCAGGGCTCGAAGATCGAGATCGACGCCATCGTCAGCAACGATTCCAGCAAGGCAGGCGTCAACTGGATCCTTACCGGGCCTTCCGGGACGCCGAACCCCGTGAGCATGACGACGACCTCGTACGTCTACCAGGCGCCCACCACGATCACCGGCGCGCTCACCGTCACGCTTTCCGCGGTCTCGATCACGGATCCCACGCAGATCGCCTCGGTCACGATCACCGTGAACGGCACGCCGATCATTCCGCAGCCGGTGCTGTTCCCGGCCAACCTCAACATCATCTACGCCGCCTATTTCACGGTCGATGGCGGGTTGGCGCCGTTTGCCTGGCTCGTCAAGTCGGGAACGCTCCCGACGGGGCTTGCGCTCGATGGCAGCACGAGCGCGACCACGGCGCTGTCCGGGATTCCGACGGCGCTCGGTTCGTCCACGTTTACGCTGCAGGTCACCGACGCCAACAACGCCGTTGCGACCGTGACCGTGACGCTGGTCGTCAATCCGCAGACCGCCTGCGTGCTGCAGGGACGCTTCGGCTACCTGTTCACGGGTTTTCGTCAGGGAGTTCCGGTCGTGCGCGCCGGCAGCCTCGACATCTTGAGCGACGGCACGATCACCGGCATCCACGACTACAAGGATTCCGTGGTCACTCGGATCGGCGAGACTCTCACCGACGGCACGTGCACCACGCGCACCCAGAACCGCGGCACGCTCAGGATCGTCTCGGCCTCCGGCGTCGAGAACTTCGACTTCGGCACGGTCAGCTCGCTCGCTGCCGGACAAATGCAGGAAAATGACGCATCGCCGGTGGTCGGTTCCGCGCAGTTCTTCGTGCAGCAGGCCACCGCGTTCACGCAGGCGTCAATCGCAGGTGACTACGGCTTCGGGCTGATCGGAATCGACGCGGGCCGGAATCGAATCGGCCTGGTGGGGCGGCTCACTGTCGATTCGAGCGGCGCGATTTCGAACGGCGTCGCCGATACGAACGGGGCGGCACCGCTGGCGAGTGCGGCCGTGACGGGTTCGATGACCGCGCCCGATGCCAATGGCCGCGGAACGGCGACGCTTGACGTCGGCGGTTCGGCGCTGCCGGTCGCCTACTACGTGATCGATGCGAACACGCTCTACGTCGTCAGCAACGATGCGTCGACCTCTTCGCTGCGCGTCGCCGGACGCATGACGCGGCAGCTCGGAGCCGGGACCCTCAGCGCGGCCTCCTTCGTCGGTCCCTCGGTCCTCAGCATGTGGGGTTCGTCGCTGGTTGGCGGACTACCGAGCGCGACGGTGTCCGCCGGCCTGCTGTCGAATGGCACCGCCGGCAACCTGGCCGTCGGGATTGATGTCGCCGACCGTGGTGCTGCGCTCGTTCACACGGATTTCGCGGCGGCTCCGTACACGGTGACCGCGAATGGGCGTGGTACGCTGACGCTTGGTTCGGGCAGCACCCAGCGTGACTTCGTCATCTACGTGACGTCCGCCAACAACGGCTACCTGATCGAGCCCACAAGTACGGTCGGCAACTTCGGGATTCTCGATGCGCAGGTGGGCGCACCGTTCTCCGACTTCCTGGCCTCGTACTACGTCGGCGGCACGGTGTTTCCGACCTCGACGTCGCCGATCTCACTGGTACCGCAGGTGCTGTTGCAGGAAGGCGCGATGTCCGGGAACGTGACCGGAAGCTATGCGATCGACGCGGCAAGCGGCCGAGTAATCGCAACCGTCAGCCGCAACATCCTCGGCGGCAGCGGGCTCGTGTTCTACATCGTCTCGACGTCCAAGATCGTGGTGCTCGGGGACGGCGTCAACTCGGTCAACAGTTCGCTCGCCTGGCTTCAGGGGTACTGATTTGGGAGGCCGCGCCTTGACGGGCGGCCGAGACCTGCACAGAATCTCGTCCTTTTCTGCGTCGGCCCGGCCGGCGCTCGTGGCTAGGTAGCTCAGACGGTTAGAGCACGGGATTCATAACCCCGGGGTCGGGGGTTCGATTCCCCCCCTAGCCACCATCTTCCGACCGGAATTCGCGTCCGCGACTCGGCCGTGCGCCCGCGGAACCGCGCCGCTCGTGGGAGCCCGCGCCGCTATTTGGTCTTGTGCCGCCCGTATTGATCGCCCGTGCGCGGGTTCGAGTAGTGCCCGCCCTTGTGGGCCGATCCGAGCGCACCGCGGTACTTCCCGCCGTGGCTCTGCGAGTGCTCGGTGGCGCCGTGGTTGGGTCGAGCGCGCTGCGCGGCGGTGTTCGCTTTCGCGTATCCCGCGACCGGGCTCAGCGACATCGCCGCGGCGAAAACGAAGGTCACCAGCATCTTTCTCACGGCAGCTTCCCGACTCTGCTAGGCGATCACTGTGCGCGGCCGACCCCGGGCCTGTCAAAAGCGACGTGCGAATGGCGTCCGGAATGCACCCGACTCAGCGGCTGCCCTTGCGGCGGTTGCAGCGACGCTGTGGGGTGCGCGTCAGTCGGCACCGACAGCGAGCGGCGCTCGCCGCGAGATCACCGGTCGACGCATGCCGGCGCGAGGAAAAAGGGTCGAGCGCCGAAACCCGGTGCGCTCCCGCACGACGGCGAACCCGCGGCGATTCGCCGTCGCCGTCCCCAGACGCCTTTCCACACGAACTATCGCCCTCGCTTGCGGTATACGGCGCGCGACTCACCGTACGCAAGGAGACCTGCTTATGTACGCGTTGACACTGGTACTGGCCTGGCACCTTACCTGGGCCGTTGCGGGACTCGATAGCCATCCCACGAATGTGGACACGATGGGCGGCCAGATTCACCTGACCGGCTTCACGAGCAGGAGCGCCTGCATGGCCCATGAATTTTCGATGCCGGTAGCTCTAAATGGCACGCCGCAGCCCTACACCGAGACGAGCAAAACCTGCCGTACTCGTCGACGCACGGCGCCCCGGCGGAGGAGCAGCGCCAGTAACCGAGCGCGGGCGGCGTTGTCAGCCATCGGATACGTGAGCATCGCGCTGACAGCATCGCAGCAGTGAGGCCGCAGGCGTGTCGCGGCGACAGCGCGGGCGTTCGCGCGCAGACGCCGAATCGCGGCGCTCGTGGCGGTGGGCCCGCGCCCCGCCGCGAACGACAGGCGTCAGTGAGCTTGGTAGGTCCCGGCCTTGAAGATGAGCCCGTCGTAGGTCTGCCAGTACGCAAGCTTGGTCTCGATCTTCCCGGTCAGCGGGTTCTTGCGTTCGTAGGTGATCCAGCCGTTCGGCTTGGTCTTCGCCGCGACGACGATTTCCTTGATGAATTGCTTGCCGTTTGAATCCGCCTGCTCGAGTCGGTTGAGGCCGACGATGCCCGGAGTGACCGGATGGGCGACGCACGTGCCGGCGACGTCGTGGACGTCGACGTAGTCCTCGCCCTGCGCGAACTGCCCGTCCTTGCGATTGAACTCGACGAGTGAGGCTTCGCGGCCGTGGGCCTTGTAGAACTCGATGGCATTCTTGATCTGCTGGACGACGTCCTCTCGGCTCGGTGGCGCCGAGGCGGCGAGCAACAGCGGCGCAACCGCCAGCAGCAGCGCGGCCACGCCTGCGGCTGTTCTGCGGCCCATCATCGGCTTCGTGGTCATGTTCATCTTCCTCGTGCTATTTGCGGGGTTGCCGGTAGATCCGCGTTGGCGGCAATCGCCGCAACCCGGTAGCGGCTCATGAGTTCGCTGAGATTCTGCGACTGTTCGGCGAGGACGTGCGACGCCGCCGCCGCTTCCTCGACCAGCGCTGCATTCTGCTGGGTGAGTTCGTCCATCTGGGTGATCGCTGCGCCGACCTCGTCGATACCGGCCGCCTGCTCCTCGCTGGCGGTCGCGATCTCCGCGATCAGGTCGCCGACCTTATGGACCACGCCCACCAGTTCGTCGAGCGTGGCCCGCGACTCGCCGACCAGGCGGGTGCCGTCGGAGACACGCGCGACGCTGTCCTGGATGAGTCCCTTGATTTCCTTCGCGGCCGCCGCGCTTCGCGAGGCCAGGATCCGCACCTCGCTCGCAACGACGGCAAAGCCCCGTCCCTGCTCGCCGGCGCGGGCGGCCTCGACGGCAGCGTTGAGCGCGAGCAGGTTGGTCTGGAAGGCGATCTCGTCGATGACGCCGGTGATGTCGGTGATGCGCCGCGAGGCCGCATTGATGCCGTCCATCGCCTGAATCGCGCTCGCAACGACCGCGCCTCCCTGTTCGGCGCGCTGGCGCGCATCGCGCGCCAGCTGGTTGGCGCGATTGGCGTTGTCTGCATTCTGGCGCACCGAACTCGTCATCTGTTCCATCGATGCGGCGGTCTCCTCGAGCGAGGCGGCCTGGTCTTCCGTGCGTTTCGAGAGGCTCGCGTTGCCCGCCGATATTTCGCCGGCGCGCTGCGACACCTCGGTCGCGGCTTCCTTGACGGTCGCGACCAGCGCGGCCATCTCGGCGACCAGCCCGTTGATGTGCGTGCCCAGCTTGTGCTCGAGGCCGCTGCGGCCCTCGACGTAGACGCGCTGCGTGAGGTCGCCCGCATTGGCTCCGGCGATCAGCCGCCCGACGCCGTGGACCACGCCGCCGACGTTGTCGACCAGCCGGTTGAAGCTCTCGGCGAGTTCACGCACGAATCCCGTCTTGCCGGTGATCGCGAGCCGCCCGTCGAGATCGCCGTCAATGACGGCGGCGACGATCCGCTGCACTTCCTCGAGCGCCCGGCGGTCGGCCTCGGCCCGGTCGCGGTCGGCCTCGAGGCGCCTCTGGTCGGCCGCGGCACGCTCGCGCAGTTGCGTCTGGGTCGTCTCGAGGCCGAGCAGCAGCTGGCCGACCTCGTCGCGTCGCGAGGTGTCGACCGGATTGTCGAGCCGCCCCGCGCCGATGTGCCCGAGCAGCGCCACGGTCGCCTGCAGCGGCAGCGTGATGCTGCGCGTGATCAGGATCGCGATAGTGCAGCCGATGAGCGCCGCGAGCGCGAGCATCTCAAACACCTTGCGGCGCGCGCCAGCTGCGGTCTCGTCGGCCGCGCGCCGCGCGAGATCGGCGTCGGCGTTGCTCGACTCGATGACGCCGCGCAGCGCCGCCTCGAAACTGTCGAACCTGAGCTTGGCCTGGCCGATCAGCACCTTCTGTGCATCGCCGGCGAGGCCGTCCTCCGCAATCGCGACCGCGCGGTCCTGGTCCTGCTTGTATTCGCCCCAGCGCGCCGCGGCCGCGTCCCACAGGGCGTGCTGTTCGGGCGTGCGAACGAAGGGCTGGTAGGCCGCGACATTGGCCTTGAGCTGGTCTTGCGAATTTTTGAGCGCGCGCCGCGATTCCTCGGCGCCTGCGGCGTAGTTGAGCGTGAGTCGCGTGAGCAGCTCGAGGGCCGCGGAGCGGCTTTGCGCGGCATTGGTTCCAATCGCCGAGGCGCGATAGACACTGCCGAGCGAGTCGGTTGCGATCCGGTCCGCCTCGAAGGCGACCTTGGTGAGTTCTGCAGCGGCCGTGAAACCGACGATGCCGATGAAGACGAGCATCAGCAGGAAGGCGAGCAGCAGCTTCGGGCCGATCTTGAGGTTTCTGAGTGCCTTCACGACCCGTGCGCTCCGAACGCTGCCCGAAGCTTGCGCCGGTACGCAAGCGCGGGCAGGGCCAGACGGTGCGGCGGGACAGACCGAGACATGCGGATTCTTCGCCTCAGGGAGTGTGATGCACGACACGCCGGACGCCGTCCCGAGCGGAAAAGGGATTGCAGCGTCGCGCGCGGTCCGTGAATTATGTCGGCCCTGTACTGCGGATCTTGAGGCTGGCGCCCGCACCGCAGGGCGCCCACCACGCCCCTGGGGCGGCCTGCGCGGCACCCGGCGCGGGTTCGTGGTGGCCGCTCCGCCGGGCCTTAAGCTAGGATCCGTGAGCGGGCTCCCGCAAGCGCGGCGAGCCGCCGGTCGTTCGCCCGGCCGCACTCCGCCAGTCGGTCCGTTGCCCCCTATTCGAGGATTCGCCGTGGCTTTGCTCCCGACCGACCTTTGCAGGTGCCGCGTGCGCCCAGGCCCCCGTTCGCCGGGTCGGCCGCCGCCGTGACCGTCCCCTCCACGACAGCGGCGCCCGAGGCGAGCGCCCGTCCGTCGCCGGTGGTGTCGGTCCGGGTCGAGCGCTGGCAGGCGGGCGCGACCGAGTCGACGACCGATCAGGTCGCCGACGAGCGCCCGATCGCCTTCAAGTACCTCGGAGTCCCGCACGTCGTGATGCTGGCGACACCCGCCGATCTCGAGGATCTGGCGGTCGGGTTCACGCTGAGCGAAGCGCTGGCCGCCTCGCCGGAGGAAATCCGCGCGGTCGAAGTGCGGGCGACCGGCGATGCCCTCGAGATCGATATCGCCATCACCGCGGAACGCTTCGCGGCCCTGCTCACCCGGCACCGCAACCTGACCGGGCGCACGGGCTGCGGCATGTGCGGCGCCGAGACGCTCGCGGACGCCGTCCGCGAGCCGCCGGCGCTGGTCGGCGACCTCGTGATCTCGGTACGCGAAATGCACCAGGCGCTCGTCGCGCTCGGCACGGGCCAGGTCTACAACGCGCGGACGGGAAGCATCCACGCCGCGGCGTGGGTCGTGCCGGGCGCGGGCGTCGAGCTCGTGCGCGAGGACGTTGGCCGTCACAACGCGCTCGACAAGCTGATCGGCGCGCTCGTTCGCCGCGGCGAAAATCTCGGCCTCGGCTACGCCATCGTGACCAGCCGCGCGAGCTACGAGATCGTGCAGAAGGCGGCGACCGTCGGCATTGCCGCGATCGTCGCGGTGTCCGCACCGACGGCCTTCGCGATCCGCTCGGCGCAAGCCTTCGGAATCACGCTGGTCGGCTTCGCGCGGCCGGAGCGGCACGTCGTCTACGCGCACGCCGAGCGCTTGGTACCCTAGGCGCGTTCACCCGAGGGGTCATCGACGTGAAGCTGCGAATGAGGGGTGATTCGGTGCGGCTGCGGCTGACGCGCACCGAGGTCAAGGGCCTTGTCGACTCAGGCACCGTCGAGGAGGTCACGCGCTTCCCGGGCGGGACCGCGCTTCGCTACCGGCTGGCCGCGCGCGCTGGCATCGAGGCGATCGGCGCTAGCTTCGCGGACGGCACGCTGACCGTATTCTTGCCGGCCGCCACTGCGCGTCACTGGGCGGAATCCGACGAGGTCGGCATTCGTGCCGCGCTGCCGTTCGCGGAGCGCGAGCTGTCGGTGCTGATCGAGAAGGACTTCCCGTGCCTGACCGGCCGGCCGGGCGAGGACGACAGCGATTCGTTCCCTACGGCGGAAGCGCCCGTCAAATGCTGAGGGACGGCGACCCGGCACGCGCGCGGGCGCCCGGCGGGCGCGATGCCTCGCGCGGCGCCGCGCTGGCATTCGCCCGCGCGCCGTCCTCAGCCCACCCATAGAGTCGCCACATGCCCGACACCGCCGATCCGCCCACGGCCGCGCCAGCGACGCGCGAGCCACTGCCCGCGGCCGCGCTCGGCCAGCTGTTCTCGGAGGCGCGGACCTTCCGCCATTTCCTGCCGCGCGCGGTGCCGCCGGAACTGCTCGGGCGCCTGTACACGCTGCTCGAATGGGGACCGACCTCGGGCAATTGTCTGCCCGGTCGCTTCGTGTTCGTAGTGAGCGCCGAGGCGAAGCAGCGGCTGAAGCCGGTGCTCGCCAGCGGCAACGTCGCCAAGACGATGGCGGCGCCGGTCACGGTCATCGTCGCCTCCGACACGCGCTTCTACGAACTGCTGGCGAAGACCAATCCGCGCTCGGGCGCGCGCGCGAACTTCGAGGCGAACGCCACGCTCGCCGAGGAAACGAGGCTCAGGAACGGCTCGCTGCAGGGCGCCTACCTGATCCTGGCGGCGCGGGCGCTCGGCCTCGACTGCGGTCCGATGTCCGGATTCGACAACGCGCGTCTCGATGCCGAGTTCTTCGCGGACGGCCGCTGGCGCTCGAACTTTCTCGTCAACCTGGGCTACGGCGACCGCATGCAGCTGCGCGCGCGCGAGCCGCGCCTCGATTTCGACGAGGCGTGCCGGGTCCTGTGAGGGGCGCCAGCGGCGCGAGAGCGCGGCGGCTAGGCTTCGCTCTGCGCGTTGCGCGGGAAGCCGACCCAGCGGCGCCGCTCGAAGTCGAACAGCTTGCACTCGCGCACCGAGCGCCAGTAGGTGCGCATCGACAGCTCCACGACCGGAATGTCGGGCACCAGCCGCGCGAGCGCGCCTTGTGCCGCCTTCAGGCGGTAGAGCGGAATCCGCGGATCCAGGTGATGTGCGGCGTGCTCCATGATGTTGTGCAGCAGCCAGTTCCACCACGGACGCACGTGGTAACGGACGGTGCCGTGCAGCATGCCCTGCGCCTTGAGCCACGCCGACTTGTCGGCATACCAGACGACGTCCGGGTGGGTGTGGTGCAGGTACACGACGAAGCCGACCGTCCAGTTCCAGATCAGGAAGGGGACCAGGAAGCCGACGACGAGCACGAACGCCAGGTGCGCGGCGCCGCCGCTCGCGAGTCCCGCGATGACGAGCCAGGTGATCCACGCGAGTGCGAACACCGTGACCAGCATCGAGTCCCAGAAGAACTCGCCACGCTTGCCGGGCTTGTAGTCGCGACCCGGGAAATAGAGCCGGCGCCACCAGATCTCGACCATGTAGTACGGCAGCGGGCCGAAGGCGCTGCGGTAGACCCGCTCGAGCAGCCGGCGCGCGGGCGAGAGCGAGGCGAATTCGGCGACATCGAGCGGTTGCCAGACGAAATCGCGGCCCTTCAGGTTGTTGAAACCGTGGTGCACGACGTTGTGACCCACGCGCCACAGTGAAAACGGCGTCAGCGACGGCAGGAAGGCGATCCGGCCGAGCAGCTTGTTGAGCGCCGCGTGATCCGTGAGGCTGCCATGGCAGGCGTCGTGACCGATGATGAACAGCCGCACGATCGCGAGCGTCGTCAGCGCGCCGCCCACGAGTTGCCAGCCGAGTGCGCTCGCGGCGAGCAAGAGGTACTGGCCGGCGGCGAACAGCGCAAGGTCGAGCGCGAGCAGGACCACGGCGAGCAGCGTCGAGCGGTCGTAGTAGGCCGAGAGAATATCGCGCAGGCTCACGATGCTCATCCGCGGGGCGGACGCTGGAGCTGCATCGCTCGGTGCGGGGCTCTCGTCGGGCAGGGCGGCGGTGTTCATGGCGGGCGGCACTCGTGGCGTGGGCGACGGACCCCCCATTATCGCTTGCCGCCGGCCGCTCGCCCAGTAGGCATAATTACGGGTCTCACCGTGCCGTTCGCACGGTCACGGCCGGGAGATTCGGATGTATACCCTTTATTTCGTGCCGGGATCGGCCAGTTACGCCGTGCACTGGCTGCTCATCGAGCTCGGCGCCCCCCACGAGCTGCGTCGCGTCGACAGCGAGGCGCGGGAGCAAAAGCAGCCGGCGTACCTGAAGCTCAATCCCAACGGCGTGGTGCCGACGCTGATGGTCGCGGGCAAACCCGTCTACGAGAGCGCGGCGCTCGTGCTGCTGCTCGCCGCACGGCATCCCGCGGCGGGCTTCATTCCCCCGGCCGGCACGCGGGCCGAGGCCCTCTACCTGCAGTGGGCGTTCCACCTCGCAAACACTGTGCAACCCGCGTTCCGGGCCTGGTTCTACCCGGACGAGCCGGCGGGACCTGAGCAGGTGGAGGCAGTCAAGGAGCGCGCGCGAACCCGCATCGAGGCGGCGTGGGACCGGCTCGACGCCCACCTCGCCGCGCACGGGCCCTTCCTCGCCGGCGCGAGCGTGAGCGCGGTCGACTTCTCCGCCGCGATGCTTGCGCGCTGGTCGAGGAGCATGCCGAAGCCCGCCACCGAATGGCCATCGATTGCGCGCTTCATTAAAACGATGAAGGCGCGGCCATCGTTCCCGGAGCTCAACCGGCGCGAGGGCCTGACGGAATGGCTGTAGCGCCGGGCGCTGCCCCAGGCGGGGCGCTCATCGAGACCGCCCGCCTGCGGCTCCACGCCCTGCGCCTCGAGGACTTCGAGGGCTGGGCCGAGTGCTCGGCGGATCCTGACATGACGACCTACCTCGGCGGTCCGCAGCCTCGCCCGGTCGCCTGGCGCGCGTTCATGGCGATGGCGGGGTCGTGGTCGCTGCGCGGGTTCGCGATGTTCTCGGTCATCGAGAAGGAGAGCGGGCGCTGGGCCGGCCGCGTGGGGCCGTGGTGCCCCGACGGGTGGCCGGGCAACGAGATCGGCTGGGGACTCGCGCGCTGGGCGGAAGGCCGCGGCTACGCGTTCGAGGCGACGGTCGCGGCGACTGACTGGGCGTTCGCGACGCTCGGCTGGAGCGACATCATCCACTGCATCGATGCGGACAACCGGCGCTCGCAGTCACTCGCGCGGCGCCTCGGCTCGGCTCCGCTGCGCCGAGCGGTGCTGCCGCCGCCGAGCGGCCACGAGGTCACCGTCTGGGGCCAGACTCGGGAGGCCTGGCTCGAGGGCCGGGCTCAGCGATCGGCGGGCGGCTTCCCGAGGTAGAAGCGCACGACGAAGCGCTGCACCCAGGAGCCGTAGGGCGGGTAGAAGAGGCCGACCGGGAAGAACCGGTGGCGCACGAACACGGCCTTCTGGTGCGAGAGCTCGCGGAATCCCTCCTCGCCGTGGTAGGTCCCCATGCCGGAGGTGCCCGAGCCGCCGAACGGCAGGTCGTGGTTGAAGACGTGCCATCCCCAGTCGTTGACCGTCACGCCGCCCGAGTGCGTGGTGTCGAGGACGCCGCCGAGGGCACCTGCGGAAAATCCGAACGGATAGAGCGCGAGCGGTCGGGGCCGCGCGTTCACGTAGGCGATCGCCTCGTCGACCGAGTCGTAGCCGATGACCGGAAGGATCGGCCCGAACAGTTCCTCGCGCGCGATGCGCATGTCATCGCGGACGCCGGTCACGACGAAGAGCGGCAGTCGCCGGTCCGCGCCGCCGGTCCCGGCCGCGGTGACGATCGCGCCCTTGGCGCGCGCATCGGCGAGCAGCGCTTCGAGGCGGCCGTGCTGGCGGGCGTTGACGATGCCGGTGTAGTCCGCGTTGCCGGAAACGACCGGGTAGAGGGCCGCAAAGGCCCGCACGGCGGCCGCCGCGAACTCCGCCACGCGCGCGCGCGGTACCAACGCATAGTCGGGCGCGACGCAGATCTGCCCCGCGTTGAAGGCCTTGCCGTGCGCAATCGAGCGTGCCGCGGCCTCGATGTCCGCGGACGGCGCGAGCAATGCCGGGGACTTGCCACCGAGTTCGAGCGTGACTGGCGTGAGGTTCGCCGCCGCCGCGCGCATGATCTCGGGCGCAATCGCGGGCGAACCCGTGAATACCATGTGGTCGAAGGGCAGCGCGGAGAACGCCTGCGCCGCGCGCACCGCGCCGCCGAACACGGCCACCTCGTCCTCGGCGAACACCTCGGCCAGCAGCGCGCGCACCGCCGCGGTCGTCCGCGGCGTCGACTCGGACATCTTGAGGAGCGCGCGATTGCCGGCGGCGAGCGCCGCGACCAGCGGCCCGAGCGCGAGATAGACCGGGAAGTTCCACGGCGCAATGATGCCGACGACGCCCTTGGGCTGGGACATCACGAAGGCGCGGTTGGTCGCGAACACGAGCTCGGTGTGGCGTCGCCGCCGACGCATCCAGCGACGCAGGTGGCCGAGCGCGTGGTTGATCTCGAGCACCGGCCCGATCACGTCGGCGAGTTTCGACTCGAACACCGAGCGCCCGCCGAAGTCCTCGCTGATCGCAGCTGCCAGTCGATCCTGGTGCCGGCGCAGCGCCGCACGCAGCGCCTGCAGTTTTGCGCGGCGCTCGGTGAGGGTCGGGAAGGGGTGCGCCGCGAAGGCGCGCCGCTGGGCCGCGAGGACCGACGCCATGCGCGCGATCCCGGCCTCGTCGTCGCGCGCATCCGGCGGCGCGGCGACGGCGGGCGCCGCGCTCATGTCGCCGGAGCCGACCGGCCGTGGCGGAACAGGAAGTACGCGAGCAGCGCGACCGCGACCGAGATCACGCTCGTCGAGAGTTCGTTGCGGTGCGACTCGATCGTCGCCATCGCGATCAGCACTCCCACCATCGCGGCGATTGCGAGGTAGCTCGCCCACGGAAAGAACCACATCTTGAGGGCGGGCGCCGGCGCGCCGGACGCCTCGCGCGCCTGTCGCAGGCGCACCTGCGAGATCGAGATCGCGAGGTAGACAAATACAATCAGTGCGCCCGAGGCGTTGACCAGGAACGCGAACACCTTGTCCGGTGAAAGCGCCTGCGCGGCGGTTCCCAGCAGTCCCGCGACGCACCCGAGCATGACCGAGCGCGCCGGCACGTGGCGGGCGTTGGTCTTCACGAGCCAGTGCGGCGCGTCGCCACGCCCGGCGAGCACGAACAGCACGCGCGAGGCGACGTAGAATGCGGAATTGAGGCAGGAGAGCACGGCCGTCAGGATGATCGCGCTCATGATCGTGGCCGCATACGGGATGTTCATCACGCCGAGCGCCTTCGTGAACGGCGAGTTGCCGGGCACGATCGTGTCCCAGGGGATCACGCTCACGATCAGGAAGATCGAGCCCACGTAGAAGATCAGGATTCGCCAGACGACGGTTGAGGTCATGCGCGCAACCGCCTTGGCGGGCTCGGTCGACTCGGCGGCGGCGATCGTGACGATCTCGGCGCCGGTCAGCGAGAAAAACACCGTGGTGACGGCCGCGAAGATCGACACCGGCCCCTTGGGCATGAAGCCGCCGTGCGATGTCAGGTTCGCGAACGTCGAGCCGCCGGGCGAGGTGAAGCCAAAGGCGTAGGCGGCCGTCAGCGCGATGAACACGATGATGGCGGCGACCTTGATCGAGGCGAACCAGAACTCGAACTCGCCGTAGGAGCGTGCCGACAGCAGGTTGACGCCGGTCATGATCGCCATGAGCCCGATGCCGAAGGCCCAGGGCGGGATCGACGGCATCCAGCCGTTCAGGATCAGCGCACCCGCGATCGCCTCGGCCGGGATCACGATGACCCAGAAGTACCAGTACAGCCACCCGGCCGAGAACCCGGCCCAGTTGCCGAGCCCCGCGCGCGCGAATTCGGTGAAAGAGCGGATGTTCGGCATGGCGACCGCCATCTCGCCCAGCATGCGCATGATCAGCAGCACGAGGCCGCCGGTGATCGCGTAGCTGATCACGATCGCGGGGCCCACGGCCGCGATCGCCGCGCTCGAACTCACGAACAGGCCGGCGCCGATGATGCCGCCGATGGTGATCATCGACATGTGGCGGGGTCGCAGGGAGCGGCTGAGCGAGGCCTCGCTGGCGGTGGTGGTCGCGGCCGGTGGGTTCATGGACTAGGCGCTCCGGTAGCTGCGTGGCGCAGTGGTCAGGGAGGGTACACAATGCCGCGCTTTCGAGCAGCCGCTTCTACAATATATCGACGCCGGCACGCCGCCGGGCCCCCGGGCCTGCGCGCCCGGCCAGAGCCGGAGAGGGAACCGTGGACGGGATGGGCGACCCCGAATTTGCTGACATCGAAGCCGCGGCGGAGCGCATCGCCGCGCACGTGCGGCGCACCCCGCTGCTGGCCTCCGCCGAGCTCGGTGCGGCGTTCGGCACCCACGTTGAATTCAAGTGCGAGAACCTGCAGGAAGGCGGCGCGTTCAAGTCGCGCGGCGCCATCAACGCAGTGTTTGCGCTGGCCGCCGACGTCGCCGCGCGCGGCGTCGCGACGCACTCCTCCGGCAACCACGCGGCGGCCCTCGCTCGTGCGGCGCAACGCCGCGGAGTGCCGGCCTTCATCGTGATGCCGCGCGGTGCTCCCAAGGTGAAGCGCGCCGCGGTCGAGGGCTTCGGCGGTCGCGTGCTCGAGTGCGAGCCGACGCTGGCCGCACGCGAGGCCGCCGCCGCGCAGCTGGTCGCGGACACCGGTGCGAGCTTCGTGCACCCCTACGATCACCCGCTCGTGATCGCGGGCCAGGGCACGATCGTGCTCGAACTCGCGACCACGACGGAACGGCCGGACGTGATCCTGGTGCCGGTCGGCGGCGGGGGGCTGCTGAGCGGGACGGCGCTCGCCGCGCGGCACCGCTGGCCGGGTACGCGGGTGATCGGCGTGGAACCGGCGGGTGCCGACGATGCGTTTCGTTCGTTCGCGAGCGGGCAGCTGCAGCCGCAGGGCGAGCCGCGCACGATCGCGGACGGCCTGCGGGGCGCGATGTCGGCGCGCACGCTGCGGCTCGCGCGGGCCAACGCCGACAGCATCGTCACGGTCGCGGAGTCCTCGATCGTCGCGGCGATGAAGCTCGTGTTCGACCGGCTGAAGCTGGTCGTCGAGCCCTCGGGCGCGGTCCCGCTCGCGGCGCTCCTCGAGCGCAAGGTCAGCGCGCGGCGGGTTGTCGTGGTGCTGTCGGGCGGGAACGTCGACCTGGAATCGCTGCCCTGGCTCGCGCCGTCCCCGGGCGCGGTTGAGGCCGCGCCCGGCGCGCCGCTTAGGCGCTGAGGCCCTCGTCCTCCGCGTCTTCCGGCTCGGAAGGCAGCGCGCGCAGTTCGTCGATGGGATTGCGTGACTCGCGGCCCGCCGAATCGGAGTCGGACCCATAGCCGAGGTCGTCGGCCTCGGTGTCGTCGAGGGGCCCGGTCCAGCCCTCCGGCGCCTCGGCGCGCTCGAGCGACATCGTCCGCCAGCTGTCGAGATCGATCTCGTCGACGTCGCCGTCGTGGTCCTGGATCTCGACGACCCCTCCGTGCTCGTCGATGGCGACGACCTGGAAGGTCTGGCCCTTGTCACGGTGCGCGTACCAGAGACCAACCTCGGGGAGGAGTCGTGTACTCATGGCGGGCCACCTGCGACGAAGGGGCGGAGGGTTCACGGCATGCTACGTCCGCGCGTTCCGTCCGGCGCCGCGACTTTGATGAATTTTTTTCTTCTGCGACTGGCGCGGCGGCTCACGGGTCCGCGCGCCGCCCGCCGTGCGCGAGTCACCGGGGCGGCGATCAGGATAATTGACACTTTCGGCAATCCGGAGCCAAATTGCGCCCCGGATGTCTAATATTATCGACATGGACGCCCCATGATCCCGTCGACCGGCATCGACGTCGGCGCGCACCTGCGCGCCATCCGCCAGTTCCACGCGCTTTCGCAGCGCGAACTCGCCAAGCGCGCCGGCGTCACCAACGGGATGATTTCGCTGATCGAGCAGAACCGTGTGAGTCCGTCGGTGAGCTCGCTCAAGAAGGTGCTCGATGGCATCCCGATGTCGCTCGCGGACTTCTTCACGATGGACCTGCAGGTCCCGCCGCAGGTCTTCTACGGGCGCGAGGAACTGACGGAGATCAGCACCGCGCCGGTCGAATTCCGCCTGGTCGCCGCGCGCCGGCCGCAGCGGGCAATGTCGATCCTGCACGAGCGCTACGGCGCGGGCGCCGATACCGGACCCGACATGCTCTCCCACCCGGGAGAGGAGGGCGGCGTGGTCGTGCGCGGCAGTGTCGAGATCACGGTCGGTAGCAGCAGCCGCGTGCTCGGACCCGGGGACGCGTACTACTTTGCGACCTCGGTGCCGCACCGCTTCCAGAATCCCGGTCGCGAAGACTGTGAGATCATCAGCGCCAGCACGCCGCCGACATTCTAGCGAGTGCCGGACGCCGCCGCTCCGGCGCGGCCGCAACCCGGGGAAATGCGCGGCGTGCCGCTGGCGGAACTCCGCCCGGGCGGTCCGGAACGGGTGAATTCAATGAGGCGAGCAGCATGACGACGGTAACGCTGGCAGCGACGCAGATGGAGTGCGGCTGGGATCGGCGCGCAAATCTGGACGTCGCCGAGGCGCTGGTTCGCGAAGCCGCGGCGGCGGGCGCGCAGGTCATCCTGCTGCCCGAGCTCTTCGAGACGCCGTATTTCTGCAAGGACCATTCGTACCGGTTCTTCGAGCTCGCGAGCGCGGTGGAGTCGAGCCCTGCGCTCGCGCGCCTCGCGCCGCTCGCGCGCGAGCTCGGCGTGGTGCTGCCGGTGTCGATATTCGAGCGCGCCGGCAACGTCTACTTCAATACGCTCGTGATGCTCGACGCCGACGGCGCGGTTCTCGGCATCTACCGCAAGAGCCACATTCCGGAAAGCCCGGGCTATCACGAAAAGTTCTACTTCGCGCCGGGCGACACGGGATTCAGGGTCTGGTCGACGCGCTTCGGGAAAATCGGGGTCGGCGTCTGCTGGGACCAGTGGTTCCCGGAGAGCGCGCGGGCGATGGCGCTGCTCGGCGCCGAGGTCCTGCTCTTCCCGACCGCCATCGGCTCGGAGCCGCAGGATGCGACCCTCGATTCCAAGGACCACTGGACGCGCACGATGCAGGGCCACGCAGCGGCCAACATGGTCCCGCTGGTCGCCTGTAATCGCTTCGGCAACGAGGCCGGCGAGCAGAACACGATCAACTTCTACGGCTCGTCGTTCATCGCCAACCACACCGGCGAATTGCTCGCCGTTGCCGCGCGCAGCGGCAACGCAGTCCTGACCGCGACAGTCGATCTCGCGGCGACGCGCACCTACCGGCAGAACTGGGGCGTGTTTCGCGATCGCCGACCCGACCTCTACCACCCCCTCGCCGCGCTCGATGCGACCCAGGGTGCCGGGCGCGCGCCTTGAATGAGGCGGCCGGCCTCGACCGCGAACTCGTCTGCGTTGACCTGGAAACGACCGGCGGCAGCGCGGCGTGGCATCGCATCATCGAGATCGGCACTGTCGAGATCGATCGCGACGGCAGCGTGCGCGAGTGGTCGACACTGGTAAACCCGGGCACGCGGATTCCGCCGCAGATCGCCGCCTTCACCGGCATCACCGACGAGATGGTCGCAGGCGCGCCGGTATTCGCGGACGTCTACAAGGAATTGCTCGCGCGCCTGCGCGGGCGCCTGTTCGTCGCGCACAACGCGCGCTTCGACTATGGCTTCATCCGCACCGAACTCGGGCGCCTCGATGTCAGGTGGTCGGCAAAGGCGCTGTGCACGGTGAAGCTGTCGCGACGCCTCTATCCCGAGCAGCCGCGCCACAACCTCGATGCGGTGATCGCGCGCCACGGGCTCGACTGCTCGGCGCGTCACCGCGCGCTCGGCGATGCGCGCGTATTGCGCGATCTCGTTGCGCGGTGGAGCGCCGAGATCGAACCCGAGCGGCTGCGCGCCGCCGTCGAGACGGTGCTGCGCGATGCGCCACTGCCGGCCCAGCTTCCGCCCGATCTCGGCGATGACCTGCCGGAGACGGCGGGCGTCTACCGCTTCTACGGCGAGGACGGCGCGCTACTCTACGTCGGCAAGAGCCGCAACATCCGCACGCGCGTGCTCGATCACTTCGCCGCCGGCGCCCGCTCGCGGGCCGATGCGCGTCTCGCGCAGCAGGTCCGCCGCGTGACCTGGACCGAGACCGCCGGCGAACTCGGGGCGCTGCTCGTCGAGGCGCGTGCCGTGAAGGCCGAGCGACCGCTCCACAATCGCCGCCTGCGCGCGACCGGTAGCCCGTTCACGATCGCGCTCAAGGCGCTCGACGGCGCGCCGTCGCGCATCGTCATCGTCGAGTTCGACGCGCTCAGCGCCGCCGAGCAGCAGGAGGTTTACGGCCTCTATCGCGACGCACGCACCGCGCGGCGCGCGATCGAGGAGATCGCGCGCGCCCACCAGCTGTGCGTGCGCGCGCTCGGCCTCGAGCAGGGCGCGGGCACCGAGTCCGCCGCCGGTTCTTGCTTCGCCTACCAGCTGAAGCGCTGCCGCGGCGCCTGCGTCGGCCGGGAATCGGCGGCACTGCACGACACGCGCGTGCGTCTAGCGCTCGCAGCACAGCGCCTGAAGCCCTGGCCCTACCGCGGCCGGATCCTGGTCACCGAGCGTGACTGGCGCGGCGAGGTCGACCTGCACGTGCTGGCCGGCTGGAAGTACTTAGGCACCGTGCGCGAGCGGGAGGCGGTCGAGGGGCTCGATGCCGAGAGCGCGGCCTTCGATCCCGACGTCTACCGCATTATCAAGCGGTTCCTTGCCACGCCGCGCGCCGCTGAGATCCTCGAGCTCGACTGATGCGCGAGTTCCTCGCCACCGCGCCCGCCGGCGCCGCCGAGTTGCTCGCGGCCGAAGCCCTCGCCGCCGGCGCCGCGCACTGCCAGGAGCGTCCGTGGGGCGTGCGCTTCAGCGGCGAGCTCGCGGTCGGCTATACGCTCTGCCTCTGGTCGCGCGTGGCGAGCCGCGTGCTGCTGATGCTGGCGGAGGCGCCGGCGGCGACGCCGGAGGCCTTGTACGCGGCCACTGCCGCGATCGACTGGTCGGCACATATCGGTCCCGGGGCAACGCTCGCAGTCGACTTCGAGTCGGTGCAGTCGGCAGTCACGCACACGCGCTATGGGGCCCTCAAGGTCAAGGATGCGATCGTCGACCAGCTGCGCTCGGCGCGCGGCGAGCGACCGGATGTCGACACGGTGCGCCCGAGCGTGCGCATCAGCGTGCGCGTGGCGCGCGACCAGGCGGTGTTTGCGATCGACCTGTCGGGCGAGAGCCTGCACCGGCGCGGCTGGCGCGACGCGGGCGTCGCGGCGCCGCTCAAGGAAAACCTCGGTGCGGCGCTGTTGCTGCGCTGTGGCTGGGCCGCCATCGCCGAGGCGGGCGGCGCATTCGTGGATCCGATGTGCGGCTCGGGAACGCTGCCCATCGAGGCGGCGCTGATCGCGGCCGACCGTGCGCCCGGCCTCACGCGCGACTATTTCGGGTTCCTCGGCTGGGGCGGCCACGATGCCGCGCTCTGGGGCACGCTCAAGGACGCGGCGGCCGCGCGCGCGGCGGCGTCGAGTTGGCCGCCGGGGCGAATCTTCGGCAGCGATCACGACAGTCGCGCGGTCGAGGTCGCGCGCGCCGCGATCAAGGCGGCGGGCGTCGCGCACCTCGTGCGCATCGATCACAAGCCGCTCGCGCACGCGCGCGCGCCGCTGCCGAGCGGACTCATGGTCGTGAACCCGCCCTACGGTGAGCGCCTCGGTGACCTCGACTCGCTGCGCCTCCTCTACGCCGAGCTGGGCCTCGTGCTTCGCGAGCATTTCAGCGGCTGGCACGTGGGGCTCCTGACTGGCAACGCCGGGCTCGGGCGCGAGCTCAAGCTGGAGGCGCGCCGCACGCACCGGTTGTTCAACGGGCCCATCGAGGTGCGCTTGCTGCGCTTCGAGGTGACCCCGGAGCACTACTCGCGGGAGCATCGGCCGGGCCGCCTGCCACCCGTGGACCCCGCGCGCCGCGCGTCAGGCGGTGCGCAGATGTTCGGCAATCGCCTGCGCAAGAACCTCGACACGCTCGGACGCTGGGCACGTCGCGAGGGTGTCGACTGCTTTCGCGTCTACGACGCCGACATGCCCGAGTATGCGTTCGCGATCGACGTCTACGGCGATGGCGGCAGCGAGCGCTGGGTGTGCGTGCAGGAATACGCCGCGCCCGTGACGGTCGCCGAAGAGCGCGTGCGCACGCGGCGCGCCGAGGCCGTGTCGGTGCTGCCAGCGGTGCTCGGACTCGAGGACGAGCGCATCTGGTTCCGGACACGCCGTCGCCAGAAAGGCACCGAGCAGTACCGCAAGCTTGCCGAGCAGCAGGAGTTCCACGAGGTGCGCGAGGGCGGCCTGCGCTTTCTCGTCAATTTCGACGATTACCTCGACACGGGACTCTTTCTCGACCATCGCCTGACCCGCGCGCGGCTGCGCGAGCTCGCAGCTTCGCGCCGCTTCCTCAATCTGTTCGGCTACACCGGCAGCGCCTCGGTCTACGCGGCGGCCGGCGGCGCCAGTTCGACGACGACCGTGGACCTGTCGCGCGCGTATCTCGACTGGGCACGGCGCAATCTCGAGCTCAACGGCTTCAGCGGTCGCGAGCACGTGCTCGTGCAGGCCGATGCGCTCGAGTGGCTGCGCGGCGCGCCGGCGGCGGCATGGGACCTCATCTTCCTCGACCCGCCGACCTTCTCGAACTCGAAGAAGATGGCGGGGACGCTCGACGTACAGCGCGACCATGTCGACCTGCTGGCGGCTGCCACCCGCCTGCTTGCGCCGGGCGGCGTGCTCGTGTTCTCGACCAACTTCTCGCGCTTCAGTCTCGACGCCGGCGCGTTGCCCGGCCTTGGCGTCGAGGACATCTCCCGCGCCACGATCCCCAGGGACTTCGAGCGCAATCCGCGCATCCACCGCTGCTTCCTGATCCGCCACACCGCACCCGGCGCCTGACAGCCGCCGCCCGCGGACGCGCTGTCAGCGGGCGCGGGTGGTGTCGGCGCCCGAGCTCAGGAACAGCGCAAAAGTGCCGAGCCAGTGGCTCCCGGCGTAGTGCTCGCCCGTCACGGCCGGCAGCGCGATCGCGCGGTGCTCGTCGGCCGCGGCACGCAGCACCGGGATGCGCGGGTCGCGCGGCGGCAGCCCCGAGGCGATGCCCTCCAGCATCCAGGCGCGGCTCAGGTTGAGACCGTCGAGGTGCCCGAGGCGTCCGTCGGAGCGGTCGGTCACGACGCCCGGCAGCAGCCAGGGGTCGCGCCGGTGGCGGTGCGGGATGACCGGCAGGAACAGGCTCAGCCACTTCGCGAACAATTCGGCCGGCAACACCCGTCGCATGAAATCGGCCTCGGCGAGGCACGGCGACAGGAAATCCTCGCCCGAGGGCTCGTAGCGCAGCGCGCAGTCGCGATCGCCGAGGTAGAACTCGCGGGCCTTTACCGCGAGCAGGTGCTCCATGCCGACGTCGCCGACGACCGCGGCCCATTGCCACACGAGTGCGAAGGCGAACGCGGTCTGGCTGTGCTCGCCGCTGCGCGTGGGGTAGCGCAGTCGCGGCAGCCAGTTGCGCAGGTGCTCGGCGGCCAGACTCTCGAGCGGCGCCAGGATCGTCGCGAGGCGCGCGTCCTCGGGTTCGCTCGAGCGGCGCAGCTCCGCCGCCAGCATCAGCAGCCACGCGATGCCGTAGGGGCGCTCGAAGCTGCTGCGCCCGGGTGCGCCGAGGTAGGCGACTTCGGCGGCGACGTGTGCCTCGGTCAGACTCTCGGCAACCGCCGCGCGGGCTGTCAGCGCGAACGGCTCCTCGGGGAAGAGCTGCGCTGCCCGCACGAGCAGCCAGTGGGCGTGCACGGCCGAGTGCCAGTCGAAGCAGCCGTAGAACGCCGGGGTCAGCTCGCGCGGCGGGTGCACGTCCGCATCGCCCTCGAGGCTGTGCGCGATCTTGTTCGGGTATTCGCGGTGCACGCAGGCGAGCGCAAGGTCAACGAAGCGACCGGCGGCGGATGCGGTCAGGGCGGGAGCCGGTGGCGGGGTACTTGCGGCCTCGCCAGCGGCCGGAAGCAGGAGCGCACAGACCGCGAGCGCGGCGGGCGCGAAGGGGGCGCCGGTCCGCAAGAGCTTGACGAGGTTCATCCGTCCCATTCTCGCATCAGTAAACGCGACCCCGCGCGCCCGCGCGCGCGGGGCCGGCCGGCCAGCCCCGATCTCCGGCGGGCTGTCAAGGCTGGCGTTTAAGATCTTGTTAGCCCCGAAATGTGACGGTGCCCCTGCGGAGCGACGGCAACTGCCCGAAGCCATTGATGGTGCGTTGCGGCATTAAACGGATAGTGGCTAATAAAAGCCTTTTAATGCCGGTTACAGGAGGACGGCAGCGCCCCGCCTATGGTTAAATCCAAGAAGCTGGGCGGGCCGGACACCCCGGGCCACCGTTTAATATAATTAACATGCGCGCACGCAAACCGATCATCGGTGTTCCCGCCGACCGCCGGCTGTTGGGCAGCCACTGGTTTCATTGCGTGGGCGAGAAGTACCTTCGGGCCGTGGCCGACGCGGCGGGCGCAATACCGCTGGTCGTCCCCGCCTTTGGCGATCGCCTCGAGCTCGAGGTGCTGCTCGAACGCTGCGACGGCGTGCTCCTGACGGGCAGCGCATCCAACGTCGAGCCACGGCACTACTCCGGTCCCCCGAGCGCGCCAGGGACCCTGCACGACCCCGAGCGCGACGCGACGACGCTACCGCTGATCCCGCGCGCCGTCGCGGCCGGGCTCCCGCTGCTCGCGGTGTGTCGCGGCTTCCAGGAGATGAACGTCGCCTACGGTGGCACGCTGCACCAGAAGCTGCACGAAGTGCCGGGCTTCCTGGTGCACAAGGAAGACGAGGCCGAACCGCTCGAAGCCCAGTACGGGCCCGCGCACGAGGTCGAACTCACGGCCGGCGGCATGCTCGCAAAGCTCGCCGGCCGCAACCGCATCGAGGTCAACTCTCTGCACTCGCAGGGCATCGATCGGCTGGGCGCAGGGCTCGCGGTCGAGGCTCGCGCGCCGGACGGCGTCATCGAGGCGGTCCGCGTGAGCGCGGCGCGCGGCTTCGCGCTCGCCGTGCAATGGCACCCGGAATGGCAGGTGCTGACGAACGAATTCTCCACCGCCCTTTTCGCCGCCTTCGGCGCGGCTGCCCGGGCGCATGCGAGCGGTGCGACCGCCGCGAACGACGACAGGTGACCTATGGCGACGAGCCCGATCAGACAGTTTCTGAAGGACCACGGCATTTCCGAAGTCGAGGCCCTCATTCCCGACATGGCGGGCGTCGCCCGCGGCAAGGTCGTGCCCGCGGCCAAGTACGTCGAGGAGGAGGGCATGCGCCTGCCGGAGTCGATATTCCTGCAGACCGTGACCGGTGAGTACCCCGAAGACGAGAGCGCGATCAACCCGTCCGAGATCGACATCGTCCTCAAGGCGGATCCGGCGACGATCCGCGTGGTGCCGTGGGCCGCCGAGCCGACCGCGCAGGTCATCCACGACTGCTTCTACGGCGACGGCCGGCCGGTGCCGATGGCGCCACGCTACGTGCTGAGGCGCGTGCTCGACCTGTACGCCTCGCACGGCTGGGAGCCGGTCATCGCGCCCGAACTCGAATTCTTCCTGGTCGAGCCGAACATCGACTCCGACTACCCGCTCAAGCCGCCGATCGGGCGCTCGGGGCGCCCGGAGATCGGCCGCCAGAGCTATTCGATCGCGGCGGTCAACGAATTCGACCCCTTGTTCGACGATGTGTACGCGTTCTGCGAGGCTCAGGATATCGAGATCGATACGCTGATCCACGAGGCCGGCGCCGCGCAGATGGAAATCAACCTGCTGCACGGCGAGGCGATGAGCCTCGCCGACCAGGCATTCATGTTCAAGCGCACCGCGCGCGAGGCAGCGCTGCGCCACAAGATGTACGCAACGTTCATGGCGAAACCGCATGCCAAGGAACCGGGCAGCGCCATGCACCTGCACCAGAGCATCATCGACGTGAAAACCCGCGCGAATGTGTTCAGCGCCGCCGACGGATCGCCCACCGCGCTCTTTTTCTCGCACATCGCGGGCTTGCAGCGCTACCTGCCCGCGGCGATGTCGCTGTTCGCGCCAAACGTCAACAGCTACCGCCGCACGACGCCGCACAACTCGGCGCCGATCAACGTGCACTGGGGCTACGACAATCGCACGGCCGGCCTCAGGATCCCGATGTCGACGCCGGCGGCGCGGCGCGTCGAGAACCGCTGCGGCGGCGCCGACGCGAATTCCTACCTCGCGATGGCAGCCTCGCTGGCCTGCGGCTACCTTGGTATGGTCGAGGGACTGAAACCGACGGAGCCGATCTCCGGAAGCGCGTACGATCTTCCGTTCCAGCTGCCGCGTACCCTCGCCGAGGCCCTGCGGCTGCTGCGCGAGTGCCGGCCGCTGGTGGACCTGTTCGGCGAGCGATTCGTGGCGGCCTACGGCGCCGTCAAGGAGAGCGAGCACGAGGCATTCCTGCAGGTGATCTCGGCGTGGGAGCGGGAACACTTGCTCCTCAACGTGTGAGCGTCGACTGGCGATCGACGCCATGATGGTCGGGGGGATTTCATGATCGAATACCGTGGCGCGCGGCACCTCTGCCTGTGGTTGGCGGTCGCGCTGGCAGTCGCTCTCGGCGCCTGCGGCGCCAAGGCGCCGACCTCGCCGACGGCGCACGTCGCGGCCGAGGACAAGGTCCTCAACGTCCTCAACTGGTCGGACTACATTGCGCCCGACACGATCGCGAAGTTCGAGAAAGAAACCGGCATCAAGGTCAACTACGACGTCTTCGACAGCAACGAGGTCCTCGAAACCAAACTGCTGACCGGTCGGACTGGCTACGACATCGTCGTACCTACCGACTTCTTCCTTGAGCGCCAGGCCAAGCAGGGCATCCTGCTGCCGCTCGATCGCGCGAAGCTGCCCAATTACTCGAACCTCGACCCCGAGGTCATGAAGCAACTCGAGGGCGCGGACCCCGGCAATCGCTACGGCATCCCCTACCTCGGCGTCGTGACCGGCATCGGCTACAACGTCGCCAAGGTAAAGAAGGCGCTCGGTGACGTACCGATCGACAGCTGGGCGATCATGTTCGACCCGAAGAACGCCGCCAAGCTCAAGGACTGCGGCTACACGATGCTCGACGCCGAGAGCGAGGTGCTGTTCTCGAGCAAGATCTGGCTCGGCCTTGATCCCGGCTCCGAAACCGTGCCCGACCTGACCGCGTCGGAGACGATGCTGATGAAGGTGCGGCCGTACGTGCGCTACTTCCACAGTTCCCAATACATCAACGACCTGGCGAATGGCGAGACCTGCATCGCGCTCGCGTGGAGCGGCGACGTGCTGCAGTCACGGGATCGCGCGCACGAGGCGGGCAAGGGCGTCGAAATCGCGTTCGCGGTCCCGAAGGAAGGCGCGATGCGCTCCTTCGACATGCTCGCGATCCCGGCGGACGCCCCGCACCCCGACAACGCGCACAAGTTCATCAATTTCATCCTGCGGCCGGATATCTCGGCGGCGATCAGCACCTTCCGCAAATTCCCCTCGCCCAATCTCGCGGCCCGCAAGCTCATCGATCCGGCGCTGCTCGCGGATCCGATGCTGTTCCCGCCGCCGGACGTGGAGGCGCGGCTCAAGCCGCACCGGGCCGAATCGCTGACGTACACTCGATACGCGAACCGCGCCTGGACGCGGATTCGTACCGGACGCTAGAGGAAGACCGCCCGATGAGCCCAGCCCCCGCGGACCGCGCCGTTGCAACGTCAACGGCCAGCCCTCCCTATGTCCGGATCGATCGCCTTACCAAGCGGTTTGGAGATTTCGTCGCGGTCGACCAGGTGACGCTCGAGATTCCGCGCGGGGAAATCTTCTGTCTGCTCGGCGGTTCCGGCTGCGGCAAGACCACGCTCCTGCGCATGCTGGCAGGATTCGAGGTGCCGACGGAGGGCTCGATCTTCATCGATGGCGTCGACGTGACGCAGGTGCCACCGTACGAGCGTCCTGTCAACATGATGTTCCAGTCCTACGCACTCTTTCCGCACATGACGGTCGGGCAGAACGTCGCCTTCGGGCTTCGGCAGGATTCCGTGCCGCGGGCGGAAATCGATTCGCGCGTGGCCGAGATGCTCGCGCTCGTGCAGCTCGCCGGCTACGAGAAGCGCAAGCCGCACCAGCTCTCGGGCGGGCAGCGGCAACGGGTTGCGCTGGCTCGCGCGCTGGTCAAGCGGCCGAAGCTGCTGCTGCTCGATGAGCCGCTTGGGGCGCTCGACAAGAAACTGCGCGAGCAGACGCAGTTCGAGCTCGTCAACCTCCAGGAAAAGCTAGGCGTCACCTTCGTGATCGTGACGCATGACCAGGAGGAGGCGATGACGCTCGCGGCGCGCATCGGCGTGATGCGCTCCGGCCAGATCCTCCAGGTCGGCACGCCAACCGACATCTACGAGTTCCCGAACTCCCGCTACGTCGCCGACTTCATCGGCTCGGTCAACATGACCGAGGGCCGGCTCGTCGACGATGCCCCCGACCACGTGCGCATCGACTGCCCCCAGTTCGGCGGCACGGTGTACGTCGACCACGGCGTCAGCTCGCCGCCGGACGCTCAGGTTTCGGTGGCGATCCGCCCGGAAAAGATCCAGCTGGGTCGCGAGCGGCCGGCGCAGGAAGACAATGTGCTGAAGGGTGTGGTCACCGGCATCGCCTACCTCGGCGACGTGACGCGCTACCTCGTGCGGCTACCGACTGGATTCGTGCTCAGGGTTACCGCGCCAAACGTGTTCCGGCACGAGGAGCGACTCGCGCACGACGAGAACGTCTGGATCCACTGGCATGCCTCTGCGGCGGTGGTCGTCACGCGATGAACGCGATCGCCCATACCGGTCTCGCCCGGGCGGTGCGACGCCTGCGCGGCAGCGGCGGCTCGGCGATCGGACGCTGGTTCGTGATCGCGGTACCGTACTTCTGGCTGGCGCTCTTCTTCCTGGTCCCGTTCCTGATCGTCCTCAAGATCGCGTTCGCGAACATCCAGCTGTCGATGCCACCGGTCGAGCCCGTCGTCACCTGGGCCGGCGACAAGGTGCTGCAGTTCCGGCTGCATTTCTCGAACTTTGCGTTCATCTTCGGCGACAGCTTGTACATCGCCGCATTCCTCAATTCCCTGCAGGTCGCGGCGATCTCGACCGTCCTCGCGCTCCTGATCGGCTACCCGATGGCCTACGGCATCGCGCGCGCGCCGGGGACGTGGCGCAACATCCTCTTCCTGCTTGTCGTGCTGCCGTTCTTCACCTCGTTCCTGCTGCGCGTGTATGCGTGGATGGGACTGCTCGGCCGCAACGGCCCGATCAACGCGATCCTGATGAAGTTCGGGATCGTGAGCGAGCCCTTGCAGTTCCTGCAGACGGATTTTGCGGTCTACCTCGGCATGGTCTATTCGTACCTGCCGTTCATGGTGCTGCCGCTGTACACGGCGATCGAGAAGCTCGACCTCACGCTGCTCGAGGCCGCGGCCGACCTCGGCTGCCGGCCAACCAAGGCGTTTTTCAAGATCACGCTGCCGCTGACCAAGGAGGGAATCTTCGCCGGCTGTCTGCTGGTGTTCATTCCGGCGGTGGGCGAGTACGTGATCCCGGCGCTGCTCGGCGGGCCGGACACGCTGATGATCGGCCGTGTCGTCTGGGACGAGTTCTTCGGCAATCGTGACTGGCCGGTCGCGAGCGCGCTCGCGATCGTGTTGCTGGTGATCCTGGCGGGTTTCGTGCTCCTGCTGCAGCGGGTGCAGGCCCGCGAGAAGGAGGCCTGATGCACAGCCGGCGCTCATTCTTCGTGCTCTCGGCGCTCCTGTTCGGCTTCGCCTTCCTGTACCTGCCGATCCTGTCGATGATTGCCTATTCGTTCAACGCCTCGCGCCTGGTCACGGTATGGGACTCGGCGAATTCGCCGACGCTCGCCTGGTACATCGAGCTCTTCCACAACGACCAGGTGCTCGACGCCGCGCGCCTCAGCTTTCGGATCGCGGCGGTCAATGCGAGCGGCGCGGTGATCCTGGGAACGCTGGCGGCGTTCGCGCTCGAGCGCTACTCGCGCTTTCGCGGGCGCACGCTCTTCGGGTTGCTGACGACGGCGCCGATGGTGCTGCCCGAGGTGATCACGGGCCTCTCGATGCTGCTGCTGTTCGTCGCGCTTGACCAGGCGTTCGGCTGGCCGAGCGGCCGGGATGCGACCACGATCACGATCGCGCACATAACTTTTTCGCTCGCCTACGTAGTGGTGGTGGTGCAGTCGCGGCTCGCGACCGTCGATCGCTCGCTGGAGGAGGCGGCGATGGACCTGGGCGCGCGTCCGTGGAAGGTATTCTTCGTGATCACCCTGCCGCTCATCGCCCCGGCGATCGCCTCGGGCTGGGTGCTCGCGTTCATCCTTTCCTGGGACGACATCGTGATTACGAGCTTCGTCTCGGGGCCCGGGTCGACGACGTTGCCGCAGCTCGTGTTCTCGAAGGTGCGTCTCGGCGTCAGTCCCGATATCAATGCGCTCGCGACGATCCTGGTGCTGATCGTCTCGGTGGGTGTGGCGATATTGGGTGCTCTCATGATGCGTCGCGACCGGCGCCGGACACGCGAAGCGCAGGCCGCGTTCGCGGTTATCCCATGAGCCTGATCCTGGGTCTCGACCTCGGCGGGTCCTCGATCAAGGCCGGTGCCGTCGACGTGAAGGCCGGCTGCGTGGTGGGCGAACTGCAGGCGGTGCCGACGCCGCCGGGTGCGACGCCGCCGGCAACCCAGGAGGCACTCGCCTCGCTGGTCGAGCGATTCCCCCAGTGCGCCGGCTACGTCGGCCTGGCGTTCCCGTCGGTGATCAAGAGCGGCGTCGCCTACTCGGCGGCGAATATCGACAAGGCCTGGATCGGCCTGGACGCGTCGCGGCTGCTGACGACGGCCGCGCGCCGACCGGGTTTCGTGGTCAACGATGCCGATGCCGCCGGGGTTGCCGAGATGCGTATTGGCGCCGGGCGCGCGACCCGCGGCGTCGTGATGATGCTGACCTTCGGGACCGGCATCGGCTCGGCGCTGTTCGTCGATGGTAGGCTCTGGCCCAATTCCGAACTCGGACACCTCGAGATCGACGGTCGCGAGGCGGAACAGTTCGCGAGTGCGCGCGTGCGCACCAGCGAAAACCTCGACTGGCCGGCCTGGTGCGTACGCGTCAACCGGGTGCTCGCCGGCTACCACGCCCTGTTCTGGCCCGACCTCTTCATCATCGGCGGCGGTGTCAGCGAGCGCTGGGAGGAGTTCGGCGGCGCGTTGCACTCGCCCGCGCGGATAGTGCCGGCGGTGCTGCGCCAGACCGCGGGTGTGGTCGGCGCCGCGTTCTACGCGGCCGAGCAGATGAGCAGCTGATTCCGCCGTGACGATGCCCCCCATCACCAGCCGACTGCCGGGCGTCGGCACCACGATCTTCACGGTGATGTCGCAGCTCGCGCTCGAGCACCGGGCCGTCAACACCGGGCAGGGCTTCCCGGACTTCGAGCCCCCGCCCGAGCTTTGCGAGCGCGTCAGCTACCACATGGGGGCGAAGCACAACCAGTACGCGCCGATGGCCGGGGTCGTGGCGTTGCGCGAGGCGATCGCGGCGAAGGCGCTGCGCCTCTACGGGCGCCGGGCTTCCCCGGACAGCGAGATCACCGTCACGAGCGGCGGCACCGATGCGCTCACGACCTCGATTCTCGCGCTCGTGCACCCGGGCGATGAGGTCGTGCTGCTCGACCCCGCCTACGACAGCTACCAGCCGATCGTCGAGCTCGCCGGCGGCCGGACACGGCGAGTCGCGCTCGCGCGGCCTGGATTTGGCATCGACTGGGAGTGCCTCGCCGCCGCGCTCAGCGACCGCACCCGTCTCCTGATGGTCAACAGTCCCCACAATCCCACCGGCGCCTGCCTCGACGCCGCGGATCTCGATCACCTGGCGACGCTGCTGCGCCCGACGCGCGCGTTTGTCGTCGCCGATGAAGTCTATGAGCACATGGTGTTCGACGGCCGGCCGCACGCCAGCATCAACGCGCACCCGGAACTGCGGGAACGCGGCGTCGTCGTGTCGTCGTTCGGCAAGACCTATCACGCTACGGGCTGGAAGGTTGGCTACACCATCGCGCCGCCCGCGCTCACCGCAGAAGTGCGCAAGCTCCACCAGTTCGTGACCTTCGCGACCGCGAGCGTGCTCCAGTACGCCATCGCCGACTTCATGATCGCGCACCCAGAATGGGAAGCGGAGCTGCCCGGTTTCTACCAGCAGAAACGCGACCGCCTGGTCGCGCTGCTGCGACCGTCGCGCCTCACGCTCGCGCCCGCGCGCTCGACCTATTTCCAGTTGGTCGACTACTCGGCGCTCTCGGACCTGCCCGATACGGAGTTCGCGCTCGAGCTCGTGCGCCGCCACGGCGTTGTCGCGATACCGGTGTCGCCGTTCTGTGCGGCTCCGCCCCCGGGGGAGCGCCTGGTGCGGCTGTGCTTCGCGAAAGAGGATGCGACCCTGGTGCAGGCAGCCGAACGCCTGGCCCGCATCTGATGGCTGCGGCGACGGGACCGAGCCCTTAAGATTTTCGCTGCACTGCCGTTACGCCGGTGAGGGGGAGATCCCCGCGGAGACTGGTGTTGCCGACGGAACGCGTGCGCCGACTGGCCGGAGCTGACAATCTGGAGTTCGTCCGGAGCCTGTTCGACGCGCTGATCAAGCGCGGCGAACTGCATCTGCCGGTGCTTCCGGAGGTCGCGGCACGCGTCGTGGCAGTTGCCGGCAGCCCCGACACCGATTCCGCGGCGCTCGCGCGGCTCATCATGGCCGATCAGTCGCTCGCCGCCCATGTCATGCGGGTCGCGACCTCTGCGATCAACCAGCCGCGCCACCGCATCGAGTCGCTGCAACAGGCGATCAGCTGGCTCGGCATGGCCGTCATATCCGACATCGCCTTCACGGTTGCCGTGCAGGGCAAGCTGCTGAACGTTCCGGGCCAGAAGGCCCGCGTGCGCTCGATGTGGCGGCACGCGGTCGCGACCGCGCTCTGGGCGCGGGTGGTCGCCGAGGGCCTGGGCTCCAAGGCCGACGCGAGCTACCTGAGCGGACTGCTTCACGAGATCGGCAAGCCGGCCTGCGTGCAGGCGATCGTCGAAGTTTCCAAGCGCACCGCGACGCCGCTGACGGACGCCGAGTTCGACAGCCTGATCGCCGAATTCCACGTAGAGGTCGGCTCGCAGCTGGCGGCGAGCTGGCACCTGCCCGAGAACGTCGTCGCCGTGGTGCGCGACTGGCGCGTCTGGGCCGACGCCGTTGAGGGCCGAGAAGCCTGCGCGGTCGTGCGTCTTGCACACGAGCTCGCCGATCACATGGCGGCGAATTCAGGTGAACTCGCCATTGACAGCCTCGCGGCCGATCCGGCCGCCGTTCATCTCGGCTTCGGACGCGCCGAAATCGTCGCGCTCTGTGCCCAGGTCGAGCACGTGCGCGCGCTCATCGACGGCTTCTGATCAGCGCAAGCCGGTTTCCTGGCGGGCGATGACCATGCGCTGGATCTCGCTCGTCCCCTCGTAGATCTCGGTGATCTTCGCGTCGCGGAAGTAGCGCTCGAGCGGAAGGTCCTTGCTGTAGCCCATGCCGCCGTGGATCTGCAGTGCCTGGTGGGTGCAGAACATGGCGGTCTCCGAGGCGAACAGCTTCGCGACGGATGCTTCGGTGGTGTTCCTGAGGCCCGCCTTGCGCGCCTCGAGTTTATTCCACGCGGCGCGATAGGTGAGCAGGCGCGCCGCGTCGAGCCGGCACTTCATGTCGGCGATTTTGAGCTGGATCATCTGGAAGGTGCCGATCCGCGCGCCGAAGGCCTTGCGCTCCCGCGCGTAGTCGACCGCGGCATCGTAGGCCGCGCGCGCGATGCCGACCGATTGCGCGGCAATGCCGATGCGACCCGCGTCGAGGACGGTCATCGCGATCAGGAATCCCTGGCCTTCCTCGCCGAGGCGGTTTGCGACCGGCAGGCGATAGTCGGCGAATTCGATCTCGCAGGTCGCGGAGGCGCGAATGCCGAGCTTCGGCTCCGACCTACCGCGGATGAGACCGGGCTGATGGGTATCGACGAGAAAAGCGCTGACACCCTTGGCGCCGCGCGACGGATCGACGGTCGCGAACAGCAGCATGAAGTCGGCGACCGGCCCCGAGGTGATCCACGACTTCTTGCCGTTGATCACGTAGTGGGACCCGTCCGCGGCAAGCACCGCGCGGGTGCGCGAATTGCCGGCGTCGGAGCCCGACTGCGGCTCGGTGAGCCCGTAGCAGCCGACGGCTTTCCCGGAGGCGATGGGCAGAACGAACTGTATTTTCTGCGCCTCCGTGCCGAATTGCAGGATGCCGTTGCAGTAGAGCGAGTTGTTGACCGAGATGATCGTAGAATGCGCGGCGTCGGCGGCGGCGATTTCCTCGAGCATCACGACGAAGCTGAGCGTGTCGAGGCCGGCGCCGCCGTATGCCTCCGGGACCTCGACGCCCATGAAGCCGAGCTCGCCGGCCTTGGCGATGTTGGCGCTCGGAAACTCGCCGCTCAGGTCGAATGCCTGCGCGCTCGGGGCGATCTCCTGCTGCGCGAAATCCCGTGCGGCCGCCTGGATCAGCAGGTGATCCTCGCTCAGTCTGAAATCCATGCCAGCCTCCAGATTGTTGCGGCATTGTGTCGGGCCAGGCGGGTCAATTCAATGGACGCATGGCCGACCCCGGTGGCGCTGTGATTGAATGCACGTTCGCGGCGCCGCGCGCCGTCGCGCCGGCAGGCAGGAGAGCAGAATCGTGAAGACACGTACCCGGGTTAATCACCCACCCCAGACGGCGCTCGCGCCCGGCAATCGCGCCCTGGTCGCGCCGATCTTCCAGTCGGTCAAGTTCGAACTCGGAGACCTCGCCGAGACCGAGCGCGTGTGGACCGACCGGGGAGAGGGATTCCACTACAGCCGCCACGGCAACCCGACGGTCCATGACCTCGAACTGCTGCTCGCGGAGCTGCAGGGCCGCGACGCCTGCGTCGCGGTGGGATCGGGCGTCGCGGCGGTCGCGGTCACGCTCCTGGCGCTCCTTTCGCACGGCGATCACCTGCTGTGCTTCGCGGAGACCTACGGACCAAGCCGCGGGCTCATCGTGCGTACGCTCGCGCGCTTCGGGGTCGAGCATACGATGTTGTCGGTCGAGGACCTCCGCGGCATCGAGCGCGTACTGGCGGAAAGGCCCACCCGGCTCGTGTGGTTCGAGTCGCCCACCAACCCGATGCTCAAGATCGTCGACATCGCCCATCTCACGAACGCGGCCAAGCGCCACGGCGCGTTGACCGTTCTCGACAATACCTTCGCGGGCCTCGAAGCCCACTCCCAGTACCCGATCGACCTGTACGTGCACAGCCTGACGAAGTACGCGAGCGGGCATGGCGATGTGATGGGCGGTGCGATCATCGGCGAGCAGGCGCTGCTCCGGGAGGTGCGCGCGCAGGCGACAGCGCTCGGGCCCGTGCTCGATCCGCACGCGGCGTTCCTTATCCAGCGCGGCCTCAAGACCTACCCGCTGCGCCGTCAGGCGCAGTGCGCAACCGCCGCGCGCATCGCGACGCTCCTGTCGGCGGATCCGCGCATCAGCCGCGTGCATTACCCGGGCCTGCCATCACACCCTGCGCACGCGCTCGCCGCATCGCAGCTGCAGGATTTCGGGACCATTGTCACCATCGACCTCACGGGTACGCCGGAGCAGAGCCGCGTGTTCGCCGATTCGCTCGAGCTCTTCGCGATCGCGGCCAGCATGGGCTCGGGCGACTCGCTGATCGTGCCGCCGCAGCTGCAACAGCCGCGCGGGCTGAGCGCCGAGCTGCGCCAGCTCTCGGGGGTCACGCCGACGACGGCGCGCCTGTCGATCGGGCTCGAGGATCCGGAGGACCTGATCGCGGACCTGTGTGCAGCGCTCGCTGCGGCGTTCAGCTGACGCCGGGTCGCGGCATATCCCTAGGCGCTGCTGGCGACCCGCACGCGGTGCGCCCCGTAGGGCAGTACTTCGATCACGTCGTTCAGGCGGATGCGCTCCTGCACGCCGCGCCACCATTCTGCCGTCAGGATCTCGCCGTGCGCCTTCAAGAACACGGCCGTGAGCTCCTCGTTGAAGCCGAGGAAGTTGATGAATGTCTCCGGGAACACGTCGTTGTCGGCGACGTAGTACCAGGTCTCGCCGCGCATCTCGTCCTCGTCGGACGAGGCGGTGGGCAGTTCCAGGAACCGGCAGTCGGTCACGAGGCACAGCTCGTCGTAGTCGTAGAAGATCACGCGTCGGTTGCGCGTGACGCCGAAGTTCTTGAGCAGCAGGTCGCCCGCGAAGATATTCGTGTAGGCGAGGTCGCGGATCGCCTGCCCGTACTCGAGGACGGCCAGAGCGGCATCCTCGGGGCTCGCCTCGCGCTGGTAGATGTTGAGCGGCGTCATGCGGCGCTCGATGTAGCAGTGGTCGATGATGAGGTCATCGCCGTCCGCATGGACGGTGCCGGCGGTCTCGGTAAGGAGCTCGTTTAGCAGCACCGCGTCGAACAGGCGGCGGGGAAAGCGCAGGCGCTTGAACTCCTGCGCGTCCACCAGCCGTCCCGCGCGGTCGTGCTTGAACACGAAATCGTACTTGCGCTGCACGTCCGCGCGCACGATGTTCTTCTGCACCGGGAAATGATCGCGGATCAGCTTGAAGACGACGTCGAAGGAGGGCAGCGTGAACACGACCATCACGAGGCCGCGCTCGCCCGGCGCCAGCACGAACCGGTCGGTCGCGCTCTGCAGGTGCCGGAACAGCTCCCGATAGCGCTCGGTCTTGCCCTGCTTGGCGCGCCCGATGACGGTGAAGATCTCGCTGACGGGCTTGCGCGGCATCAGCTGCTTCAGGAACAGTACCGCCTTGCCGACCCGCTCGAGGTCGACGTGGAAATACGATCGCGTGAAGCTGAACAGGATCGAGATGTCCGCATCGTTGGTCATGACCGTATCGACCAGCACGCCGCGTTCGGTGTTCTTGAGCGCGATGACGAGCGGCGCGTGCCAGTCCCTGCCGACCACCCTGCCGACCAGGTAGGCGCGCGTCATCTGGTAGAAGGCAGGGCGGATCATCTCGACGCGCGTGGCGTCGCGTCGCTCGCCGAGTGTCGCGACGTGGCGCTCGACTTCCTCGGCGACGTGCTGCGTGCTGCGGTCGAAGTCGCGCCACGGCGCCTTGCAGCGGAACGATGCCAGCACCTCTTCGAACAGCAGCCGCAGCGACCCGCGGTTCGCGTAGCTCGTCATGAAGTCGTATTCGGCGACGCGCGCGAGCGGGTCGAGATCGAGCGCGACGAACTCGATTTCGGGCGACACGCCGATGGTGCCGAAGAAGGTCCGCGTCAGGGAATTGAAGAAGGTCTTGCGGAACTCGGCGTCGGCGAGCGCCGCGATGAAGTCGGTGAACGCGTCCTTGATCGCGCCCCACAACGCGCGGTCGACGGATTCGTCGCCGAGCCGGAGCCTGAGACCCGCGACGGTGCGTTCGACGTGGCGGCTGTAGAGCTCGATGCGCTCTACCGCGTCGCGCTGGCTGCCCTGCCAGTCGCGCTCCTCGAAGCGCGCCGGCGCGCGACGGGTGATCGCGCGGAAGTCAGCGTTGTAGCGCTCGAACGCGGCGACGGCGTCGGCGGCGCACTCGCGCGCGAGCGTTGGATCCGCCGGCGCGCCGTGTTCCACCGCGGTCTTAGAGGTGCTTGATCAGTTCGTCGCCGAATTCACTGCACTTGACCTCGCGCGCGCCTTCCATCAGGCGGGCGAAGTCGTAGGTCACGGTCTTGGCGGCGATCGCGCGATCCATCGCCGTGATGATCGCATCGGCAGCCTCGGTCCAGCCCATGTAGCGCAACATCATCTCACCCGACAGGATCACCGAGCCCGGGTTCACCTTGTCTAGATTCGCGTACTTGGGCGCGGTGCCGTGGGTCGCCTCGAACACCGCGTGGCCGGTCACGTAGTTCACGTTGCCGCCGGGTGCGATGCCAATGCCGCCGACCTGCGCGGCGAGCGCGTCGGAGAGGTAGTCGCCGTTCAGGTTCATGGTAGCGATCACGTCGAACTCGTCCGGACGCGTCAGCACCTGCTGCAGCGTGATGTCGGCGATCGCGTCCTTGATGATGACCTTGCCGGCCTTCTTGGCCGCGTCCTGCTCGGCATTTGCGGCCTTCTCGCCGCTCGCTGCCTTGGTGCGTTCCCACTGCTCCCAGGTGTAGGTGGTGGTGGCGAATTCGCGCTCGGCGAGGGCGTAGCACCAGTTACGGAAGGCGCCTTCCGTGAACTTCATGATGTTGCCCTTGTGCACGATCGTCACGGACTTGCGCTTGTTCTCGACCGCGTACTTGATGGCCGCGCGGAACAGCCGCTCGGTGCCTTCCTGCGAGACGGCCTTGATGCCGATGCCGGAGGTCGCCGGGAAGCGGATCTTGCTGTACTGCTTCGGGAACGCCTGGTTGAACAGCTCGAGGAACTTCTTGTTGTCGGCCGTGCCCGCCTCGAACTCGATGCCGGCGTAGATGTCCTCGGTGTTCTCGCGGAAGATCACCATGTCGACTTTTTCGGGCGCGCGGACCGGTGACGGCACGCCCTTGAACCAGCGCACCGGTCGCAGGCAAACGTAGAGGTCGAGCAGCTGGCGCAGCGCCACGTTGAGCGAGCGGATGCCACCGCCGATCGGCGTCGTCAGCGGCCCCTTGATGGACACGAGGTACTCGCGGCACGCCGCGACCGTCTCGTCGGGCAGCCAAGTGTTCAGCAGCTTGTTCGCCTTCTCGCCCGCATAGACCTCCATCCAGTGGATCTTGCGGCGACCGCCGTAGACCTTCGCGACGGCGGCGTCGAACACGCGGACGCTGGCGCGCCAGATGTCCGGGCCGGTGCCGTCGCCTTCGATGAAGGGCACGATCGGCTGGTCAGGCACGAAGAGCTGCCCGTCCCGGATCGTGATTTTCTGGCCACCGGCCGGGGGCGTAAGTGTCGTTGTCGCCATCCGAGTCTGCTCCCAAGGTACGCGGCGACGCGACCGCATACGTAAAAAATTATGTTATCACAAGGGATTGGCTCGTCCCGCGGGCCGAGGGCGGCAACAAAATGCCGCTCGGTCGCGGGCGTGGCGCGACGTGCTCGTGCGTTTGCTCGATGCACGCTGCGGCGCGCGTTCGGCGAGCCGCCGCGCCCAACCGGCGTGTGGCCCGCGACGCGGTCGACGTCGACCCCGACCGCTGCTACGGCAGGTCGGGCGGCCCGGTGCAGGTGTGATCCAGTTCAAATTTCGAGCGTAAACCCCTGATTTTCATAAATCAGTCACACCCGATTCACCGCACGGACCCATTTGAGGCTCAGCCTTGCATCACTCGCTTCTTCAGGTGCCACTGGGAGCCGAAGCATGCTCGCTCGCCCGGAGTCCCGTTTCTTCACGCGCGTCGACGCGTTCGAGTTTCGGCTCTGCGAACGCCTCAATCGCGGCTGCCGTCGCGATTCGGTGCGCGAGGCCTTCGGCGTCGTTAGCCGCCTCGGCGATGGCATCTTCTGGTATCTCCTCCTGCTGGCCATTCCGCTCCGGTACGGGGAAGCAGGGATTCGTCCCGCCGCAAGCATGGCCGCCGCGGGCGCCTTCGGCTGGATGCTCTACAAGGTCCTCAAATCGCGACTGGTGCGGGAGCGCCCGTACATCACCTTCGCGCGCATCCGTCCGGGCACGCGACCGCTCGACCGCTACAGCTTCCCGTCGGGGCACACGCTGCACGCGGTGTGCTTCACGTGGCTCGCGGTCGCGTATTTCCCCTGGCTCGGCTGGGTGCTGATCCCGTTTGCAGCGCTCATCGCCGCGTCCCGCGTGGTGCTTGGACTCCACTATCCGAGTGACGTGATCGCTGGCGGCTTGCTCGGTGCCGCGATCGCGCTGGGGACGCTCGCGCTCACCTGAGGGCGCCGCGCGCGGCTGCTAGACTTGCGCGCGGAGGTCCCATGTCCGCCACGCTCAAGTCCCGCCCTGCCACCGATGGGTTCCACATGCCGGCGGAATTTGCCGCGCACGACGGTTGCTGGCTGCTCTGGCCCGAGCGTACCGACAACTGGCGACTCGGCGCCAAGCCCGCGCAGGCGGCGTTCACGGCGGTTGCGACCGCGGTCGCGGCAACGGAGCCCGTGACCGTTGCGGTTTCGGCGCGCCAGTTTCGCAATGCCCGCGCCCGCCTGCCGGCGCGGGTGCGCGTTCTCGAAATGTCGAGCGACGACGCGTGGATGCGCGACGTTGGCCCCACCTTCGTCGTGGACCGGCGCGGCCGGCGCCGGGCGGTCGACTGGGAGTTCAACGCCTGGGGTGGACTCGACAAGGGTCTGTACTTCCCCTGGGATCTCGACGCCGCCGTCGCGGGCAAAGTATGCGAGGCCGAGCGCACCGATCGCTACCTCGCGCCTTTCGTGCTCGAGGGCGGTTCGATCCACGTCGACGGGCAGGGCACGCTGATCACGACCGAAGAGTGCTTGCTGAACCCCAACCGGAATCCCGGGCGCTCGCGCGCGCAGCTCGAGAAGCTGCTCGCCGCGTACCTCGGCATCGAGACCATCATTTGGCTCGGCCAGGGAGTCATCCACGACGAGACCGACGGCCACGTCGATAACCTGTGCTGCTTCTCGGCGCCCGGCGAAGTGTGCCTGACGTGGACCAACGATCGGCGGGATCCGCAGTACGCGAGATCGAACGACGCCTACGAGCGGCTTAAGAGCGCGCGCGATGCGCGTGGGCGGCGCCTCAAGATTCACCGGCTGGTTCAGCCGGGGCCGCTCTACATGACGGACGACGAGGCCGCCGGCAGCGATGGCTCGAGCGCCGCGCCGCGTCTACCCGGCCAACGCCTGGCGGGCTCGTATGCGAACTTCTACATCGCCAATCGCCAGGTGGTGATGCCGCTGCTGGATCGGCGGCGCGACGCGGCCGCCGGCGCCGTGCTCAAGCGCGCTTTCCCGGGCCGCAAGGTCGTCGGCGTCCCGGCGCGCGAGATCCTGCTCGGCGGCGGCAACATCCATTGCATCACGCAGCAGGTGCCGCGGGCGGCGCGCCGGCGGTTGCGGACGGGCTAGCGGGCGCGGCTCTCGGCCAGGCGCTCGATCTTCTCGAACAGCAGCGCGGGCTCGTCCCCGATACGCGAGAAGTCGTGCCGGCGCGCCATGTCGATCAGCGCCGCGTCGCGCTCGCGCGCGGTCGGGTACCAATGAAGCTTCTGCCAGTCATCGCCCAGCAAGCGGCGAAACGGGTCCCCGGCAGGCAATTTCACGCGGATACCGAACGGTCGCACCGTGGGAGTCGGTCCGCCGTTTAGATTCTGTTCGTTGGCAATGTTCATGCGACCCCTCCGCTGCACCGGACGGTAACGAATCGGCGCACGCGGGGGAAGGGGCGCGGGCGCGAACACCAGGGCGATCGAGCGCTTGGCGCCGAGGCGAGGGGTCCCGGCCGGCGCGGCTTCTTTCGAGGCGCAGTGCTCCATTCGACGCGCCGACACAAGCGCTGGCTCGCGGTTCCGTGACGCCCGTCACATGCGGAAGGTAGCCGGGACCGGGGTGATTTACCTACCATTGGGCCTCAGGCCGGCTCGCTTCGATCCGGCCCCCGAAGGATTGGATAGCATGAAACGGATCGCGAGTCTGCTCGCGGCTTTCGCGGTCGTCGGTTGCGGCGGACACGAACCGCCGCCACGAACTGTCAACGACCTCGCCGAAGATCCGGCGGTCCTGCAGGGGCTGATGGCTCGTTGCGAGGCTGACAAGAAGGCCAAGTTCACCGACGTCGAGTGCGCGCACGCTCGCCGCGCGCTGGACCGGATCGGCGGCGTCGAGGACGAGAAGCTGAAGGAAGATCGCGCCGCAGAGTTTGAGCGCCAGCGGACGCTCCGAAGGGAGCACGAGGAGGCGCAGCGGCGCGCGGCCTCGCAGGCGACTCCGGCGTTCGATCCGTATTCGTCGCCGGTCGCGACGGACACTCCGCCGGCGAATCCGCCGAAGCCCTGACGCGCGGACGTGGGAACGCCGCGAGCGAGTCGCGTCGTTCGATCGGGCTCATCGCTCGATGAACTCGAACAACTCTCCGTTGGGACCGCGGCTCAGCATCACGCGGGCGGGCATCCCGTCGCCGAGCGCAACGTGAAGAATCGGTAGGTGCGCGGCGAGCCCGGCACCCTGCAGGCGTTCCCGCAATGCCTCCAGATTCGCGCAGCGCGTGCTGAAGAGGCTGACCCCCACGTTTCCCGGTCGCATCGGCGCGGCCAGCTCGCCCGTCGTCCGGTCGTGAAAATGCACCGCGAGCACCTTGCCGCTCGGCTGCGCCGGATCGCGGAAAAGCACCATCGATACGCGCGTGTCTTCGGCAACGCCGAACAGCCGGCAGGCCCGCACCCGCTCCTCCGCGGCAAGCTCATCGTCGATGTCATCGGCCCGAAGGCCGAGCCCCTCGACGTAGAAGCGTCGGGTCGCGACGAGGTCTGCGACGATCACCGAAACCGTCGCGACTTCGCCGGTCCTGCCCGGACTTGGCACCGCGCGCTGGGCCCGCTTCGGGTGCCGGTGGCCCACCATGAGCAGGACCGGGGCTTCCCCGGGACCGGTCAACATCGCCTCTTCAGTGTCCGAATGGCGGACCGTGAAGCGAATGGGCCCCGCCCGGAGCGCGCAGCCGGCCGCTTCGAGCACGCTGATCGCGGCCGAGAGCGGTGCGGCGACGTATAGATCGAGGGCCTTCGGCCCCACGTCCGTGGGTCGGTCGAGGGCGCCGGCGCCGTGATCGCGGCGGGTGGTTTGCTGGAGACGCTCGGGGAACACCGCGAGCCGGACCCGTCCAAAGGCGTAGCCGTCGCAGGACAGCTCCACCAGCCGGACGTCCTCGTAGGGCGGCAGTCCCCAAAACGATAGGAGGCTCACGGAAGCCCGCGTATCGGATTCGACGGTGAATCCGCAGACGTCCTTGAACAAGCCGAGGCTCGCCTCCAGATCGCGAACACCCAGCGTCACGCACTCAATGCCGGAAATCATGTCTGCCGCTCCACCCCAGCGGGCAGGATACGCGACGGACGCCGGCCGGCAAGCGCGCACGAATCCTTTACAATTCCGTCTCCAGCCGGGAGGTTCACATGGGTCTCTTTCAGAACCGCAAAACGATGATGCCGGCGCGGGAGGAAGCCCTGCCGGGACGTGCGGAGGCTATCCGGGTTCCAGTCAGACACTTCGTCAACGGCAATCACATCGTGCCGCCCTTCGCGCCGGGGCTCGAGCTCGCGGTGTTCGGGCTTGGTTGCTTCTGGGGCGCGGAGCGACGCTTCTGGCAGGTCGACGGAGTCTATTCGACGGCGGTCGGATACGCCGGCGGATTCACGCCTAATCCTTCGTACGAAGAGGTTTGCTCCGGACGTACCGGACATGCGGAAGTCGTGCAGGTGGTCTTCGACCCAGCCGAAGTTAGCTACAGCGAGCTTCTCAAGGTCTTCTGGGAATCGCACGACCCCACGCAGGGCATGCGCCAGGGAAACGACATTGGCACGCAGTACCGCTCCGCGATCTACGCCTCATCGGCGCAGCAGCTGAAATTGGCCGAAGCGTCGAAGTCGGCGTATGACCAGTCGCTTCGCGCCGCGGGGCACGCTGCGTCCACGACCGAGATCACGCCGGCGCCGGTCTTTTTCTACGCCGAGGAGTATCACCAGCAATATCTGGCGAAGAATCCGAACGGGTACTGCGGGATTGGAGGCTGTGGGGTGCCCTTCAAAGTCGCGGAGTTACAGGTGGGGGAGAAGGCGTAGTCGAAGCTACACCGAGGGTTCTTTCAGGAAGTCACACGGTTAGCAGCGTCCTGACTCAAGATCCCGCATGTTTCTGCAGAGAAATCCAGCGTCTGTTCGGCGTTGACGTCTACCGGAAGTCTACCGTCGACCGCGTGACAGGATAATCCGCGGCGAAGAATGGATGGGGTACAAACCGGACGCTTCCGACCGACTGCGGTCCGCCGGAGCGGCCCTGACGACTAAGGACGGC